>WGDP01000128.1 GCA_015493215.1 Bacteroidales bacterium | reverse complement strand
TTCCATGTATTCTTCTCTAAATGATTTCTTTTTGTGATGCTATTCCTGTCATGTATTTATACAGCTCATCTTTCCATGTAGGCAGAATTAATGAAGCACGGTTTTGAACTGCAAAAACAAATTGAATGTACAATTGGGTGTAGGTGTTAGCCATCGTTACTAATATTTCGTCCCTGACGGGACTGTTAAATGTTGGTAAATATTTTTCTATAAATATGCCGTCCCTAACGGGACTAATTGTCTTTGTGTTTTCATCTTCAGTGAAATATTCTGTAAAAATAAGTAATGTTTTATTTGGTTTGATAAAACCCTTTTTACATCAAAATAGGTATTAGCCAAAAAAACCACCACCCCACGTCGTAGCAGACAGAATGGGCTATCTAATTTATCGGCTCCCGGCTAAATCCCAAATCAAAAGGAACCCCTGGAATTTAAAAAAACCGGCGTCAATGGCATATTTAATTATTTTTGCCCAATTAAAAAACCACGTTTTCAAATGATTAAAAAACCACTGCTTTTTTCTTTTCTACTTTTTCTTGTTGCAACGGTAAGCTACGCGCAAAAGACGGATACCCTTGTAAGTACAAACGGGAATATTATTACCGGTGAGATAAAAAAACTGGAGTATGGGCTGTTAACCTATAAAGTAAGCGGGATGGGGACTTTAAGCGTTAAAGTGGAAAACATTAAGTCGGTTAAATCAACAAAGAAGTTCCAAATAAGTACCGACAACGGGCTGCTCTATTTTGGTTCGCTTGATACGGTAAACGGAGAGGGAGCCAAAGTAAAAATTGTTTCAAGAACCCAAACTTATGTGGTAGATTTTAAATCGATTATTGAGATATACCCCATAAAAAACAGTTTTTGGCTGCGTACTTCAGGCGACTTTAGTCTGGGAGGAAATTATTCAAAATCATCAAAAATTTTGCAGCTCAGTTTTGCAGGTAATTTATATTATCGTAACAGAAAGCGGTACTATCAAATGAACTGGAACAATCAGGTAACTTCGCAAAACGACTCAATAATTTCTCAAAAACAGTCGAACACCATTTCGGCGAGGAGATATTTTAAGCAACATTACAGTTTTCAGGGACAATTGGGTCTTTCGAGCAACAACGAGCTAAACCTGAAAAACAGGACTTATTTAAACCTTACAGGCGGTAAAGACATCATTCACAACTACCGGTCGTTGTTTTATACCGGCCTCGGGCTAAGTGGTAACAGCGAAATTACTTTGGATTCAAATGTAACAAGTTACAACATGGAAGGCGTTTTTATGATTAACTATGAGTTTTATAAACGTACCGATCCACAGGTTAATATTACTGTTAAAACCAACACCTATCCAAGTTTTACAATTAAGGGAAGGTGGCGGTTTGATGCTTCGCTGGATGCAAGAATAGAAGTTTTTAACAACTTTTATGTGGGTGCCAATGTTTATGATAACTTTGATAACAGCTCGGAACTTGCTGCCGACAAGCATAACGACTGGGGAATAAATGTCACAATCAGTTATTCGTTTCATTAGTGTGGTATTTACGGTAAATTTATTAATTTTATCGCCCGAAAACATTTTAAACAAAACAGAAATAAAGATATGTCAGGACACAGTAAATGGTCAACCATCAAACGGAAAAAAGGTGCTTTAGACGCCAAAAGGTCAAAAATATTTTCAAAACTCATTAAAGAAATTACAGTTGCTGTAAAAGAGGGTGGCCCCGACCCCGACGGCAATCCTCGTTTACGCCTTGCCATTGCCAATGCCAAAGGTGTTAGTATGCCCAAGGACAATATTGAAAGAGCCATTAATAAAGGTAAAGATAAAGATTCGGCCAACTTTAGCGAAGTTACTTACGAAGGGTATTTGCCCCACGGCATTGCTGTTTATGTTGAAACCACTACCGATAACACCCAGCGCACCGTTTCAAATGTACGGGCAATTTTTAATAAGTACAATGGTAACCTTGGTACCAATGGTTCATTAAGCTTTTTATTCGACAGAAAGGGAGTTTTTGTTATCCCACAAGGCGATATTGATGTTGATGAGTTTGAAATGGAGTTGATTGATGCCGGTGCCGAAGATATTGAGCTGGAGGATGGTTACTTTAATGTAACAACATCCATGGAGGACTTTGGCAGCATGATGAAAAAGCTTGAAGACCTTGGCATAGAACCCGAAACAGCAGAATTACAACGCATTCCGCACGAAACTAAAACCCTTTCGGACGAAGATGCCGAAAAAACCATGAAGGTTATCGACCTGTTTGAAGACGATGACGATGTACAAAAAGTTTGGCATAATTTGGAACTTACCGATGAGCAAATGGAAAAGTTTGGTTAAACACCTTATTTATTACAGCTCGTTTCTTTCTTTGTCGTAATAGTGTTCTACCTCATCAATTACAGACAGAACTTCATTGTAGCTCTCCGTACTCATTAGCCTGAGTTTAAAAGGCTTAAAGTTGGGATAACCTTTAAAGTAGTTGCCCCAGTGTTTGCGCATTTCGAGTATGCCCGTACGTTCACCTTTCCATTCAACCGAGCGTTGAAGCTGTATTTTAATAACCCTTACCCGCTCGTGGATGTCGGGTTTTTCCAATAGTTCGCCGGTGGTTAAAAAATGTTTTATCTCCTTAAATATCCAGGGGTTTCCATAGGTGGCGCGCCCTATCATTAACCCGTCAACCCCATAAGTATCCAGTAAATGCTTTGCAGTTTCGGCATCGGTGATATCGCCGTTGCCAAAAATGGGGATATGCATGTGAGGGTTGTTGGCAACTTCGCCTATCAAAGTCCAGTCGGCCGGCTGACTGTATTTGGTTGTGCGCAATCTTCCGTGAATGGCGAGTGCTTTAATACCGGTATCCTGTATCCGCTCGGCAATATCGACTATTTCGCGGTGTTGATCGTCGTAACCAAGTCGGGTTTTAACGGTAACAGGCAGATTTACAGCCTTTACAATGGCCTCGGTCATTTTAACCATTTTGGGGATGTCGTTTAAAATTCCCGCTCCGGCTCCCTTTGACACCACTTTTTTAACCGAACAGCCAAAATTGATGTCGATTAAATCGGGTTGTGCTTCCTCGGCATAAAGGGCTGCTTTTACCATCGAATCAATGTTATGGCCAAATATCTGAATACCCACCGGACGCTCAACATCATCAAAATCGAGCTTTTTTACACTTTTGGCAGCATCACGAATCAACCCTTCCGACGAAATAAATTCGGTGTACATCAAGTCGGCACCAAACATTTTGCAAACGTACCTAAAGGGAGGGTCGGTAACATCTTCCATGGGAGCAAGTAACAGGGGTGTTTCACCCAACGATATGTTGCCTATCTTTACCAAAAGTATTTGTTTATTGTTTTTTAAGGATGCAAAGATAATCTGTTTTGGCGACAAAAATTGTACCTTTGCTGCAAATCGTTTTGTATGAAAAATCCTGTATTTGCCAATCTTTCAGCCGGCGGAAAACTGGTGTTGCTGTTGGGGTTGGTAATTGTATTCGGTATAGCTGTTTCGTTGTTGGGGCTGCTTATTGGCAAGTGGTATCTCGGTGTTAGCCTAGCCCGACTGGCTGTGCTGATTTCCGATCCCGAAGGAAAAGCTTTGTCGTTTACCCTGTTTTTTCAGTTTTTAAGTCAGCTTGGGGTATTTATCTTGCCGGCTTTGTTCTATGGGTTTTTTGTTTCTTCTTCGCCGGCCGGCTATTTAAAAATGGCCAAAAAGCCTTCTGCTGTTTCCTTGCTCATTGTCACTTTTGCTGTTTATGCCATTTTACCTTTTATCAATTACATGCAGGATATCAATCAACACCTCCACATTAGCACGGCAATTGATTACTGGATTCGCTCAAAGGAGGCGCAGGCTCAAAAGCTTACCGAAGCTTTTCTTAAAACCGAATCAATGGGTGGCCTCTCTGTTAATTTACTGGTAATGGCCTTGATGCCGGCTTTGGGCGAGGAGCTGATATTTAGAGGTATCTTACAGCCTTTGTTTGTTAAAATGACCCGGAACGTACACCTTGGCATTGTTATTACAGCCTTTGTTTTCAGCGCCATCCATATGCAGTTTCTGGGATTCCTTCCCAGGTTTGTGCTGGGCATTATGCTGGGGTATGCCTTTGTAATTTCGGGTTCGTTGTGGACAGCCATTTGGTTACATTTTGTAAACAACGCCTCCTCGGTAATTGTTTATTATCTGCATTTTAACGGAACTATAAAAGTGTCGATGGATAATTTTGGAAACACCCAAAACATGGTTTATGTAATAGGCAGCCTGCTGGTAACCATCTGGTTTTTTATTATGATGTATAATAAAGAAGGGGCGGCATTTAGATTAAAATACCACGATGAAAAGGTGTAGTTGAACTTGTTTAAAGTTAACCCGAAAAGAAAATATTTCACATGAAAAAATCCATATTACTTCTGCTATCAATACTCACAGGACTGATGTTGGCAGCGGCATGGCCCGAAAAAGGGTTTACCCTGTTGCTTTTTGTGGCATGGGTTCCGTTGCTGCTGGTACAACAGGAGTTGGGAGATTCAGGCCGTAAAGGCATGTTTTGGTATGCATTGCTTGCGTTTTTTATTTGGAACACACTAACCACCTGGTGGATATGGAATTCAACGGGTGCCGGAGCTGTGGCTGCCTGGTTTTTTAACAGCCTGTTTATGGCTTTTATATTTTATATTTTCCACCTGTCGAAAGTGAAGCTTTTTAACAACAAACGGGGAACTGCCATTTTACTGTTTTACTGGATTACGTGGGAATACTTTCACATGAACTGGCAATTAACCTGGCCCTGGCTTACATTGGGAAACGGCTTTGCATCGCAACACAGATGGATTCAATGGTACCAATACACGGGCGTACTTGGGGGTACCGTATGGGTGTTTGTGGTTAACTTTTTGATATTTACAGCGGTACGAGCCATCATGGCTCATAACAGGGTTCGGTTAATTAAAAACATCCTTGGTGTAGTACTTTTCCTGGCAGTCCCCATTTGGTACTCCTTATATATATACAATCACTATAACGAAGTGCAAAATCCGGTTGAAGTGGTGGTGGTTCAGCCTAACATTGACCCGTGGAACGAAGAGTTTTCGTTGCCGCATCAGGTAATTATCGAACGAAATTTAAAACTGGCCCGTCCGCTTATTACCGACAGCACAAGATTTGTTATTTCGCCCGAAAGTGCCATACAGGAAGGAATTTGGGAGCATCAACTCAATTATTCATCTTCCATTGCCGACATAAAGCGATTTATTAAACCCTATCCCGATTTGGCCTATGTTATAGGGGCAAGTACGTGGCGTATGATTGGCAAACAGGAGAAGAAAACCAATGCTGCCCGAAAACTTCCCAACAGCAACAAATACTATTACAGCTATAACACTGCCTTTTTAATTGATAATTCCGATTATATCCAGCTTCATCACAAATCAAAACTCACTCCCGGTGTGGAACGGATGCCATCATACGGCATTTTAAAACCGTTGGAAAAGCTGGCTATCAATCTTGGAGGAGTAACCGGCACATTGGGATGGGATGATAAACCTGTTGTTTTTCAACCTGCCCATCAGGATACTAAAGTGGGAACTGCCATTTGCTACGAATCGGTTTTTGGCGACTATGTGGCACAATTTGTAAGAGAGGGAGCCGAATTGATTTTTGTTATCACCAATGATGGCTGGTGGGGCGATACTCCCGGATATCGTCAACATCTGCTATTTTCCGTTTTAAGAGCCATTGAAACCCGTCGTGATGTGGCTCGCTCGGCAAACACAGGCGTATCGGCTGTTATTAATCAAAAAGGAGATATTTTACAACGCACCAAATATTGGACACCGGCAGCATTAAAAGCAACACTCAACAAAAACGATAAAATGACCTTTTACGTGCAATATGGCGACTACCTTGCACGAATTGCAGCATTTGTGAGCGGGTTAGTATTGTTAATATCTTTTACGCAAGGCTATTTAAAAAAACGTAAATCTACTGTGGTTTAACTTGTTACGCAGTCATTTCTTTTTTGGTTAAAAATTGTAAATTTATTAACACTATAATCGTGCCATTTCTAAAATAGTTTTACATTTGTTTTAATGAATTTGAAACAAAAAAGGTTCCATGCTTAATCAACGATTACAGCAAAAATTATTGCAAAAACTTTCTCCACAGCAAATATTGCTGATGAAGTTATTGCAAATACCTACTGTTGGGTTGGAGCAGCGTATTAAACAGGAAATTGAAGACAATCCGGCCTTGGAGATGGAGGAACCCGATACTGTTGACACACTGGAAAAAACGGAGGAGGTAAGTGGCGATACAAGCGATGAGTTTTCGGATAGCACTGAAGATGAGGTTGATGATTATGCCAAAGAGGATGACTACGACCTTGAAGACTATATGAACACCACCGATGACGATGATATACCCGAATATAAATTAAAAGCCAACAACTATAGCAAGGATGACGAACCCCATGAAATTCCGTTTGCTTCGGGTGTTTCGTTCCACGACTATTTAATCAGCCAACTGGGGTTGCGTAATCTTGATGAAAAAAAGCACAACATTGGCCTGTATATCATAGGCAACCTTGATGATTCGGGCTATTTGCACCGTTCGGTTGATGCCATAGCCGATGATTTGGCTTTTACCCAAAATATCTCCACAACCGGTGAAGAGGTTGAGGAAGTGTTAAAAATTATTCAGGATTTTGAGCCGGTGGGAGTTGGTGCACGCGACCTCAAAGAGTGCCTGCTAATTCAGCTGCGAAAAAAAATGGAAGAAGCGCCTTCCGCTGAAATTGAGCTGGCCATTCGAATAATTTCGAGATATTTTAATGAGTTTACAAAAAAACATTACGATAAAATAATTAAAAAAGCGGAAATATCTGAAGATAAGCTCAAAAAAGCTATCGATGAAATTTTAAAACTTAACCCCAAGCCGGGTAACTCGCTAAGCGAAACTACCAAAACAAATCACTACATCATTCCCGATTTTACCGTTACCAACAACAATGGCGAACTTGAGCTTACCCTCAACTCGTGGAACATGCCCGAACTGCATGTCAGCCGTACCTACGGTGAGATGTTATCGGATTTAAGCAAGGGTAAAAAGTCAAAAAAACAGCGGGAAGCTTTTTCGTTTATTAAACGAAAGGTTGATTCGGCACGCTGGTTTATCGAAGCCATTAAACAACGTCAGAACACGTTGCTCAATACCATGGAAGCCATTGTAGATTATCAAAAAGAGTATTTTTTAACCGGCGACGAAACCAAGCTCCGCCCGATGATTCTTAAAGATATTGCCGAAAAAATAGGCATGGATATCTCCACCGTTTCAAGGGTTGCCAATTCAAAATATGTTCAAACCGATTTTGGTACCTTTCTTCTAAAAAACTTTTTTAGCGAATCGATGACCAAAGAAAACGGCGAAGAGGTTTCAACCCGTGAAATTAAAAAAATACTGAGCAACATTATTGAAGCCGAAGACAAGAAAAAACCGCTTACCGATGATAAGCTGGCGCATCTTTTAAAAGAAAAAGGCTACAATGTTGCCCGCCGTACCGTTGCCAAATATCGCGAACAATTGGGAATCCCCGTTGCCAGACTTCGCAAGGAGCTTTAAGAATTGCGGATTATGGAAAAAAAAATCTCCAATATCATTTCCGTACTGTTTCACCCCATGCTTTTTCCAACTTACTTGTTGGTGCTGTTTTTCTATATTCCCGGATTTACGGTTTTTAACTATTCAACCGACATAAAATTTTATCTGTTGGTTTTTGTCTTTATCATGACTTTTGCCATTCCGGCCTCCTTACTTTTTATGCTTAAAAGGTTTAAAGTTATCGATTCGTTTCAGATGAGTAACCGGCAGGAGCGCATGCTACCTCTGGCCATTATGACGGGCGTATATTTTATTACCTGGTATTCGTTAAAAAACATTGGAAGCCTCGGTCTGTTCAACCTCTTTTTGCTTGGGGTGGGCTTTACATCGCTGATAACCTTACCGGTTAATTTTTTTACCAAAATAAGCCTTCACATGATTGGCATGGGGGGCGTTGCAGGGGTGGTTTTGGGTTTGCTGCTTGTTTATCCGGTAAATATGAGGTGGCTTTTTTACATGGTAATTTTGCTTTCCGGATTGGTAGGATACGCCCGGCTTACCGTTACCAACCATTCGCTTCGACAGATATACAATGGCTTTATGCTGGGTTTTGTAATCATGCTGACGCTTTATATCTTTTAGTTCAGGTTTTCACATCAATAAACGAATAGTACACTGATTGTTATGATTATTATGATTTGACTGATTAACTGTTTTATCAAACCAATTAATACTTTTCATATTTTTATAGAACATTACACCGAAGAAAAAAATGAATTGGTATTTTGTCCCGTTGGGGACAAAATATTTATAGAACATAATTTATCAATATTCAACAGTCCCGTCAGGGACGGAATATTAATACGAATAGTTAATGCCTATATTCAATTTGTTTTTAGCCAACATCATGTTCTGCAACAAGAATCACAAGTATTTAATTTAGGCATACTATTTGAACAGGCTTTTTTATAACTTGCACCATTATGGATAAAGCCGAGAAAAAAAAGATTTTAACTGCCCTGACCATTCCCGGATTTTTGTTGGCAATAATGTGGATTATTCGAATTACCGAATCGCTGTTCCGTATCAATCTCGGCTTTCTCGGAGTGCACCCTTTGCATGTTGACGGCATTCCCGGCATTTTTCTTTACCCCTTTATTCACGGAAGTTTCAGCCATATTATGGCCAACTCGCTACCCTTTTTAATACTCGGTACCGCCCTTTTTTACTTTTACAATAAAATCGCCCTTAAGGTACTAATTTCCATATGGATTTTAAGCGGTATATGGGTTTGGTTTGGAGGAAGAGACAGCTATCATATTGGAGCTAGCGGGGTGGTTTACGGACTGTCATCTTTCCTTTTTGTCAGTGGCATTATTCGAAAAAACACCAATTTGGCAGCATTATCGCTGGTGGTGGCATTTTTATATGGAGGCTTAATTTGGGGCGTTTTCCCCGAGTTTTTTCCTAAAGAACACATTTCATGGGAAGGTCACCTTGGTGGTTTGGTATCGGGGGTTATCTTTTCGTTTTATTTTAAAAAGGAAGGCCCACAGCCAAAAAAATACTCGTGGGACTTTGAAGAAGAGGATGAAGATGACGATGAAGATGATGCCTACTGGAAACGACCGAATACCTCGACAACCTATAAAGTGTAGGAATACATCTGCCGGTTGAATTTTCCCGGAAAACAAAATTTGTATTTATGCCGTTATTTCAAAATCAAAACTTACTTTTGTACAATTGAACAGAAGATTATGAAAAACTACCTTAAATTTATTTGGCTTTTTTGCTTTGTTTTTGCAACAACACTGTTAATGGCTCAGCACTTTGAAAAAGGAACGCCAACGGCAAAAACTCATGTTTTACCTGCGCCAGAAACCCTTGTTTTTAATACGGATACCATCACACTTCAACGTTTTACAAAAAACAGCAGGGAATGGATGCCTATGCAAGCCGGCGTTGCAATTCCTTTAAACAATAAAGCCATCATGCAGAAGGGAAAATGGAGTTATGTTGCTCCCAATCATTTTGTGTGGAGGGTTGAAATAGAAGCCCCATCGGCTACTGCATTAAGCCTTTACTTTAATAATTTTAATCTCCGGCAGGGCCAACAACTTTATATTTATTCAAAACAATTAAATGAGGTAATGGGTGCCTTTACCAATAACAACAACGGGCTTTACTTTACCCCCGGAATAATTGAAAACAACCGGTTTATTGTTGAGTTTAACTCAAAACGGAAGTTACAAAAGCTGCCTTTTGAATTTAATCAGCTTGGCGTTATACTACGGCAACAACGAAGTTTTGGTGATGCAGGGTCGTGCGAAGTGCCTGTTAATTGCAGCGAAGGACAAAACTGGCAGCATCAAAAGCGCGGGGTGGCGCGGATTTTGGTTAAACAGGGTAGTGGTCTTTTTTGGTGTACCGGCTCGCTTGTTAACAACACTAAAAACGATGGGACAGCTTTCTTTTTAACAGCCAATCACTGTGGTATGACATCAACGGCCACCGATTATAACCAATGGGTTTTCGACTTTGATTATGAATCGGCCAACTGTGACCGGCCTGCCGCTGAACCCGAGAAGCGCACTTTAACAGGCGCTCAGCTAATTGCAAATGGTTCCACCCCCCGCGCGGTAAGTTCCGATTTTAAATTGCTGTTACTTAACGAAGAAGTTCCCGACGAATACCATTTATATTTTAACGGATGGAACAGAAGTGGCGACATACCACAACACGGAGTGGTTATTCATCATCCCTCAGGAGATATTAAGTTTATTTCAACCTATACCGACCCTGCCATCTCCTCCTTTTATTATGGTTCCGAAAGTAGTGCAGGCCCTTTTTGGAAGGTGTATTGGAGCGAAACGGAAAACGGCCACGGTGTTACCGAAGGAGGCTCGTCGGGGTCACCGCTTTTTGACGAAAACAGGCTTATTGTAGGAACTTTAACCGGCGGAAACGCATCTTGTACTAACAATACCGAACCCGATTATTTTGGAAAATTTAGCGAATCGTGGGATAAAAACGGAACGGCAAATGCCAATCAGCTAAAACCGTGGCTCGACCCCCTTAATACCGGAGCGGTAAAATGGGATGGCTATTTTAAAGGAAGCAACATTGTTGTAGCCGATTTTAACAGCGAAGTAACTAAAGTGATTGAACGAAGTTACATTGAATTTAACAACCTGTCGGAAGGGAATATCTCCCGTTACCGATGGGAGTTTGAAGGAGGTGTTCCGGCGGTATCAACCGAAAAAAATCCCGGCCTTATTTATTACGACAAACCGGGAACTTATAGTGTAAAACTGGTGGCTTCGTCGGACGAAAATGCTGATTCATTGGTTAGAAAAGAATATATTAAAGTTATAGGCAACATCTATCCTAACCCTTTTATTGTGGGTGATGGCAATCAAAACGAAATTCATATTTTAACAGGTGATACACCGCTGGCAGACGCCAAAGTGGCAATTTACGATATTACCGGAAAACTGATTGAAAACCCAAAGGTTAAAACCGGCTTTCACGAAATTACGATTAATCCATACAACCTCTCCGCAGGAACGTATCTGATATCCACCCTTATTGACGGCAAAAAGTCCGTATGGAAAATAGTGGTTGTTAATAATAGTAAATAGGGGGTGCCTGAGTGAGTTAATTGTAGAAATTTTAGGTGTTGTTATTAAGTCGTTAGGCTTTATGCCAAATAAACGATGAAGAAAAAACAAAAAGTTAATTTTTTTACCGGATTGTATTTACAACGACATTATTTTTCGGTTCTTTACTTAATCATTGTTCATTGAACATTGCTTATTTTTCAAAATTATTAATTTTCAGGTTTCAGGTTTATTTGTTTTATACCTACCCCACGCGATGCAATCGCGCGGGGAACGGGGGTGTTACCGGGTAAGGTTTGTTATAGAAACTTTAGGTTTTGTTATTAAACCGTTTTGCAGTATTATAAAAAATCGTATCAAAATCGAATATTTTCGTATCGTATCGTATCAAAATAAATTAATTATAGTAAATTTGCAGTATGATTGATAAAGTTTACATATTCAGATTAAATTTAGACTGGAATTTACTAAGAACTGTAAGTAAGATAGATAGATTTGATGCTTCCTGGTCAAGTATTGAAAAGCGAGAAGGACAAAGTTTAAAACATCTGAAAAATATAGCAACAGTCAGAAGTGTTGGAGCATCTACAAGAATAGAAGGCTCTAAAATGAGTAATGAAGAAGTCAAAGCATTATTAGACAATCTTGAGATCACGAAAATAGAAGAAAGGGATGCACAGGAAGTTGTTGGATATTTTGAAGTTTTAGAACTTATTTCAGAAAATTACAATGTAATTGAAATAACAGAAAACAATATAAAAAATCTGCATAATCTATTATTGAAACATAGTGATAAAGACCATTGGCATAAAGGAGCTTATAAACAACATTCAAATGCTGTTGAAGCTACCTTGCCCAATGGAACAAAACAGATTGTTTTTCGAACAACAAACTCAGGATTTGAAACAGAAGATGCAATGCGAAAATTGATTGAATGGTACAATTCTGATTCAGAAATACACCCATTGGTTAAATCAGCTATGTTTTCTTATGAATTTGTAAGTATTCATCCTTTTCAAGATGGAAATGGAAGGCTGAGTAGATTATTGACAACATTGCTGTTATTGAAAAATGGATATAAATGGATCCAATATGTAAGTTTTGAACACGAAATTGAAAGCCGAAAAAATGAATATTACTTAAAATTACGACATTGTCAAGCACAAAGACCAAATGAAGATGTTACTGAATGGATTAACTTTTTCTTTTCAACACTTTTGAATATTCAAGAACAATTAATGAAGAAATTAGAAGTTAAAGGAGTAAAAGCAAAACTATCGCCAAAAGAAAAATCAATTCTTACTTATGTTGAAAGTAATCCCGGAACTAAATCGGGTGAAATTGCAAATAAATTGCATATACCTAACCCAACAGTAAAACGAATATTAACGAAACTATTCAATGAAAATTTAATTGAAAAATATGGAATTGGAGCCGGAACAAATTATTCAATGAAGTAAAATAACACTGCACAACAGCAACTACACCCTCTTCTCAGCCATCACAACAAAATATTGCCACAAATTGTTTTTTAGCGCTTTATACTGGTAATAGCCGCATTTATAATGATTTTTTGCAAAATGCGAAACCCCGGGATGGGTCAGGTTATACAACTCCGACGGCAGAGCACCTAAGAGCGAAGCAAAATACATCCTTTTGGCACTTTTTTGTATTTTATCGGTATAGTTAATGGTGTTTATCCTGGTAAAACCATGCGCCTCCAGTTTTTTAACAAAAGCTTTTTGTGTGTCGAAGTTGGAAATGCCCCAGGTGGCGCCCCATTTTTTTATCCATTGATGTTTGTCAGGCTGATTTTCAGCTGATTGAAAAAAGTCGCTCATAATAAGCCTGCCCCCCTTTTTCAACAGTCTGAAAGCCTCTTTTACAAACAGGTTTTTATCGGTTACCGACGAAACACTTTCGCAAGCCCACACCACATCAAACGATTGGTCGGCAAAGGAGGTGTGGGTATAGTCCATCAGCTCAAATGTAACTTTGTCCGTCAGGTTTTTATGCATGGCACTTTGCCGGGCCAGCTCAACCTGTTTTTCGCTAAGGGTGATTCCGGTAACGCGGGCATTTTTGGTTGAAGCCAAATAAATTGCGGCACCACCTACCCCACAGCCTGCATCCAACACCTTATTGTCCGCTGTTATTCCGGCCAACTCCATAAGTATCCGGTTGGTATTTATCAGTGACTCGTCAAATGATTTTATTCCTTCATCCCATATTCCATAATGCAGCGACAGGTTATCGTTCAGCTTCCACCATTTTTGGTAGTGGTTTTGGGTGGTGTTGTAATAATCGGCAACCTCTTTGGCAGTAAACATAGTTAGTTAATTTTATTTTATTGAAAACTTTTCGTAACCAAACGGCGGAGTTTGTTGAATTTGCACTTTGGTTACCCGTGCCCATGCAGGCCCGTCGTTACACCAAAGCATAAAAGCATCCAGATTTTCTTCGGTGCCTTCGGCTTCAATGTAAACACTTCCGTCAGGGCGGTTTTGCACAAAACCGTTCACCCCCAGCTCATGTGCTTTTTGCCGGGTGTAATACCTAAAGCCAACCCCCTGCACTTTGCCAAAAATCTTTAGAATGGCACCCTTTTTATCCATTACGCTCCCAACTGTTTTGTTATCAAATTATCAAGCAGCATAAAAAGTTGCTTTGGCTGCACACTGCGCCACAGCACTTCGTCAAACTGACCGTAAAAAGCAATATACTGATCCAGATTGGCATTTTTAAACTCATCAATTACATGCTGTCGGAAATTGATGCCGATAATCCATCCCTCTTCGATGTTGTCGAACCACTCAGCTAAATAGTCATCGGTATCCGAATGGAAATCCAATACGTTTTCGCCAATAAGCACAAAATATTTTATCCCTTCGTTTATCAAATGTTCCACCACATCCCTGTATAAAAACATAACATCGTTGTACAAAACATCGTTCCACTCACCCATCAGCTCTATTACGGCAAATCCCATTTCGTAGTCGGTAAACAGTATTTTCAGGTAGAGTGTTTGCGAGCCAAACTCGTCCCATTGCGGATGAATGTAATGGTTGTATATGGTGTTGTGGCACAACGTTTCGCTGTATTGCCGCCCGTAAAAGGGCGAGCGCACATCGCCGGAAGCGTTGTACAACTCATGCCAGTTATAAAAAGGCTCTATCTGATGCATTTTACTTTAATTTCTCTTTAAAGAGTTTCTCAAATTTTTCAACTTTAGGCGTAATTACAAAATTACAATAACCGTTACCGGGATTGTTTTTGTAATAATCGTTGTGATAATTTTCGGCGGGATAAAAATTTGATATCGGTGCAATTTCGGTAACAATGGGCTTGTTCCATATTTTTGCTTTGGTGAGTTCGTTTTTGTAGAACTCGGCGGTTTCTTTTTGCTGTTGATTGTGATAAAAAATCACCGACCGGTATTGGGTTCCCACATCGGCACCCTGCCGGTTAAGCGTTGTGGGGTCGTGGGTTTTCCAAAACACCTCCAGTAACTCTCTGTAACTTATCACTTTAGGATCGTAAGTAAGCTGAATAACTTCTGCGTAGCGGGTGGTGCCTGAGCAAACCAAATCGTACGAGGGGTTTTTTTCGTTGCCTCCGGCGTAACCGGGCGTAACCTCTTTTACCCCTTTCAAACGTTGAAAAATTGCTTCGGAACACCAAAAACAACCGTTTCCGAATGTTGCCGTATCAAGTGCGTTTTGTTCCATAGTTGTAAACATAAATCCTGCAAAAAGGATTGATAAAATAATTTTTTTCATATAAATATAAAAACAGGAAATCGGCAAAAATATTACACCATGATAAGTTTTTTACCATAAATAAATTCGCTGAACTCGGGAGGCGGCCCCAAAAACCGCTCGCGAAAGCCGTTCATTTCGTCTCTTGTTTGTTTCGACAAAAGCTCAGCCATCTCTTCCATGGCTTCATATCCGATAACCATTGGAGGTTGGCTTAGCAGCATTTTGTCGCCCTGAAACATGCCCACCACCTGATATTCTTCCATGCTGTTTACAGGGGTTTCCTTAAAAAAGCATTTGCTAAGCCATTGGTTGATGTCGAAGGTACGCAGATCAATCATAATGGCGTTGCTGCCACGCTGCTCAATAAATTTTTGATAATAATTTTGCATGTTTTGCATCGACTCTTCCGACATGCCCTCCTGCATTTTTTGGTGGCAGACGGAGCAGATGGCAAATTCAAACACCGTCGATTTAAAATCGTGCCCCTCATAGGTTTTAAACACCTTTTCTATCATGTAGGTCTCCTGACTGTGCAGTAAATCTTTACCACATACCACACAGGTTTCAAAAGGTTTTTCATCGGCATCCGATTGAAAAACTTTTGGGATTTCAAGCTTTATTTCGTGCTGTTCCATTTCAACAGTGCATTAAATTGCAAAGATAGGTTTTTTGCGTAAAACATTATTTTGTTTCCGGGATTTAGCCACATCAAAACAGGAATTAGCCGTACAAGTTTATTCGACACAATATACTTTAACACGACCCTGCCAGTATTTAATTAATTATATACTTTTGTAAAAAAATAGAATTATGAGTGTAGAACTAAAAGGACGCTTGATACAAAAGCTTCAAAAAGAGAGCGGCGAAGGCAGGAACGGCCGCTGGGAAAAACAACAATTTGTAATTGAGACACAGGAACAATACCCTAAAAAAGTGTGTATTGTATGCTGGGGCGATAAAATTTCGATGCTGGACAATTTAAGTGAAGGCGACCAGCTGAATGTTTCTGTAAATATTGAATCGCGCGAGTTTAACAGCCGCTGGTACACCGACGTAAGAGCCTGGCGCATTGAGCGTGTTGCCGGCGAAGACCCGCCTCCGGGTGAGCTGCCCGGTGATTTTGGCAACGAACTGCCGCCCCCCGAAATAGAAGCCGGCGACACCACCGACGACCTGCCGTTTTAGCCACCAATGCAGACAGCACGGAAAACACTGCCGGCTCATCTTGCCATTATTGGCGCCAACCTTATTTACGGACTTAATTATGTGATAGCCAAGGGTATTATGCCCGATTATATGGCACCGCGCACCATCATTCTGTTTAGGGTGGCCGGCGCAACTCTGGTTTTCTGGATTATTACTTCTTTTTTTAAAAAAGAAAAAGTTGCCCGAAAGGATTTGCTAAAGCTGTTGTTGGTTTCGTTTTTTGGTATTGCGTTAAATCAAATCATGTTTTTTGAAGGGCTTAACCTCACCACCCCAATCAATGCATCCATTATAATGGTTGGAACTCCCATTTTGGTATTGGTGTTTGCCCACTTTATTTTAAAAGAAAAGCTAACCGGCTTAAAGCTTGCCGGAATTGCGCTTGGAAGTTCAGGAGCGCTATGGCTGATTTTAAAAAACGGCGATATTTCATTTTCAGGTGGTACTTTTTTGGGAAACCTGTTTATTTTAATCAACGCCTCATCCTATGCCCTTTTTCTGGTACTAATAAAACCTTTGATGCAAAAGTATTCGGCACTTACCGTAATGAAATGGGTTTTTACTTTCGGCCTTATTTATGTAATTCCGGTTTCGTTGCCGCTGGCATTGAACACCAATTATGCGGCCATTCCTTTTAACATTTGGATGTCGGTTACCTATGTGGTATTATTTACCACGGTACTTGCCTACCTGCTAAACAATTACTCCCTTAAACTGGTAAGCCCAACGGTAAACAGCTCCTATATTTATTTGCAACCTTTTTTAGCCACAGTTGTAGCCATGGCCGCCGGAAAAGATGCTTTAACGTGGGTTGAGGTGGTTGCTGCATTGCTGATATTTACCGGCGTTTATTTAGTTAGCCGGCGTGAAATTATTTTTTAATGAAAAAAATCCCACCTCATACCCTTCCTTCCTTAAAATTATATGCTACTTTAGCAATAAATTAAAACCGCAGCATTATGTTTCCAACCATCTCAACCTTAAGATATACCGACACCAATCGTTTTTTTTTAATGGCCGGCCCATGCGTTATTGAAGACGAAGAGATGGCCTTCCCCATTGCCGAAAAAATTGTCGCCATTACCGACAAGCTTAGAATTCCTTTTATTTTCAAAGGCTCCTACAAAAAAGCCAATCGTTCACGGATCGATTCGTTCACCGGCATCGGAGATGAAAAAGCACTAAAGGTATTGCGAAAAGTTTCAGAAACCTTTGACATTCCGGTGGTAACGGATATTCACTCCGTTGATGAAGCAAACATGGCGGCACAATATGTTGACGTGCTTCAAATTCCTGCTTTTCTTTGTCGTCAAACAGAATTGTTGGTGGCTGCCGGCAAAACGGGCAGAGCTGTCAACATTAAAAAGGGGCAGTTTGTTTCGGGGCCTTCCATGAAATTTGCCGCTGAAAAGGTAGTGGAAACCGGCAACAATAATGTGATGCTTACCGAACGGGGAAATATGTTTGGCTACGGCGACCTTGTAATCGACTATCGGAATATTCCCGAAATGCAAAAAGCGGGCTTTCCGGTGGTGCTGGATATTACGCATTCGTTGCAGCAGCCCAACCAAAGCTCCGGTGTTACCGGTGGCCGCCCCGAAATGATTGAAACTCTGGCACTGGCAGGCATTGCCGTTGGTGTTGACGGCCTGTTTTTAGAAACCCATCCAAACCCCGTAGTGGCAAAATCCGATGGCGCCAACATGCTTAAACTTGACCTTTTGGAAGGTCTGCTGGAGCGCCTTGTGGTTGTTCGCGATTCGGTATCAAGGATTTAATTAGAAACTTCTTATAAATTGTGTAAGGTTTTCTTTTGGAGGTATTTGCAGCTTTTTACGCAAGCGATACCGGTTCATTTCAACGCTTTTTGGCGAAATGTTTAATATGGATGCAATCTCCTTTGATGAAAGATTCATCCTAAGCAGGGTGGCAAGGCGTTTTTCGTTTTCAGTCAAACCCGGATAAGCTTCTGAAAGGCGATGCATAAAGTTGCTGTTATGCTCTTCGAGATGCATCTGAAAGCTCTCCCGGTCACGATCCAAAAGCAGATTCTGGTTGATTTTTAAAATCACTTTGTTAAGTGCTTTCCGGGCTTCATCTTCCTTAACGCTCTTTTTAATTTTGTTAATATCTTCCTTTATCTGGCCAACAATTTCATACTTTCTGATGATATTCATGGCCATATTCACCATCTCTTTTTGCTGGTATTTTAGCTCTTTATCTAAGTTTTGGTGCTCCTCTTTATAGTGCTCCATCTCCTGTTCCAGCGATTTCGCTTTCAGAGCTACAAGATTTTCCAAATCATCAATTTTTTCCTGTTCACTCACTTGCATCTTTTTCTCCCGCAAAAGGAAATAGTAAACAACTCCCATCAACACTATTAATAAAAACATGCTCACTATCCAGCCATAATTTAATGATGACTCACCTTCGCGGTTTTGTACCGGTTTATTAATCTGTTTTGCTTGATGCATCACAATCGTGTCGGCAGCATTCAATTTATCGGAAGCCTGTTGCTGCGAAACGGGTGCCGGATGAGTAATCGTTTTAAACCCCACATCCTGCTTAAATACATTATGAATAAAAAACAACAGAAAAAAGGAGACAATCCCGGCAATAACCGGTGTGGCAATCCAGCCAACACTAATTTGTCCGAGCACCTTGTATTTAATTTGTTTTCCGCCTTTTAACAAACCGATGCCGATGATGGAACCGATTACAACCTGTGAGCTGGAAACAGGCACCAGAGGAATGGGAGGCAGCCCCAACGAAACCAGTGCATTGGAAAGCGATTGCGACGAGAAAATAAAAAGTACCAGTGCCTGCGAAAGCACCACCACCAATGCGGCTTCCGAAGTAAGCGGCATCAAGGTGTTGCCCACCGTTTCCATCACCCTTTTCGAATAGGTGATGATACCAATGGCAATGGCCACCCCGCCAATGGCAAAAAGCTGCTGCGTTCCGCTTAAGGTGATAATACCAAAATGGATATCGGGAAACCGGACTGCCGTGGTAAACACACCCATTACGTTGGCAATATTGTTGGCACCGAGGCTATAGGCGCCAAAGCCCCCAATAAGTATTAAACCCAGCCGGATGGTTACATCGCGATAAAATAGATGAAACCGCACCCGGTTGAGGACTTTTCGCGTCAGCATATAAAGCAGAGCGGCAAATATACCTCCCAATACAGGCCCTGAAATCCAGGTTGTTACAATTTTGGTGAGTGTATTAAAGTCGGTTTGGTTGTTGGTGTAAAGGTTCCAGCCGATAATGGCACCCACAATGGCCTGTGAAGTTGAAACCGGCAGCCGTAACCTCGTCATCCAATACACGGTTGCTGCCGCCGACAATGCCACGGTAAAGGCTGCTGCCAACGTTGAAACGCTACCTAGCTTACCCAGTGTGTCGTTAGCTCCCGCCCCCTGAACAACTGCACCAATAATTACAAAAATACTGCCTATAACAGCTGCCTGCCTGAATTTTACCATGCGCGACCCTACTGCCGTACCAAAAATATTGGCAGCATCGTTGGCTCCCAGCGACCAACCAAGAAACAATCCGCTTGATAAAAAAAACAGCAGTGTAATCATAAGTTAAATTTCAAAGCATTGATGGAAAGGTAATCGGCCAGCAGTTCGGCTTTATCCGAAATGGTTTCGATGTGCAGGGCAAAATAGCGCAAATGAATTTTCTGACTTAACTTTAAGTCTTCCATTTCGTGAAACAGCCTGCGTTTTATATTTCTCGAAAGCTTGTCGCTCTCCTTTTCATAAAAATAAACCTTGGTTAACATACCCTTTACCTTGACAGGCTCTCTGAAAAAAGTGGTTACTGCCGGAAAAACTGCTGCCGCTGCATCCACCGACGAATCAACCAACCGCTTGTAATCATTTATTAACTCATCCGGAATATAGGGTATCTCCACATCAAATTCATACAGGCTCTCCTTGGCGGCATCAATAATTTCGTCCACCTTGTCAATCATCTCTTCAATATCACTGGCGTGCTGGGGCAGAATGGAGTGAAGATACAGTTCACGGTCGATTTTACGCTGTAATTTATCAGCCACAGCTTCCAACCTTTCAATGTTTTTTATGTTATCAAAAAAAGCGTCTTCCTGTTTATCCAAATAATTGTAAACCCCTTGTTTGAAAATAAGTACCCCTTGCTCTACCGTTGAAAGAAACTCATCAACCTCCAGCACCAGCTCTTTTACATTTTTAAAAAGTATTGACATAACCCCTGTTTTTTATTCTGTTTTCAAAATTAGTAAAAGTTACGAATATGCGCCATCAACCCATTTTTGGCCGATTAATAGGTGTGTAGAGGTATTATATTGGTGTAATTAAATGAATATCAGTAAAATAAAATTTCTGTGTAGGGGTTGTTTTTATTTAATTGGCAGATGTGCATCGTAAATGTAGATTTTTTGTTGAGCCTTATTACCAGGTGCTGCCAGAGTAATGGGCTAATTTTGTTTTTGCAATGAAAATACGAGATACAGTAAAGCGGCACGACAGGATGGCCTTTGAAATGAAGTTGGAATTTCCTGCTTCGAAAGACAAACGTAAACCTCAGGATTTTAAGGTTGAAATGTATCTGTTTATGCCCCAAAGCCTTGATGTAAATCGTCAAAACTATACACGGCAAGATTTTTACCGCGCACTAAAAACAAACATCCGCCTTACCACTCCCGATTACCTGCTGGGCAAAATTGTAAACGGAGAAAAAAGTCCCTTTTCCAGGCTTAACAACAGCATAGAACAGCTTGCCGATGTTCGCGACAGCAACTCGTTTGATGAATATGAAGTACAGGTTAAACGATTGTGCTCCATTTTTGGTTCCTCAATGCGACATTTGATAAACCACATTGGCGGAGCAAAGAGTTACGACGACAAAAAAGTGTTGGTAAACGAATTCATGCTGCAATCGGTGAAGGTGAGGGAGAAATTTAAAGGCTTAAGACCCAAGCTTAATATTATTAACAATAACAAAGCTTTTAAACTATTCAAAATTGCTGACGAATATCAAAGTCTGTTGCTTGAGAAGCACATTTTTATACTCATTGAAAAACTTAAAAAGAAAGATTTACTAAAGGAACAAATCGAACGGTTAATTGAAATTGCTTACAACGAAACACAGTATCGAAAAAAGATGAAATACCCTTCGATTGTTGGTATGAAACAAGCCAATCAGGAAGTTCTTCATCGAAACAGCATGCTAAAAAAACAAATTGAAAGCAACCTCTTTTTAAATACCGATACCAGGCGCGAAGCTGTGTTGGCCGAACAAATTTTGTTTGCTGTAGCTGCCGGTATTGCCATGGTTTTTGCCACCGGCGTAGCCTTTTTATCACAAATGGTTTACGGGCGGTTATCGATGCCATTTTTTATTGCACTGGTAATCAGTTATATGTTTAAGGACAGGATTAAAGAGTTAACGCGCCTGTATCTCGATAAAAAACATAAGAAATTTTTTTCCGATTATAAAACAACCATCTTTAATAACGGAAACAAAAAAATGGGGTTGCTTAAGGAGAGTTTTCATTTTATAAAAAAACGAAACCTGCCGGATGACATCCTGCACACAAGAAAACAAATGCGGAAAACCGATTTGGATATTGAAATATTAACAGAAAAGGTGATGCTCTTCAGAAATCAGATATCGCTACTTGAAAACCGGGAGCAACTGGATGATTTTGAAGGAATAACGCAAATATTACGATTCAACATCTGGGATTTAACTCAAAAAATGGATGACCCCGAAAAGGAAATCTACTATGTGGGCAAACGCGGGTTAAAACAAATTAATGTCAACAGGGTTTACTATTTCAATTTAATTATGCGCTATTCGGCAGAGGGGCAAAGTGTGATAAAAGCATATTGGATTACCGCTTCAAAACAGGGCATAAAAAGGGTTGAAATAATTTCCTGAAAAAAGATAAAAACAAAAAAATAAATTGTTATTTTTAAACCAAATTATTCATCATTAAAAATTGTAGTCTATGAAAAAATCTTACACTTTTATTTTGGCTTTGGCCATTATGTTTTTTGCAGGTATTCAAAGCGCTTCTGCTCAGTTGTACATCAACGAGTTTATGGCAAGCAACGATTCTGCATTTGCCGGTCCGCAGGGCGATTACCCCGACTGGATTGAAATTTACAACGCAGGCGACGATGCCGTTGACCTGTCAGGCTATTACATGGCCGACGATTTAACCGACCCGGATGCCATGTATGCCATTCCTTCAACTTATCCCGATTCGGTAACCGTACCGGCTCATGGATATATTTTGTTTTACGCCAACAAAGGACAGGAAAGCTCGGTGCTTAACCTTAATTTTAAATTAAGTGGCGGTGGCGAACAGGTTGGCCTTTGGAATCCCGATCAGGAGGTTCTTGATTCAATCACCTATGGCGATCAAACCACTGACATTTCGTATGGACGTTATCCCGACGGAGGTGCCAACTGGGAATTTATGCCCACTTATACTCCGGGAGCAACCAACGTGGCCAACAACATCATCGAAAATGATGAGGCACCGTTGATGTCGCAAAACATGCCAAACCCGTTTAGCACATCAACAACTATCAGGTTTAACCTTGCAACCTCGCAAAATGTTACCATAAATGTTTACGATGTTACAGGTAGCCTCGTAGCTGTTTTGGCCAATGGCGTTTATGCTGCCGGTGAACACAAGGTGGTTTGGAATGCCGAAAATCTGCCTGCAGGCTATTACCTTTACAGCATTGAAACACCAACCGCCAGATCGGTTAAAAAAGCTTCTGTTGTAAAATAGTTGTTTGTTTATTGCCACAAAAACCCGCTTTGCCAAGAAGCGGGTTTTTTTTATGCCTGTAAGCTTCTCCGTTAACTAACCCATTTCAACCATTCATCATCATAAACATACCACACACTAATTGTGGGTTGACTTACGCTTTGGCAACCGTTAGTTTTACATAAAATTTCAACTAAAAAGCCATGAAAAATTTTATTCACCTACTAATCCCTATTGTAATAGGTATTTTAAGCATTACAAATGCACAAGCTCAGGTTGCCGTCAATACCGACGGCTCTACCGGCGACCCTTCTGCCATGCTTGATGTTCAATCTACTACTTCAGGATTGTTAATCCCCCGCATGACCGCTTCACAGCGTGATTTAATTGCGTCTCCCGCTACCGGCCTGTTGGTTTTTATTACCGACGACAGCACTTTTTACCAATATTCGGGCAACAGCTGGGAACAGCTCGGTAAGTGGCGCTCATCAGGCAGCTCACTGTATGTTGACTCAACCTATTCGGTGGGTGTTGGAACCAGTACACCGGAAGGTAAGTTTGAAGTGGCAACCTTAGATTATACAGGAAGCTATGGCTCAGATATTTGCACAGGTGGCACTGCAACAGCTTCCGAAACGTATCCCGGACAACCTGTTGCCAACGCCTTTGACAACACTATAGCTACCTATTGGAGCAACAACAATACGCTGCCGGCATGGATTCAATACGATTTGGGTTCGGGCAACGGGAAAAGTGTAGGCAGGTACAAAATTTTTTACGATGCATCGGTAACCACCGACAATTCTCCAGCCGCCTGGCAATTTCAAGGAAGTAACGACGGGTCAGCATGGACAACCCTTGACTCCAGAGCAGGACAGGGATGGACAGTTACAGGGTGGAAGATCTATAACTTTACCAACACGGTTGATTATCGCTACTATCGTTTAAACATTATCAACAACAAGGGTACAACAAACGACTATGTAAGTATTTACGAAATGGAAATGATGGAAGAGACAATAGTAAACGACCCCACCTTTGTTGTAACCGATAATAAAGTCGGCATTGGAACCTCCACACCCGATGCTACCCTGGATGTATCGGGAACCATGCAATATGTTGACGGCAACGAAGCATCGGGCTATGTGTTGGCGGCCGACAACAGTGGAAATGCATCGTGGACTGACGGTAAAGATTTGAATGGAGGCGGCTGGACTGTTTCGGGAACCAAAATATATAACACCGACTATGACAGTGTGGGCATTGGCACGGCAAGCCCTCAGGCCGAGTTGGATGTGGATGGGGTAATTAAGGTTGGCGAAGGGTCAACCTCAGCCACTCCCCAATCAGGCATGATACGTTGGAACACCACCACCGAAGATTTTGAAGGTTACAACGGCACACAATGGGTTTCGCTCACCAAAAGCAACGGCGGATGGGGCGACAACACAACCCACGAATCGCAAAGCAGCAACAGTTCCGATGGTGCTGCAAACGACAATTTAGGATATAGTGTTGCAATAGATGG
>WGDP01000127.1 GCA_015493215.1 Bacteroidales bacterium | reverse complement strand
TGGGGAACCGGCGTATCCTATCTGGGATATTTGTTGATGAGCATTGGGATGTTCTTTTCCATATTTAGCAAACACACTCATTTTGCCGCATTGGGAAGAGCCATAAACAAGAGTAAGAAAAGTTTAAAAAACATGCCTGTAACAATGCTTGTTTTGTTGTTGCTAATTTCAAACCTTGCCATGGCGCAGCACACAGGGCATCTGTCGGTAACCGATTTAAAACCTGTTGACAAACAGGAAGCGGAGGCCTTTGGCAAATTGATCGTCCTTCCCCGTGACGGACGTATAAAACCGGTAAACACCTTAAGCAGCGAAATATTACGGAAGTTATCCAAAAAAGCCAGCCTTGATGGCCTGACACCTGACCAGGTATTGTTGGGCATGGCTTCCGACCCTGCATCGTGGCAACGGGTTCCCATGATAAAAATTCGGTTTGGCATCGCTCGTAATACCGAATTGCAACACATTCTCGGTGTAAAGGGTGATTACGCCTCGTACCTCGATTTTATCGATATGAAAACCGGAAAATACAAACTTGGTGAACTGGTTCAGGAAGCATACAGTAAAAAACCGATTTATCGCGGCCTTTTTGATAAGGACATTATGAAGGTTGACGAAAAGCTAAACATCTGCTATATGATTTATACGGGCGACATGCTCAGGTTGCTCCCGAATCCCACAGGGATAAATAAGCCCTGGCTTTCAGCAACATCAACTATTTCAGGAGTTTCTGCACACGACTCTGCCATGATAGCCCAAATATTGCCTGCCTATTTTAATGCCATAAAACAAGGTGATTACAAGCAGGCCGCTGAGTTGCGACAAGGTATCGAAATGTTTCAAAAGAAATTTGCCGGCAACATTCTTCCTTCAAAAACCAAAATAAAGGTTGAAATATTATACAACAAATGGATGATTTTTGACAACCTCAGCAAGGTTTACGGGCTGTTGGGTGTTATTATGCTGATACTTATTTTTATCAACATCTTTAAAAACTCCAAAAAGCTGTCGGTTACCATAAATGTGTTTACCATTTTAATTGCCATCGGCTTTTTAGTACAAACTGCCGGATTAGGCATGCGCTGGTATATTTCGGGGCATGCACCCTGGAGCGATGGTTACGAGTCGATGGTTTATATCGGATGGATTACCATGTTAGCAGGACTGCTGTTTGCCCGGAAATCGGCCATGACGGTTGCGGCCACTACCGTATTAACATCGGTAATTTTGATGGTGGCGCACCTTACCTGGATGGAGCCTGAAATAACCAACCTTGTGCCGGTACTAAAATCGTACTGGCTCACCATTCATGTTTCGGTAATTACTGCCAGTTACGGTTTTTTGGCACTTTCGATGCTGCTGGGATTTTTAAACCTGATTTTGATGCTTTTCAAAAATGAAAAGAACATGAATTACATGAACATCAGAATAAATGAGCTGACTGCCATTAACGAACGCGCCATGACCATTGGCCTCTATATGCTTACCATCGGAACCTTTCTTGGCGGTGTTTGGGCCAACGAAAGCTGGGGACGCTACTGGGGTTGGGATCCCAAAGAGACCTGGGCGCTGGTTTCGGTGTTGGTTTATGCATTTATTACGCACATGCGATTTATACCCGGGTTAAAATCAAAATTCACGTTTAATCTTGCCTCCGTAGTTGGGTATTTCTCCATTTTGATGACCTATTTTGGCGTTAACTTTTACCTTTCGGGGTTGCACTCATACGCCAAAGGCGATCCGGTACCCATACCCAATTTTGTTTATTACACGCTGGTGGTCATCTTTGCTGTTGCTGTAGTGGCTTATTATAAGGAGGAGCAACTGAATAAGTTGGAAAAGGATAAATAGAAAGAGTTAGCGAAACCTTTCATGTCCAGGAAGACATTTACGGGATGAGACCTGAAAGGCTTTTCCGCCCTCCACAGGTACGTTCGGACGGGGAAATCTGAATAAGCCTGAGTGAGTGCAATTCAGAAACCCACAGAACATCTACTCAACTTTCGGCTACTTTCTTATCTTTGCCGCCATGAAAAATAACGGGTTTGTTACAGTTAACTTTTTAAACTGGGAGGAAGAAACCAAAACGGGGCTGGTACTGCTCGATTTCTGGGCCGAATGGTGCAGCGCCTGTGTTGCCCAGGATAAAGTTTATGCTGAAATAGCAGACAAGTATGGCGACAGCATTAAAATTGCCAAAATAAATGTGAGCGATAACAGGGTTTTATCTGATAAATTCGGTGTGAAAAACATTCCCTTTTTAATCCTTTTAAAAGATGGAAAAAAAGTGTTGCAGATGCCCGGTATACAAAGTAAAGAGTATTTATTTAGTCAAATTGAAAAATATATAAGTTATGAATAACACATTGTTATGGAGTTTTATAGGCGTTCTGTTTGTGTTGCTGGTATGGGCGTTTTACAAACGATACAAATCGCTTAAAAATTACAATCCCGCAAACGATAGTGATAAGCTGGTTTTGCTGACAGACTTAAATTTCAAGAAAACCATCGCCAAAGGAGTTACCCTTGTTGACTTCTGGGCTGAATGGTGTACACCCTGTAAAATTCAGGGACCCATCGTTAGTGAAGTGGCTGAGGAACTTTTTGATAAAGCTACCATCGCAAAGCTTGATGTTCAAGCCCACCAAAAAACTGCGCAGCAGCTCGGCATCAGAAATATTCCGACCATCATAATTTTTAAAGACGGGAAAGTGGTGCAGCAATTTGTCGGGGTGAAGACTAAGTCGGTGCTGGTAAAGGCGGTTAATAAGGCGCTGGGAAGTGATTAGTTAAGCTACGGTCACAGTTGCAAACTGTTACAGAAAGAGGGGTAATTAGTTAATATGGCTCACAGTTACAAACTGTTAGTGGAAAAAAACATGAAGGCTCACAGTTACAAACTGTTAGTGGAAGTGGTTAAGTTAAATGTTGCTCACAGTTGCAAACTGTGAGCGGAAAACAGGTTTAATATTGGCTCACAGTTGCAAACTGTAAACGGACAGAGATATGTAGGCTCACAGTTGCAAACTGTGAGCAGAAAGAATGTTGTTGCAAACTGTGAAAGGAAAGTATAGTTAGTCATTTTGCCAGATTTGCCAGGAGGCTTCGGCCTGGAAGTGTAACATTTCCAAACCGTTTTTTGTGGTTGCCCCTGCCCTGATGCCTTCCTTTAAAAAAAGGGTTTCTTCGGGATTGTAAATTAAATCGTACAGGATGTGCTGCTTTGATAAATGGTGGTATGGAATATCAGGAGCTTTGTCAATATCGGGATACATCCCCAACGGCGTGGTGTTTATTATGATGTGATAGTCCTTAAGCAGACTCTTGCCAATATCACTATAAGTAATTGTATTTTTGTATTTTACACGGCTTACCAACTGATAGGGAATTGAAAGCTCCTCTAACACAAATGCCACAGCCTTTGATGCCCCGCCCGTTCCTAATACCAGTGCCTTTAACGGCAGCCTGTCTTCAACCAGCGGTTTAAATGAAGCTCTGAAGCCGGCCACATCAGTGTTAAAGCCTTCCAGCCCTGCTTTTGTAATTTTTACGGTGTTAACAGCACCAACGGCTTTCGCTTCCGGACTAAGCCGGTTTAAAAGGGGTATAATTTCTTTTTTATAAGGAATGGTAACATTAAATCCTTTTAGCGTTGGATGTGCTTTTAGAATCGACTTAATCTCATCAACTGTTTCAATATCAAACAGCAGATAATCAGCCTTAATTCCCTCGCGCTGAAATTTGTTCTTAAAATAAGCCGGAGAAAATGAATGGGCGATGTTTCGCCCTGCTAAACCATATTTTGTTACATCATTCATCAGCAGATTTTGTTTGCGCCATCTGCTCTACAACCACAATGGAAATAATACCGAGAATCATAAACCCTATACCGGCATAAACTTCGAGGTTCATATGCTGCGGCAGAATTACCGAATAGCGGGCAATCACTTTTTCGCCATGCTTCATAATAAAGTCGCCGGCGGCATTAGTAAGATATTCAGGCTCTTTCCAAGGCCACAAAATACCCAGCGACCCCAAAATAAATCCTGTTAACATGGCAATGGTTTGATCCTTATAGCGTTTAAAAACCCACGACAAAACGTGCGAAAAGGCAATAAGGCCCACAACAGCACCTATCCCAACGGGAATGATGATGCTTAGGTCGCGGTTGTTGATGGCGTCGATGGCAATAAGCTGATAGTTACCCATCAGGATAAGCACAAACGAACCCGAAAGCCCCGGCAGAATCATGGAACAGATGGCCACTATCCCGCAAAGAAACAGATAGAGTGCGTTATCGTTGGCCGTGGCAGGATTAATAAGCGATATGGCAATGGCAAAAGCTGTGCCCACAACAAACGAAATAATGGTTGACGGCTTCCATTTTTCCACCGTTTTACCCACATAATAAACCGAAGAGAGTACCAATCCGAAAAAGTAAGCCCATATATAAACAGGGTAGTTATGAAACAAAAAGTCGAAAAGCCGTGCCAGCGCAACAATGGCTACGCCAACGCCGGCAAATAAGGTCAACAGAAAATAGAAGTCGGTTTTTTGGACAAACGCTTTCCACTCTCCCTTAAACAGCAACCGGGCTGCTTTTAAATCAAATGATTTGATGGCATTGATTAAGCGCTCAAAAATACCGGTAATCAGCGCAATGGTTCCACCCGACACCCCCGGAATAATGTTGGCGATTCCTACTGCCAGCCCTTTTACAAAATAATTGATGTATTGTTTCATCTGTTAAAAAATTTTATTTCATCAACCATTTAATAATCTTCAACTTCTTTGCATAAGGTGCATATCGAACGGGGACATCCATCCAGGTACCACGTTTTACAAAGGGTTTATGATTTGAAAGCTGTTGAAATGAATAAAAACCATGATAGCCGCCCGTGCCACTGTTGCCCACGCCGCCAAACGGCACCCTGTTATTGACAATGTGCATTAGCGTATCGTTAACACTGACACCTCCGGCAGGAACTCGTTTAAGTATTTGCTTTTGTACCTTACTACTTTGTGTAAACAGGTAAAGTGCCAACGGTTTTGGGCGGGCATTAACCATTTCTATAACTTCATCGAGGTTGTTAAAAGTAATAACCGGAAGTATGGGGCCGAATATCTCCTGCTGCATCACAGCATCATCAAAGGTTACGTTATCTAATATAGTGGGCTGAAAGTATTTATCTTCAACATCATAGCTTCCGCCAAAATAAATATCAGCGCCCTCAATCAAGACTGCCAGCCGTTCCATATTGGGCTTGCTGATGATGCGTGGAAAGTCGGGACTTGTTTTAACATCGTCACCATACATCTCTATAACAGCCTCCCTCAAAGCCGGCATTAACTGCTCCTTAACCGATTGGTGAACTAAAAGATAGTCAGGAGCAATACAGGTTTGCCCGGCATTAAGCAATTTCCCCCACATGATTCGTTTTGCAGCCAGCTTTATTTTAGCTGTTCCGTCCACAATGCAAGGGCTTTTTCCTCCAAGCTCCAGTGTAACCGGTGTCATCTGCTCCGCTGCGGCCTTCATCACTATTTTGCCAATTCGGGGGCTGCCGGTGAAAAAAATGTGGTCAAACTTTAACTTTAACAGGGTTTGCGAAACGGTAGCATCACCGGTAATAACCCTGATATATGACTCAGGAAAAGTAGTGTTAATTATTTTTTCAACCACCCCTGCGGTATTAGCCGAATATTCTGAAGGCTTTAATATTACTGTATTTCCTGCTGAAATCGCTCCAACTAAAGGTGCCATCAGCAGCTGAAACGGGTAGTTCCATGGAGCAATAATCAGCACTTTTCCAAGCGGTTCGAAGTAACTGTAAGTGGTGGCCGGAAACATGGTTAAACCACCGGGTACCCGTTTGGGTTTCATCCACTTTTTAAGATACTTAATGTGAAAGGTTAACTCCTCAAGCACAAAGCCTATTTCGGAGGCATAGGCTTCAAACTTCGATTTGTGCAGGTCTTTCCAAAGAGCGGCAAAAATATCCTCTTCATACTTTAAAATAGCAGCTTTCAAATCCTTTAGCGCTTTTAAACGAAAAGCGTAGTCCAGCGTTTTACCTGTGTTAAAAAAATACCGCTGATTTTCGGATATTTGCTCTATTTTATTGGCCTGCATAAATATTTTATTAAACTTAGCTTTTAAACTCGTCAGGAAGCGATTCAAAAAAGGTATCGCCACGCAAACCAAGACGAAGGGTTTCGAGTGGAATTACTTCGGTTGGTGCAATGTTACCCAAATTTACATTGGCGCCAAAATGCTTGATAAACCAAGCCTGCTGCGATTTTTGAGGTGCTTCCCAAATGATGTCATCCATGGGGATGGCGCGGGTAAGAATGTCGATTAAGGCAAAATCGGGTTTTCCGGTTGAGTCGTAAATACCTACGGTTCCGCTTTCACGTGCTTCGGCAATCACCTTCGACGAACCGGCTTCGCGTTCTGTTTTCATCTGTCTGGCCCACACATCAGTTGGCATTTCAACGCCTGCCTGTTTGGAACCCACTTCCGAAAGAACAACATATTCTTTGGAAAGCCTTTCGATGTATTTACATTTCTCATCGTGGTTCAACTTCATGGAACCATCGGAAACTTCAACAGCATCGTAGCCCAGTTTATCCAAAAATCTTAAAAAATCTTCAAACTGATTTCTTATAACAAAAGCTTCAAACAGAGTTCCTCCGGGATAGACCTTAATACCATGTTTTTTGTAAAGCTTAATTTTATCTTTTACGTTGGGGTTAACATACGAAGTGCCAAACCCAAGTTTCATAAAATCAATTAAAAATCCACAGGTGTTAATTACATCGTGTGCCTGATTCATTCCTATTCCCTTGTCCATCACCATGTTAATACCATTGTTTCGCGGCTTTTCAGGACGTTCGGGTAAATAATCTAACATACTCATTATTCTGACTTATTATAAATTTCCAACAATTCAACAAAACGCGATTCCTTTTCAAGCTCAGGCAGATACGCTAACAACTCGGTATAGCGTGAGGAATCCATTTCCAATGCCTTTTCAATAAAAACATAGGCCTGCTGAACTTTACCGGAGTTATACAGGTAGCCTGCAAGGCGATACCACAAATCGGGACTTTTATTATTACTGTCCAAAGCCTTTTCGATAACTGCAATGGCCTCTTTCATCCTTCCCTCCCGTTCATGTGCCAGCGAAAGGTTGAGCCAGGCTCCCACATAACTTGCATCGCTTGTAGTAATAGCACTAAAATGATATATTGCTTCGCCATAAAAGCCTGTTTTTAAATATATTAAAGCAAGCTCATAACGGAAATCGTTGTTTTTAGGCGCAATTGTAACAGCTTTATCAAAGTACTTAATGGCACTATTTACGTTGCCTTCAAGCATTAAAACTCTTCCCACTCCCTGATAGGCTTCCGCCAGCTCAGGTTCTATCTCCAAAGCATGTTTATAGTAGTAAAGTGCCTGTGAAAAGTCTCCGAGATTTTCATACGATTCACCTATATAATAATGTGTTAGCGAATCTTCCGGTTCATATTTAAGGGTTTCTTTGTAACATTCAATCGACTTTTTGTAGTAACCGAGGTTTGAATAAGAATTGGCAAGGTTAAAATAGGCTGACGAAAAGGTATCATCAATGGCAATGGCAAATTCGTAACTCTCAACGGCCTTTTCGTAAAGGTCGAGGCTGTTGTAAAAAATACCAAGGTTAAACCAGGCCTCCTTTGAATAGGGTTGCTTATCAAGAAATTCCAAAAAGAATTTTATACCATCGGCCTCTTTGCCGGTCATCTCGTAAAAAAAAGCAATTTCGTGAATAAGTGTAAACGATGCGGGATTTATATCCAATGCCTGTTTCAAGCTTAAAATGGCGTTGGGATAATCATTCATGTTTTCATATTCAAAGGCTATGTTAACATAAAGGTTTTCAACCTCATCTGAAATCTCCAATGCCTTTTTATACTCTTCAATGGCGAGGTCGTGTTTGTTCATCATGGAATAAATCTCGCCTTTGACGATAAAAATATCCTCGTTTGCCTGTTCGATAATTTCCATTTGGGCAAGTTTTTCCAATGCCTCATAAAAATGGCTTTCGTAGGCCATCTGACGGGCTTCTCTTATTCGGAACGAAGTACAGGCGGGGTGTTGTGTTTTGGCAAATTCGAGTGCTTTTGCCGACAAATCAATTTTTTGTATATCAAGGTAAAAGTCGATAATTATTTCCAACTCATCCACATCAAAGAAGATGTACTCCTCATCCGCCAGCATTTTTTCAAACCGGCTGATTAACTCGGAAGTATCTTGCTCTTCCCCTTCACTATTCCAATCAAAACTATTCCTCATATATTGCTTTTACAAGTCGGCAAAAGTAGTTATTCCTTTTCAAAAATAGGTAAAATAATCTTTTAAATGGAGAATCTATTTCAAATCTTCCCCAACCACTTTTGTATTAATATAACCTTCTAGCTTTCCGTTTTTAAATATGGCTGCTTTGAGGGTTGTTCCTTTGGCAAGGTGAAGCGGTTTTTCGTATTGGGGCGATTGCAGCACAGGGTCGCTCCCATCGGTTGTATAGCGAATTGCAGCCTGATAAATTTCCGTTTCCATTTTTACCTGAAATGTTGTACTGTCGGCATCCTTTTGTACGGAAAAAGCAATGTTATAAGTTCCAGGGCAGTAGTTCCACCCAAAAGCTTTATATCTTTTAAAATGGTTGTTGATGCGACGCTGAAAGCTTTTCCATGATTTTTTATCGGGATCGGTCCAGTCAACTTCGGCCAACGCTGCCATGCGAGGCAACACCATATATTCTACTTTTTCGGGAGTAGGCATGTATTCGGTCCATACATTTCCCTGTGCGCCAAGGATGTGTTTGGCCTCCTTTTTATTCAGATCTTCGGGTACAGGCTCATAATTATAAACCTCTTTCAGGGTTGTCATGCCGCCAATGGCGATGGGTTCACCCTGCGGTCCGGCCTGATAATGATCGAAATAGCAATAGTTTCCCGGGGTCATAATGGCATCGTGGCCGGCGCGTGCGGCTGCTATCCCGCCTTCGATACCTCGCCACGACATCACGGTGGCTCCCGGCGACAGACCTCCTTCAAGAATTTCGTCCCACCCGATAAGCTGCCGTCCATGGGCATTTAAAAACTTTTCGATACGCGCCACAAAATAACTTTGTAACTCCTCTTCGTTTTTGAGGCCGTTTTTCTTTATCAGCTGCTGACAAAGTTTGCTCTCTTTCCATCGCTCTTTTGGGGCTTCATCGCCGCCGATGTGGATATACTTTCCGGGAAACAGCTCCATAACCTCGGTGAGCACATTTTCAAGAAACTCAAATGTTTTTTCCCGGGGGCAATAAATATCGGGAAAAACACCCCACAAGGTAGCCGGACGGAAAGGCCCGGGCGTACAGGCCAACTCAGGATAGGCCGCAAGTGCCGCCAGCGAATGGCCGGGCATTTCAATTTCGGGAATAATGGTAATATGCCTGTCGGCTGCGTATTTTACCACCTCACGTATTTGTTCCTGCGTGTAAAAACCGCCATACCGTTTTCCGTCCCATTTTTGGGGACGGTTGCTATATTTACCCACAAGCGTTGAATCGCGCCATGCACCAATTTCAGTTAATTTGGGATATTTTTTAATCTCGATACGCCACCCCTGGTCTTCGGTAAGATGCCAGTGAAAAGTGTTGAACTTATACATGGCCATCATGTCGAGGTATTGCTTGATAAATTTCACCGGAAAAAAGTGCCTTCCAACATCAAGATGCATGCCCCGATAGTGAAATCTCGGGCTGTCAGTTATTCTCCATCCGGGAATATTTATCTCCTCCGGTTTTGACGTCAGCATGGAATCGGGAAGCAGCTGAATAAGCGTTTGAACCCCATAAAACAGTCCGGCACCATCAACCGACACAATGGATATATTTCCCGAATTCACCTTTAACCTGTACCCTTCGGGCTGAATATCTTTTTTGTTATCGAGTATCCTTAAAACAATATCGTTTTCAACACCATCTACCTTATTTACATTTTTTACAGGAAGGGTAAATCCGTACTGTTTTAAAAACGCTGCAAGGTAACGTCCTGTTTTTAATGTTTGCGGATTATCACCCACAAGAATCCGGCTGTTGGCATTTAAAACAAAGTTTCCCTGTTTATGATAATAGTAATGATTGGGCAAAGGAATCACATTCATAACAGGTTGTTTTTTGTTGCTTTTGCAAGATGAAAACATCAACAACACAACGGCTGTAAGAGCAAATAAGAGAACACGTTTCATAAAATAACTATTTTAAATCAATGATAAACTTGCAGCGCTCCCCGAACCGAAACCCGGGCACTGTCATCTATTGCAATATTATAACATTTAGCGGTAATAGTATCGGAAATAACCGGAAAGTTATCTCCATTGTCAGGATGCATGGGAATTGTTACCCTGTATGCCCCATCGGGAATGATACCCTCAGACCAATTTAAAGTATCATTCCAGTTGGTGCTGGTTCCCAGCCAAAACAGCTTGCCAGGGGGCAGGGCGCCACGATAGTAAATGCTGTCGGTACCGGGCCAGCTTAAGGTGTCGTAGGAGGCACCGGTTGTATAAACGGCTTGATTACGCGGACGGTATCTTTCGCGGATAGTGGCCGTATCAAACTGCCGGTGAAGAATGGAAAAGGTATCGAGCTGGGGGTCGGCCTCAATACCGTTTATTTCCCAGTCGGTACCTGAGCCGGCTTTGAACCCGGCAAGCGAATTATAGTTTCCGCCATCGCCAAACCTGTAATACATATACAACCCAACGGTATCAACCCTAAATACAAAATTGCCGTCATATACAGCACCGTTAACAGCCGTATCACTGCGAAAAATTATTCTGTCGTCAAAGGTGTATATCAGGTTGTTAAGCAAATATTTTTCGGGGTTTCCCAGTACGGAATGAACACCACACTCAGGTTTTGAGTAACCGCTTTTTCGTGATACAATGGTGTTGTTATAAACCTTCCAGTAGGCCATTACATCCTGGCCATGCGAACCAAAAGGGTCTATGGTTGTCCATACCGGCCAATTGCTTTCATGGCAGTTCCCTGCTCGTCCGCCGTGCTGTAATATTGAATTATCAATGATGTTGTGATGTATGTAAACCTGCCCAATGGATGCCGGACTGGTTTCTGTCATTGAAATGCCGGAGCCTATTTTCCACAAAACGTTATCGGCAATTTCAACATTGTGTATTCCTGACCGAAGGTCGATGGCATCATCTCTAAATTGAACAAAGTAACAGTGCGTAATTTTTACATTTGACGAACCGTCCTTCACGCCAACACCATCGAACCCATTTTCAAACAGACAATTACGTAGGTTAAAATTGGAAAAGCCGTTATCACTTGTAATGGCTTTCGACTCAAATTCGGGATAGGCCTCCGCCACTTCACAACTACCCATTTTTACATCCGACCAATAAACATATTGAGGTACACCGTTGTCGAAACTGCAATCAGAAAAGGTAAAATTGTCAGCCGCACGAACCACAAAAGCATAGCTGCCGTATTTAAAACGGCAGTTGTCGAACTCCACAAACTGCGAACTGTCGCGTACATCAAAAAGATACTTTGAGTGCAAAAAGTTGATATTATTAAACTTCAAATGCTTTGCTCCCATCATCTTAAAAATATAAGAGGAGAAAAAAACATTGATGTTATTATGATTCGGATTTATATCGGCCGGCAAAGCTGCCAATGAATCGCCCCCGGAGCCAATTAAATCGTTGGGGTTTTGTTCAAGCCGAATGTACAGATGCCCGTCAGTGCTTAAACGAATACCGGGACCCTGATAAACAGGTGAAAAACCGTTAACGGGGCCAAAATTTAAAGAGGACTGGTTCAGACTGTCATCATAAGTAATAATATGAACATTATCATCTTCAAGCCAGGCGTTTACATAGCTTCCTGAAAATACATCGTTGCTTTTGTAAAGGTTAATCGAGTCGGCAACCAAAGTCCATTTTGTAACAGGTGCGTTTAAAAAAGTATCAACACCGCCATCAAGGGCGGCAGTTTCATTTTGATATGATTCAATAATAATGGGTACGGCAGCAGTACCCTGCAACGAAATAACCATATTGTGTTCGTAATAAGTACCACCTCTAATTTCAAGGGTATCGCCGGCTACAAGGTGGTTTAGCGCATATTCAATGGTTTGCCAGGGATGTTGAAAAGAGCCGTTGTTGCTGTTATCTCCGTCCACGGCCACGTAATAAGTGTTGCCGAGAGATAACATGGATACCACTGTTAACAAAATAGTTATAAGCGTAATTTTAACATTTATCAAATGCAACATTCTAATTATTATTTTATTTTTTTC
>WGDP01000126.1 GCA_015493215.1 Bacteroidales bacterium | reverse complement strand
TGGAAAAGTTTTATATGAAAAGTTAAGCCAATGAGTATAAAGTCCCGGTATGAGCAGCGCGGCGTTTCAGCCTCCAAAGAAGATGTGCATGCGGCCATTAAAAATCTTGATAAAGGTATTTTCCCCAATGCGTTTTGTAAAGTTATTCCTGATATTTTGGGAGGCGATAAAGCCTTTTGCAATGTGATGCATGCCGATGGAGCCGGAACCAAAAGCTCGCTGGCTTATATGTACTGGAAGGAAACCGGCGATTTGTCTGTTTGGAAAGGTATTGCACAGGATGCCATTGTGATGAATACCGACGACCTGCTTTGTGTGGGAATAACCGATGGCATTTTACTCTCTTCAACCATTGGCAGAAACAAAAGTGTAATCCCCGGCGAAGTTATTAAGGCCGTTATTGAAGGTACCGAAGAGTTTCTGGAAAAGATGCGCAGTCTGGGTGTTGAGATGCACCTTACGGGAGGTGAAACGGCTGATGTGGGCGATTTGGTACGAACCATTATTGTCGATTCAACGGTTACGGCAAGGGCAAAGCGCAGCCATATTATTGAAAACCATCTACAACCCGGTGATGTAATTGTGGGCTTGGCATCCTTTGGAAAAGCAACCTACGAGGATGAATACAACGGAGGCATGGGAAGCAACGGACTTACTTCGGCTCGTCACGATGTGTTTAGCCATGAGCTGGCAAAAAGTTACCCTGAAAGTTTCGACCCCTCAATACCAAAAAAGCTGGCCTACTCGGGAAAGTTAAAACTCACCGGTCCAAGTCCTGTGGAAGGAGTGGATGTGGGCAAGCTGGTGCTGTCGCCAACGCGCACTTATGCACCTGTTGTTAAGGAGGTGTTAAAAAAGCACCGTAGCCATATTCATGGAATGATTCATTGCAGCGGCGGTGCCCAAACCAAAGTGCTGCATTTTATTGATAAACTGCATGTTATCAAGGACAATCTTTTTGAAATCCCACCGCTATTCGAGATGATAAGAGCACAATCGGGAACCCCCTGGAGCGAAATGTACAAGGTTTTTAACATGGGCCATCGCATGGAACTTTATGTGCCGCAACAGATAGCGCCTTCCATTGTTGAAATCTCCAAAAGTTTTAATATTGACGCACAGGTTGTAGGCCGTGTGGAAGCTGCCACCGGCAAAAAGCTGACCATCCGGTCACAGTATGGAGTGTTTGAGTATTAATATTGTAAAGTTTTAAACCAATCTTCTCCTTGTTTATTTCAATTGAATACCAGGCCACCTGTTAATTGAAAAGAGTACCGCTTATTTATGGGAATGGTATTAAAAGCCGTTCTGTAAAAATGATAAGTATGTATTTTAGCTTAAAAGCATTGCTGAGTTTGATGAAGAATCCTTGTGTACGTTCAACTATCCTGAAAAAGTATTTTTATTCTTGGATTTTAGCAGTACATTTGTGCGGTAGCAGGTTTGTTTTTTATTGGAAATTTTAAAACACAATAAAATGAGGCATTCTGCAAGATTTGTATGGTATGATTTCTTTTCTAAAACACACACACAAATTACTTTGTATTAAGGATTTGCTCCTTAGCAGCCTTATTTTATTAATCATTTCCACATCCGTTGGCCAAACCGATAATAAAAATTTTAATGAAGAAGTGCTGCATTGGACTGTTGAAGACGGACTTTCCCATAGAAATGTAAGGGGTATTTTTCAGGACAGCCGGGGGTTTATGTGGATAGGTACCGCCTATGGATTAAACCGTTTTGACGGGTATCAATTTAAAGTATTTTCAAAAGAAAAAAACGGTTTGGCGAGTAACGAAGTGGTTTTTATTGAAGAAGACGATGAGGGATGGTTATGGCTCGCTTCTGATCTTGATTACAACCGAAACCGTAATTTGACATTTATCAATGTTTATACAAACGAAATATACACTGTGCAAAAAAGATTCGGCAATAACTTTCCCATTAATATTAACAAACTGGAAAGAATCCGTTCTGACGAGGCCAGGGCAATTTACTTTTGTGGAGGAGGAAAGATATACAGATACCGGAATAAAAAATTTAAACTACTCTTAGATTGTAAAAGTCAGGTGTATATTACTGATTGTAAAGATGGTAAATTGCTTGGTTTTAAAAGAATTAATCCTGATACTATTGAAACCTTTGAATTAATAAATGATTATTACAATCCTATAGGTAAATTCAAAACGGTACTCTCATCAGGAATTCAATTGTTTTACGATTACAATAAGGATATTTGGATAGATACGAAAAACGAAATATATAAAAAAAGAAAAGGGAAGGCAGAATGGCAACTACAACAACTTTCGAAACTAACAGGAAAAAATATTTCTCAATCAAACCAGGTCTTGTTTTCTCAGAATAATAGTAAATTTAAAGGAATAGTTTGGTGTTACGGGGATAATAATTTAAACGCATTTCAAATTGATGGTGATTTTAAAATTGATATTGGTAAGCAATATCCTAATATTCCAAAAGCCAATATTAAAGGTATATATTTTGACCGTTTCGATAATGCCTGGCTGGAAACAGCTATGGGTTTGTATAAAATAAAAATAACTAAAAACCATTTTAAAAACTATTTAAACAAGCCGTTGGAAAACTTCAATATAAAGAATACTTTTAGTTGCAGGGGGATAACATTAACGGATGGAAAACTATGGGTAAACAGTGTCGGTTCTGAGCAATTTCTGATTGATCTGAAAAAAAACAGCGTGGAAAACTTAACAATACCTGCCGAACTAATCATATCACCAAAGGAAAAACCGATATTGTTCCCTATAATACAAACAGACGATAGTAGTTATTACACTTCCGATTCTCACATCATTAAATATATAAACGGAAAACCATCAGCTGTTTACTATTGGAAATCCGGTGAACCGGTTACCAATTCATGGAGTCTTTTTGAAAACCAAGGAAAGATATGGATGGGGTTGTGGGAAAGAGGTCTGGCAGTACTTGATAATGACAGTATTGTTCTTTACAGGAAGTTAAACGGGTTTAAAGCAATTTCAGAAAGTGAAGTCTATCACTTTTATAAGTGGGATGAAAATAATATACTCATAGCAACGAGTAAGGGTATTTTTGCCATGCATCCCCAAAAAGGGATTATTCAAAGGTTTTGGACAGGTGGAAACAAAGAAACCTATATTCCGTCAGACATAATTTATCACATTAACAGAGATAACGAAAATGAAAACATTCTCTGGGTTGCCACTTCCGGTGCCGGATTATTGAAACTCAATTTGGACACAAGCGGGTTAAAGATTAACGGGTTGGAGCAGTTTACTACCATAGACGGGTTGTCAAGCAACATACTTTATGCTGTTTATAATGATAATTATCATAACCTGTGGATCCCCGGCGATTATGGCCTTATGAGATTCAACAAGACAACAAATAAATGCAAAAGCTTTACAACTGCCGACGGATTACCGGCTAATGAATTCAACCGTATAGCTCATTACCAGGCTGCTGACGGACAATTGTTTTTTGGAACCATAAACGGAATAACCACGTTCAATCCAAAGGATTTGACAGGCATCAATCATGTATTTAATCAACCATTGAGAATAACACGCCTTCTGCAGTACAACGGCGATGAAAGCAAACTGCAAGACCGGACTGCCGAACTGGTACTTAAACGAAAGATTATTTTACAACCTAAAGATAAATTTTTAATATTAAACTTTTCTCTGCTTGAATATGCCGACGCAAGCAAGATTAAATACAGCTATCAACTGTCAGGGCAGGATGATCAATGGATCTACCTCAACGATAATGAAATCCACCTGAATGGTTTACCGTATGGCAACCTTACGCTGAATGTGAGAGCGCAAGGCGAATCAGGGCAGTTTTCATTACAGACGTTGTCTATCCCTATTACTGTTAAAAGGCCTTTCTATTTAACCTGGGGATTTTTGATTCTCATTATATTTGTGCTGGTAGCCAGCTATAATATTTTTTATCGCTTTAGAACACGCGCTTTGTACGAAAGACAAAAAGAACTGGAACGGGAAATCGACAGCCGTACCATTAAAATTAAAGAAGATAAAGAAATTATTGAAAAACAAGCAGAAGAGCTTAAAAACTTAGATAAACTGAAATCACGTTTTTTTACTAATATCTCTCATGAATTACGTACCCCATTGACACTTATCCTGGCACCGGTGAGAGAAATTTTATCTAAAAACAAATTAGGTTTAAAAGCAACTGTTAACCTTCGTCATATTGAAAAAAACTGCCTGAAGATTCAACGCATGGTCAATGACATATTGGATTTGGCAAAATTGGAGTCAGATAATATGGAAATACACCTTGTTACAGTAAATCCATATCAATTTTTAAAACGGGTTTATGCAAGTTTCGAATCAGTGGCAAACATGAAGTCTATTGAATATCGTTTTCTGTTTACTGGTAACAAAAAACAAAACGTTATTATTGACAGCCAAAAGGTCGAAATCGTGTTGAATAATCTTTTATCAAATGCTTTTAAATTTACACCAAATCGCGGACTGGTGCACTTTCATGCCATTGCTACCGAACAACTGCTAACGGTTGAAATTAAAGACACGGGATGCGGCATCGCAGAGGATGACTTACCCAATATCTTTAACCGGTTTTATCAAAGCAGCAATAATAAATATATAACAGAAGGTGGTACAGGAATCGGATTGGCCTTGTCAAATGAGATAGTATCTCTTTTGAATGGCACTATTACAGTCGAAAGTCAACAACACGAGCTAACTGTCTTTAAACTTCAGTTACCATTTAAGATTGACAACAATAGTTATGTTGATCAATCTCAAAAGGATTTTACGCTTGTAAGAAATGAACAAATTCCAAAAACTCTTGAATTAAGTGCAAAGGGCGAAACAGTTGAAGATTTGTTTGATGGTATTCTCGTAGTAGAAGATAATCCGGATTTATCTTCATTTATCAAATCCATTTTAGAAGAGTTCTATCCGGTTATAACTGCAAAGAATGGTGAGGACGCATTGGAAAAACTTGCCGCTTATCCTGATATTAAGCTAATTGTCAGTGACATTATGATGCCTGTAATGGACGGGTATGAATTACTGGAACAACTTAAAACCAGTGATAGGTGGCGGGATATCCCCGTTATAATGCTAACTGCGAGAGCAAATTTAAAAGACAAGCTCATGGCATTGCGTATCGGAGTTGACGATTACCTGTCAAAGCCATTCGTAAAAGAAGAACTGCTCGCACGTATCGATAACCTGTTGCGAAATGCCCGGGGCAGGAAAAAAGCACAATTGAAAGAATTGGAAAATAGTGCAAAAACCAAACATGAAAATGAGCCGGAAGTTGGTAATATTTATGACAAGGAAAAACAAGAATGGCTGGATAATCTGGAACAGATAATTCAAAAAAACATTGCCTATTCCAATTTTACCGCAGACAAACTAGCTGCAGAAATGTTTACAAGCGAACGCCAGCTTTACCGAAAAATTCAACAATACATTGGCACAACCCCGCTTAGTTATATAAAGGATTATAAACTAAATTACGCGCTTGATTTACTTGAAAATAAAAAAGTAAACTCCGTAAAATCAGCAGCGTATGCCGTTGGCTATACCAATATGGCCTACTTCCGCAGAGTATTCAAAAAAGCCTTCGGGCAACCGCCTTCCTACTATTTGGATTGATTCTAAATTATACAAAATCAATGTAATAGCCTTTCGCTCTGCATTTTGGCAGAATATGTACCCCTATTTGGCAGAATTAGTTTTTGACAGAGGTTATCTTTGCTCCATCAGTTTTCAAAACATAAAGGTAAAGCGCCTTTTTTGATTACTGACTTTTGCGTGGAAACGATATATTTATTTAACTAAAAACATTTATAATGAAAAAATTAAAATTTATTGCTTTAACAAGCTTGCTTTTTCTAACATTGAATTCTTTTGGTCAGGTACAACAATTACCCGCCTCAGCAGGCGAAGGAACATTAACGAACTTAAGCCGCTCGGGTGAGCTGGATCCGCCTGCAAACGCTATTTTCAGTCAGCAGCCTGTGGGTTCAACCACTGCTATATTTTCAGATGAAGGAACAACGTATGGTAGCCAAACTATTTATGAGGACTTTCAGGGGTTAACTACTGATATAGGCGGCATCGTTTTCTGGGGCGTTTTTTATGATAATGGAGAGTGTTACACTCCGGGGGCATCTTATGATTTTGATATTAACTTTTATCAGGATAATGCCGGCGCAGTTGGAACGCTGGTTAGTACTTTTACAACAACTATTACACCCATTCCAACAGGTTCATCAATAAATGGTAGTATTGAAATATTGAGATTTGAAGTAACATTTCCTTCCGGCGTGTCACTTCAAAATGGGTGGGTTTCTGTTGTAAGAAAAAACCCAACAAATTTGCCTTGTTCATTTGCATGGGCTAATACGACTCTCGGAAACAATAATTTTGCGTACACACAAGGGTCATCCGGTATCTATTACAACACCTCCGGATTAAATGCCTCATTTTGTTTAACAGCACAACCTCCCGTTCCAGTCTCCAACTGGGCGCTTATTTTTGGTATTTTCCTCATTGGTTTATTTATAGTAGTAAGATATAAAAGAAGACTTGCCTAACCACACATATCAAACAATAAAAAAGCTGCTTCTAAGGGAGCAACTTTTTTATTTGTTTAGAGCAATATTGGTTGAATGCTTTTTGCGGTAGGCTGAAAGAGTAACTTTTGTTATTGTTTTTAAACAGCTGTTAAAGGTAGATTTGGATTGAAAACCTGACATTTCTGCAATATTTTCAAGTTTTATCGTAGAATTTAATCTTACTGCCGGTTTTAATTGAGTTGATTTACACTCCCCACTCATTTACCCCAGCTTTAAAATCCTCACTGCTCCGCGCACAACAATAAGAAATACAATGGCACCAATTACCAAATCGGGTATCATCGAGTTGGTGGCCATTACCAGTATTGCTGCTCCAATTATACCAATATTTATGATGATGTCGTTGGATGTAAAAATCTTGCTGGCCTGTATGTGTGCATCTTTACTTTTGGTTTTTTGCAAAATGTAAATGCTGACAACGTTGGCGACAAGTGCCAGCGACGCAACAATAATCATTATCTGATAGTTGGGAATGACATCGGAATAGAGGAAGCGGCGAACCACCTCGGCAAGCCCCAGTAATGCCAGGATAATTTGAAACCAGCCGCTCATTCTGGCCACCAGCTTTTTTCGTGAGAGGGCGGCACCCACAGCCCACAAGCTTAAACCGTAAACTACCGAGTCGGCTAACATGTCCAGACTGTCGGCCACCAGCCCCATGGATTTTGAAACTAACCCCGTTGTCATTTCAATAATAAAAAATCCGAAGTTGATAAAAAGTACCGTCCACAGCAGCCGGGAGTGGTTGGCTTCTTCAGTTATGGCGGTATCGGCAACTTCAACAGTGCCGGTTTTTTTGGTTCCCAACTTTAGTGAATTAAGTCGGTTGAGTATTTCAGGATTTTCGTCGGTGTGGAAAACAAAAAGGGTTCTTCCTTCCAAATCAAACTCCAGCGATTTTATTGTTTTAAGGCTCTCCAGTTTCATGCGTATAAGCGCCTCTTCCGAAGGGCAGTCCATTTGGCTGATATGGAATGTTGTTTTAATCATACTTTGTTGCTTTAACGGTTCATGCAATGTCCGCCCATGCGGCATCCGTCCATTGGCGAGCTGTTGGTACTTTGGGGGTTGTCGATGGTGCTGAGCCACAGGTAGATGGCCTTTTTGTCTTCGCTTTGCAGATTTTCAAAGGAGGGCATATAGCAAGGCCCCTGATTTAAGATGCGTTCAAAACCGTCGAGTGTGTGAATTTTGTTTACGCCACCCAAAACTATGGGGGTGCGTCCCATATTTTTTCTGCCTGTCGGTTCAGGGTCATCCGGTTTTGCCTTGTGGCACGAAGTACAATTGGCAGTAAACAGACTGGCTCCTTTTTCAACCGGGGTTAGTTCAGTAACTGTTTTCGATACAGTTTTTTCGCCAAACAGAAAGCCTGTTATTGCCTGCCGTTCTTCATCAGACAGGTTGGCAAAGGAGGGCATGGCCTTTCTGCCCGTTTTGAGCAGCGTGGCTACTTCCTCTTTTGTCATTTTTTCCGAAATGTTTGTTAAAGTCGGAAAAGCAGGGGGCATTCCTGACCTGTCTGCCTGATGACATACAGCGCAATTGGATAGAAAAAGTGCTTGTCCCGTGACTGTTTTATCAGCACTATTTATGCTGTTTGTATCATCCGGATTATTCTCTCCCGATTCAAAACCAATGAAGCCATAGCCCACAATACTCAGGGCGATGATGACTGATATTATTATTGTTTTCATCTGTTTAAATTTTTGTATTCTGTAAAATCATAAGCAATTTCAAAATTAAAAGTTTACCGGTGCAACCCGGTTGCAAAGGTTTAATCGTCATCACCGGTTTCGCTTTTTTGCATATCCGCTAGCAGATAGTAAGCGCTGTTAAGGGCAACCATTGTGTTGTCGGGTAACGTATCCAAAAGCTTGATTTCGGTATAGCCGTCATCTTTAATGCCGGGAATTACTTCAACCGGTTTAAAAGCTGTTTCTTCCGGATTGTTGCTGTGTTCAACGATAAAAATAAACGACTTTGTTCCCTCGGTTACGATGGCATCGTTGGGAAGGGTGCGTGTGTATTTTTTGTCGGTGTGGAGGTGGCCTGAAATGTACATGCCCTGTATCAGCCCCTCCGTATCCTCATTTATTTTTGAGTGGATGTGAACTGCTTTTGATACCGGATCAAACCTTTTTTCGATGGCAAAAACCTTGGAAGTGTATTCTTTTCCGGAATTGTTGGCAACCGTAAAATGGATGGTTTGTCCCTTTTTTACAAGGTGAACATCCTTTTCATAAATCATAAAGTCAGCATGAAGTGCCCGGTTGTTTGTAATTTCAAACATCTTTTTTCCGGTGGCAACATAGGTTCCCAGCTTGATGTTAACATCGCTAACATCCCCATCGATGGGAGAGAGGATGTTGATACTTCCTGAAATGTTTCCCGCTTCTACCGATGCCGGCGAGATGTTTAGCATTTTTAATTTCGATTTCAGTCCGTTATATTTTGCTTTGGCAACATTATACTCTGCCCTCGCTTTTTGGTAGTTTTTGGTGGCACCCACATTGTTTTCATAAAGTTCCTTTTGCCGTTGGTACTCCTGCTTCAAAAATTCAAGTCGGTTGGAGGCTACAGAAAAATCTTCCTGAAGGGTGATGTAGGTTGGGTGTTCAAGGATTGCTAAAATTTGCCCCTTTTTAACTTTGTCGCCCACAAAAACATTGATACTTTTTACATTGCCACCCATGATGGCGGTTACTTCTGCTTTGTTGCCCGGGTCCACCTCCAGTTGCCCGTTGGTTTTTATTACCGAAGTAAGGTTGCGCATTTGAAAAGTACCGGTTTTTAAGCCGATGGCCTGTTGTTGTTTTAAGGTAAGCAATACTTCGCTTGCTTCTCCTTCGTGCTCATTTTCCTGCTCTTCTGTTTTGTTTGCTGCGCTGTTGTTGCACGACACCAAAAAGATGGCAATTATAAAAATGAACAATTGTGATATGGTTGTTTTGATTTTCATAGGTTTATTTTATTTTCTTCCTGTTAAAAAATTTAATCTTGCCGAAAGTTCCATGAAATCGGCTTTTTGTTGTAAATATTCCATTTTAATATTGATGGCGGTTTCAAGGTTCTGGATAAACTGCACATAATCAATATCTCCCAGTTTGTAAGCAAGACTGGCAGCGGCAATTTGTTCTTCCGATAGTGGCAGTGCCTCCTCCTTATAGTAAGCGATGGTTTCTGACAGCGCACGGTAACGACTCATCAGCTGATTGAACTGAGCGTTAAGCTCCATTCTTTTTTGACTGTATTGTTGCTGAGTGATTTTGTAATTTAGCCTGGCAGCTTTGTTCCTTCCTTTTTGAACGTTAAATATCAGGGGCATGGTGATGCCTGCCTGCCAGGTGTTATACCCCGAAATACCGTCAACCGACTGAATACCGTAACTAAGGTCGATTTTTGGGAGTAATGCCGTCTGCTCGGCTTTAAATGACCTTTCTGCCAGCCGGGTGTTTGCTGCGTAGAGGCTGAGAATGGGGTTGTTGTGTAAACTGTCGCGCATGGCCGGTACGATATAGAGCATCTTTTCCGAGCCAGCCGGTTCAATGTCAAAAGGTGCGTTAACCTGCAAGTATCTGTTTAAAAGCTGCAACGCCGCCTGATGTTCGCTTTCCGATTTAAGGATATTAACTTTTATTTCCTTATATTTTGCCGATGCCGAGAGCCATTCCAATTTAGAACTTTGGCCGGCGTCGTAGCGAACTTTTGAGGCCTTTAAAAAAGCGGCATAAATGGTGTCCATCTGGCGGAAAAGCTCCATTTGCTGCCTTGTGGTAAGTGCCCGGTTCCAGGCAAGGCTCACCTGATAAATAAGGGTCTGTTCCGTAAGGTCTTTGTTAACCTTAGCTCTTTCGATAAGGCTTTCGCCCCTTTTGCTTTTGGCAATCATACCGAACAGGTCAATATCACTTTGGCTAAACCCTACGATGTTATGAATTCCCGGGCTGCCGTTGCCAACCTCTTCCTTGCCTGTATAAACCGAAGTGGCACCAAAATCGAATGCAGTAGCTTTAAGTGCTTGCTGTTTTTCAATTTCAAGCTGCGCCGATTTCAGGGCGGGATAGTTTTGTTTGGCACTGTTGATGGCTTGCTGTAGCGTAAAGGTTTTTTTCTGTGCGTAAGCAGTTTGGCCAAAGCCGATAAAAAGAAAAATCAACAGGCCTGCCAAAACAGCTCCTGCTTTTTTGTTGAATTTGATTTTGTGTTCCGACTCAACCCATTTGTAAAGAACCGGCAAAACAATTAAGGTAAGCAGGGTGGAGGTTAGCATACCGCCAATTACTACCGTTGCCAGCGGGCGTTGAACTTCGGCTCCGGCAGAGGCCGAAAGAGCCATGGGTAAAAACCCGAGGATGTCGGTGGAAGCGGTTAAAAGAATGGGCCGGATTCGGCGAACAGACCCTTTTTTAACAATATCAGTTAAACTGAACTTTCCTTCAGCTTTCAGCTCGTTAAAACCGTTGATAAGTACCAATCCGTTTAACACTGCCACGCCAAAAAGCACAATAAATCCAACTCCTGCCGAGATACTGAATGGCATATCGCGTAAATAGAGGGAGAGTATTCCACCCACGGCAGCAAAAGGAATGGCAATGTAAATCATTAGTGTTTGTTTAAACGACTTGATGGCAAAATATACCAGCATAAAGATGAGTATCAGAGCAATGGGAACCACCAGTGTCAACCGTTTGGTGGCTCGCTCCAGGTTTTCAAAAGCACCTCCATAACGGATGTAATACCCTATGGGCAGCTCCAGGTTTTTGTCGAGTTTTTCCTGAATTTCATTCACAAGCGATTTAATGTCGCGGTCTTTAACATTAATACCGACATAGGTTCTACGGTTGGTATTGTCGCGACTAACCTGCATGGCTCCGGGCTGATAGCTGATGTCGGCCAACTCCTTCAAAGGAATCTGGCTACCGTTGGGCACCGATACAAAAAGATTTCTGATGTCATCAATATTTTTGCGGTGGGCATCATCAAGCCGTACCACAAGGTCGAACATCTTTTCTCCTTCAAATATTTTACCTGCCACACCGCCGCTAAAAGCCGTTTCAATTATCCTGTTCATGTCCGAAATGTTTAAATCGTACCGGGCCATCTTGTTGCGGTCGTATCGGATGGTAATTTGCGGCAATCCTTTGGTAGCTTCCGCTTTAACACCACCCACGCCCCGAATGCCTTTTACGAGCGATGCAATTTGTTGTGCCTTTTCCGATAATATATTAAGATCGTCGCCATATAATTTAATGGCAATGTCTTCCCTGATTCCGGTAAGCAGTTCGTTAAAGCGCATTTCGATGGGCTGGGTAAACTCAAAATTGATGCCCGGCACCCGGCTTATTTTTTCTTCGATTTTTTCCATAAGCTCCTCTTTCGATTTCGCTTTGGTCCATTGCTCTTTGGGTTTTAAAATCACGAAATTATCGGCAATATCCAATGGCATCGGATCCATGGGAAGTGTGGCTACCCCGATTCGTGACTGGATACTTTCGATTTCATCGGGAAACTCCTTCAGAACAATCTGCTGTATTTTAGTCGAGAAGTTTTCCACTTCGGTGAGCGATGTGCCCGGTTTAAAAAAGGACTGAAAGGCAAAGTCGCCTTCATCCAGCTTGGGAATAAATTCTGCTCCCATTCGTGAAAATAAAAAGCCGCCGGCAATCAACAGAATCAGTGCCAGACCAACAATGGCTATTCCATGTTTTAAAGCCCATTCAATAACCGGATAGTATATTCTTTCAACCCATTTAATGCTTTTGTCTCCAAAACTCAGCTTGCCGGTTTTGGGAGGCTTTAAAAAGGTTGCCGAAACCATTGGAATATAGGTTAACGAAAGTAGCATTACCCCGATGATGGCAAAGCTGAATGTCATCGCCATGGGAATAAACATTTTACCTTCAACACCTTGCAGGGCAAGTATGGGTATAAAAACAATCAGAATAATCAGCTGGCCAAAAAATGCTGAGTTCATCATTTTACTTGCCGATTTATAGGCGATACCATCTTTTTCCTTTTGTGATATTTTGGTGCCAATCAGGTTTTTTCGGTGGAGGTAAAATATCATGCTTTCCACAATAATCACCGCCCCATCGATTAATATTCCAAAGTCGAGTGCGCCAAGGCTCATCAGGTTTGCCCAAACTCCGAAGATGTGCATCATAATAAACGCAAACAACATGGCCAGCGGGATGGTGGAAGCCACAATTAGGCCTCCCCGCAGGTTTCCGAGAAAGATTACCAGAATAAATATAACAATTAAGGCTCCCAGTGACAGGTTCTCTGCCACGGTTGATGTGGTGCTCTTTATGAGTTTGCTGCGGTCGAGGAAAGGTACAATGGAGATACCCGGAGGCAACGACTTTTCGATGAGCTTTACCCGTTCTTTAACGTTGTTGATTACATCGTTGGAGTTGGCTCCTTTAAGCATCATCACGATTCCGCCCACCGCTTCGCCTTTTCCGTTTTTAACAAACCCTCCGTAACGTACAAAACTGCCAAATTTTACTTTGGCAACATCGCGGATAAAAACCGGTTGTCCGTTAATGTTTTTTACTTCGGTATTTTTAATGTCATCCAGCGAGCGCATAAGCCCTTCGCCACGGATAAAGTTGGCCTGATGGTTTTTTTCGATGTATGCCCCACCCGTATTTTGATTGTTCTTTTTGAGGGCGGTAAAAACATCGCCAATGGATAACCCCATACTTCTCAGCTTATCGGGATTAATGGCTACTTCGTACTGCTTGGCACGGCCGCCAAAGGAGTTGACCTCCACCACGCCCGGCAGCATCGCCATCTGGCGTTTTACAATCCAGTCCTGAATGGTTCGCAGCTCCATGTCGTCGTAAACGGTGTCGTAGGCCGGATCCACCTCAAGGGTATATTGATATATTTCGCCCAGCCCGGTGCTGATGGGAGCCATAAAAGGTTCGCCAAAACCTTCGGGAATCTTTTCTTTTACCTCCAGTAAGGCTTCGCTTACCAGCTGCCGTGGCAGATAGGTGCCGGCTTCATCTTTAAATACAATGGTAACTACCGACAACCCAAAACGTGAAACACTTCTGATTTCGGTTACATCAGGCAGGTTAGCAACGGCCAGCTCCACCTGATAGGTAACAAATCTCTCGATGTCTTCAGTACCGAGATTGGGAGCAGTGGTAATAACAAGTACCTGATTGTTGGTGATGTCGGGTACGGCATCAATGGGCACTTTGGTCATGGAATATATTCCGCCGATAATCAGGGCGATAACCAATAGCCAAATAAGTGCCTTGTTTTTTATGGAAAAGGATATAATACTGTTTATCATACAATTTGTTGTTTTTTGCGAGGGTGAATTCAATTACACTGCAACATAGCTTTGATGCTTGCCGTGAAAATTATTGCATTGCAAATGCTAAAACAGATGCTTTGCCATTAAGAAAAAGAAAAGAAATAAGTCGGGACTGAAAATGGAAAATCAGATTGTTTTCTCCGGTGATCCGCGGGTAGGCGAGATGCTGATTATGGCAAGCGTGCTATAAAAAGTATGTTCTTTTTTAAGAGTGAGGTTTAAGACGGGGTAAGATAAAACCGGTGAAGGTTCAGTCAAAAATTGAGTGAAAGCCGGAATTTGCTTTACAACATGATTGTTTAATCCCGGGTTGGTGTAGTCGGTGATGAGGTCATTTAAAAAATGGCAATGAACCGGGCTGTTATCCGGATGTTGATGATGCGAAGCCTGCGGCGCTCCCTCCACGGGGTAGTGATGGTCGTGGGGTACAATGGAATGAAAAAATATAATCGCTCCTGCTATTAGCAGAAAGTAAGGAATTATATTTTTAAACGCTGTTTTCATCGGTTGTAATTAATTGCATTGCAAAGAAACGAAATTTGTAATGCAACCCGGTTGCAATTACCCTTTGCGGCAGTTTGAGCAAACGCCTTTTACCACCATGGTAACACTTTCGAGGCTAAAACCCACCGGCAGGTTGACCGTTGGAATGGAAACTTCGTTTAAACAAAATGTTTGTTTGCAACGGGTACAATAAAAATGAACATGAAGGTCGTTGGGGTTGCATTCGCAGCTGTCGTGGCATACCGCATACTTTAGGGTTCCCGAACCGTCGTCGATGCTGTGAATCAGCTTTTTTTCCTCAAAGGTTTTCAGCGTTCGGTACAAGGTTGATTTATCTGCATAATCGAACTTGTGTTCCAAATCCGACAGGCTGACAGCCTTTTTTTCTTCGGTTAAAACCTTAAGCACCAGCTCCCGAACCGCTGTCGGTTTGATTTTTCTAAGGCTCAGTTTTTTGTCTAATTCCCGGTTGTTCATCCGTGCAAAGGTAGTTAAAAAGCAGGTTGGTTGTCTAAAATCCAATCTCAATACGTTACTTTGAGGTTGACTCGACAGTAATTGAGTTCTGAAAAATTCAGTTTAATTTTTATTGTTTATAAATTAACAGAAAAGTTTTATACATTCAAATAGATGTATATTTTTACATCCATAATAATTATTAAATCACAAGATTATGAAACGTATAAATTTTCTGTTAACAATGATGTTGGTAATGGCCGGAATGGCTGTGGCTGCACAGGAGTATTCACCTTTTTATAAAGTTGCAGTTAAACAAGGTCAAACCGAAGCGGTGGCTCAATCATATAAAACCATGGTAACCGATGCGGGTTATCAGGTAATAGGGGAGTACCATCCCGAAAATAAGGGTTCACTCTATGTGCTATGTTTTACAAACAACAAGCTTAAAAATTTAAGCCTCAGGTTTGCTGACCGTGGTGCCCTCGGTGCTGTTTTAAGAATGGGTTTTGTGGAAAAAGATGGTAAGACGACCGTTAGTATTGTTAATCCCTATTACATGTTTTATGCCTATTGGGGTACTCAGATGGGAAATTATGAAAATGAGGTTGATGCCATGGCAGAAGATATTTTGCGACTATTTAGAAATGATGGCGTCCTTTCTGCTTTTGGAGGAACCCTTGAAAAAGAGGACTTGCCCGAGTATCATTATAAAATTATGATGCCCTACTTTGATGATCCCGATGAATTGGAAGAATTCAATTCGTTTGATGAAGGCCTCGCTGTTATCAGAAAAAACCTGAATGCCAAAAAGGGAAACACCTTAAAAGTTTACGAAATGGTTATTCCCGACAAAAAGGTTGCCGTGTTTGGGGTAGGCTTGCTTGACAAAGAAACCGGTGAAGCCAATTTTTTGCCCATCATTGGCGAAGACCACGTTGCAGCCATGCCTTACGAAATCATATTACAGGGCAAAGAAGCCACCTCTCTCGCAGGTAAATATCGCTTTGCCTTGTACTGGCCCGAGTTGTCGATGGGTGAGTTTATGAAAATAATGAGCACCCCCGGTGATGTGGAAGACACCATGGAGGGACTGACTGAAAAGTAGCGGGCATTTGGTTTTTCACATCATTCTGTTTACACCTTATTATACGTACCGCTATCTTGAGCAAAAAATAAACAATAAGCAATGAACAATGCTCATTAAGCAAGTGAGGTATTATGAACTAACAACCTAAGCAATCCGAGGCGGAATAACCTTTCCGGCCCAACAAGCCTTGCCGGTGGAGGCCTGAAAGATACTGTGTTAAAATCCAAATTTTTTTTAATATTTTTGCATCAGCAGAAAGAAGGCTTTAGTCGAACTTTGTACTGAAGTCTATCTTGTGTAGGGGAGCTTTTTGCTCCTCTACTTTTTTACTCTCAGCAACAAAGCAGAAAGAAGGCTTAATCTCTGCATTACCTGATGTCTATTTTTTATGCAGCTTTTTGTTTTCTGTAGTTTTCAATATAAAC
>WGDP01000125.1 GCA_015493215.1 Bacteroidales bacterium | reverse complement strand
AAAGATTATTGTTAACTAGATATTTTTCTTGACCTGTTTTCTTCCCTGAAGGGAGACAACCTCGTGCATAAGCTCCCTTCAGGGTATTTATAGCGACAGGCATGGGTAGATATATTACATTACATCGGGATTAACATAACCCCGTAAACAAAAAGAATAACAATGAAACACTTATTAACATCATTTATCTGTTTTTTCGCTTTGGTTTCCGTGGTTTTTTCCGATACCTTAACGGTAAAACAGGACAGTACGGGTAATTTCATTAAAATTCAAGATGCTATTAATCAGGCTGATAATGGCGATTTAATTTTAGTTTACCCGGGTATTTACTACGAAAACATTGATTTTTCGGGCAAAAGCCTTTTGTTGTCAAGCCTCTATGTCCAAAATTCGTCCGACTCCGTTATTAACCAAACTGTTATAGATGGCAACTATTCCGGCAGCTGTATTACGCTTGATTCGTACGAACAAAATTGCTTTATTACCGGATTTACCATACGGCACGGTTCGGGTACCGTTTACTTTCCCGATACCCCCACAAGTATAGGTGGTGGTATTTATACCTGGCATGCATCAATTTCCATTGAGCATTGCCACATCCACGATAACACGGCAACCCTTGGAGGTGGTATTTATGCAGCCTTCTCTTTTACCAATTTAGCAGGCAATATAATATACAATAATCATGCACATTGGATGGGTGGCGGTTTATATGCCGGTACCGAAGGTGGATATTCATCTCAGGTTTATTTCGACCCTTCCGATTTAAACAGCGTTTATTTAAACTACGCTGCTCTTGGTTACGATATTGTTTTAAACGAACCGGTTGTATGCAATACAATACACCTTGATACCGGTACAGTAACATTGCCAAACTATTATTATATTACTGCAATTGACTGGAAAGCAGCACCCATTCATACCCTTACATATCAGGTAGCTAACGCAAAAATTACCCGTATTAACGGCGATGTTTATGTTAGTCCTTCGGGCGACAATAGCAACAGCGGCACCTCCCCCGAAAGTCCTTTAAAAAACATCTGTTACGCCCTTTTAAAAACAAAATCGGATTCTTCTCATTTAAATACTATTTGGTTGTCAGAGGGTACCTATTCGCATACGGCTACCGATGAAAAATTCGGGCTTGGATTAAAAAACAACGTGGCTGTTGTTGGTGCCGGTATTAATAATACAATACTTGATTTGGAAAACGATTCGTGGGGTGGCCAATCAATGCTTAATGACAGTATTATAATATTAAAAAAATTCACCCTCAAAAACGGAAACGGCTATAAAAACGGCGGGTTTAATATGGCGCAGTTTTGGCATTCGCGTAATCACTATGTTTTATGGGATAGTTTACACTTTGAAAACATGAACAGTAAAATATGGGGCAGTTCGCTCAGCCTTTGTGATACATTAATTATTAAACATACGGTTTTTGACAGCATCAAAAGTATTGACGTGCTTTTACCTGTAACCAATTATTTAAAAAGCGACACCATGCATTTCCTGTTTCAGAATTGCACGTTTACAAATTGTACACCAAGTACTTACAGGGTTAATAGCATGGCTATACAAATAGATGGCGGTGAATACGCACCCGATGGGTCAGGGCGAATGGAAGGCAGTATTGTAAATTGTCTTTTTGCTCATAATCGCGACAGCAGTATAGCCAGCGTTCCCTCTACTTCAGCCGTATCTCTGTCATTTCATATCAAAGCCACCTTGCTAAACTGCACATTTTGCGATAATTTGAGTTCAAATACAAGTGGTGGCCCGTTAAGTGTAGCCTATAGTTCAAATGCAAAAATATACAATACTATTTTTTATGATAATATTGCCAATCAGGTGGTTATAATTGATAATTTACCGGAAGATCGCGATTCGGTTTGGATATACAATTCATGCATTGAGAATGGTATTGATGGAGTTGCAAACTACGGCCAGAACAATTTTTTTTACTATGACTCAACAAATATTTCCGACTATCCGCAATTTGTTGAAAACGAAACGTACTATTATAACCTGAATGACAATTCACCCTGTATTGATGCCGGCACTTTAAATTTTCCCGATACGGCTCTGCTTCCCGAAACTGATTTAGCCGGTAATCCTCGTATTGTTGGAAACACAATTGACATTGGTGCTTACGAATGGAATCCCATGGTGGGCGTACGTAACAACCACCCGATAATAAACAAATCAGAATATAAAATCAGGGTATCACCCAATCCGTTTTCTGAGCAAATTAACATTAAAGTTAATACTTATCTAAAATCACCAGCTGAAATAAACATTTTCACGCAAAGTGGCATACTTATCAAACATCTTGGCAAAATCACATCGCTAAGATACAATGCCAATATTTTATGGAATGGATTTGACGATAACAATATAAAATTGCCCGCAGGCATATATTACATTGTTATGTCGGCTAATAACAAGGTTATTGAAAGTGTAAAAGTTGTAAAGTTGTAAAGTTCCCTCTTACGAAGTCAGCATCACCGGCATAATAAGCATCAGGATATCCTCGTTTTCGTCTTCGCTGTCTTCGGGTTTGATGATGCCGGCGCGGTTGGGTGCCGACATTTCGAGGGTAATGTTTTCGCAGGCAAGGGTGCTCAGCATCTCCTGCATAAATTTTGAGTTAAAGCCAATTTCGATGTCTTCACC
>WGDP01000124.1 GCA_015493215.1 Bacteroidales bacterium | reverse complement strand
GGGTGAGTTAACCTCTTCGAGGAAAATTTCATTGTTTTTCCAAATGTCGATAAATTGTTCATCCGGTTTAAGGCTTTGTAGCAATTTTATGTCGTAGTGTTCTTCGGCATAATAGAGGGTTGAACCTGTTTCGGCAGCTTTTTTTTCAAAGATATTATTGGTTTCAAATTGTTTACGGCCAATAACCACCGGCACGGTTGGCTTGATAATTCCTGCTTTTTCGCCGGCAATTTTTTGCAAAGTGTCTCCCAGAAACTGCGTGTGGTCGTAACCGATGTTGGTAATTACACTTACCAGCGGTTTGATGATGTTGGTAGAGTCCAGCCGCCCGCCAAGCCCGGTTTCAACAACGGCAACATCCACCTTGTTTTTTGCAAAATAGTCGAATGCCATGCCCACCGTCATTTCAAAGAAGGATGGTTTTATTTTGTCGAAATCACTAAGGTTTGATTGTACAAAGTTTATTACATCCTCTTCGCCAATCATTTCGCCGTTAATTTTGATGCGCTCTCTGAAATCTTTTAAGTGGGGCGAGGTGTAAAGCCCTGTTTTATATCCGGCCTCCTGCAACACCGATGCAACAATGTTAGCCACACTGCCCTTACCATTGGTGCCGGCAATATGAACCGTTTTAAACTTTTCCTGTGGGTTGTCCAACAGATTTAACAGTTCGACCGTATTGCCCAAATCGGCCTTGTAAGCGGCTTTCCCCATGCGTTGATACATGGGCAATTTATCAAAAAGCCATTGGGTGGTTTCTTTATAATTCATAAAGCAAAGGTAGCTAATTAGTAGCACTATTCCTGATGAAACGGGAAAAAACAGGTTTGTTTAAAAAGGGGGCGCAAACAAAATGTGGTTTTACTTTAACAGATGGATGTTAGAGGGGTTTAAAACAATATAGTCGGAAACATGATACTTTTTCGAAAAACTATCCGGTAATTTTGGTTTTCGTTTGGGGCTCCATTTAAACTCGTACGCAGTAACCTTTCCATCGACTTCCTTTATGAGGTCTATTTCTGCCCCATCGTAAGTCCGCCAAAAATAGAAGTTGGAATAAATGCGTTCATATCTGTCTTTTTTAATGATTTCATTTATGCAAAAGTTTTCCCATAGCGCACCGGTATCAACCCTGTTGCTACTATCTGAAAAATTATTGATTACAGCATTTCTTATGCCGGTATCGTAAAAATAATATTTATGTCGTTTTCGCAGTTCATTTCTTAAATTCCCGCTAAACGAACCTAATCTGTAAACAATAAAACTTTTTTCCAATAAGTCGAGGTAACGGGCAACCGTTTGTTTTGCAACTCCCGTAAGTGTGGCAAGTTCCTGAAAAGAGACCAGATTACCGAGTTGTAATGCCAATGCTTTAACAATTTTCCGTAGTACTTCCGAGTTTCGAAGTTGTTCAAACCGAAAAATGTCTTTAAATAAATAATCATTACTTAGCATAAGTAGCTTTTCGCGCTTCTCTTTTTGAGACAGATTAATAACACCCGGATAGGAGCCGAAAATTAACAAATCATTTAAATTTTCAATGGTATTGATCCAGCCGTTTTTGTTGCTGATTTCATTAAGCGAAAGGGGATATAAAACAAAGTTTATGTTTCTTCCCGTCAATGGTTCCCCGGCTCTGTTTGATAATTCAAAACTACTTGAGCCGGTTGCAATAAATTTGCAATTTATCAAATTGCTATCGTACATCAACTTGAGTATTTCTCCAATGTTGGGAATTGTTTGAGCCTCATCAAATGCCACAACCTTTTTTTTATCGAAAAGCAATGCTATTTTTGACAGGTTCTTTTCTGTTAAAATGTTGTAAACAGCGGGATGCTCACAATTCAATAATTTAAAGCTGTTTAATTTTTCGGAGAGCATATTTAATAAAGTGGATTTTCCTGTTTGCCTCGCCCCATAAAGCAGAATTACCTCTTTTCTGCTCAGCTGGTTTAAAATTAAGTTGGTCAGTGTCCTGTTATACATAATTTCGATTTTTTGCAAACTTACGATTTTAGGCCTAAAAAAGCAAGTTAAGTTACGTTTTTAGGCCTAAAAAAGGAAGTTTGAGTAGTGTGTTTTCCTTATTTGTTATTTGAAAGTTGTCTGTTCTGATTAATTCACCCCGGAGTACTATTGTTAAATTTTTGTACGTTTGTGAAAGAAAAGGATTAGATTTACGTTAATAAAAAGATGGATTATTCATGGCTTAACAATGGTGATAAGTTGTTAATCATAAACTTGTCAAGCGAGAGATTCCTGTACATGCAGATATGAAATCTATTGCGGTTTGTTTTTTACAGTTGAATGTGAAGATGGTTTAAATCATTGATCTTTAAAATGTTTTTTGCGATAAAGCTAAATAATTGAAAACAACAACAAAACTTTTGGCGATAGCCGGAATTAATTTATTAATTCTGACAATAATCTTTTTTTTCGCAGGGTTACAATACGCCACTTATATTGGAGCAGCACTTTTTTTGTGTTATGGTTTCCGGCATTCGCGATACAAGGGAAGTAATACCAAAAGCATAATGTCATTTTTGTTATCGGTATTACTTTTTGAGATGGTTGTTATTATTTATTATAATTACAAAATTAGCGATGCAGATTCAATAGCTTTTCCTCCACTTCTCGGGTTTATATACTTAATACTGCCTTTTGTTATTTTTTTTACGGTTGGGTGGCTTGTTAGTCTGATACGAATAAAAGGGCTTGATTTGCTTGTCTATTTTTCCATAATGGGTTTAATAGTTTGCGCTACCATAAATCACTACAACCAATCAATTTCCGGAAGCTTAACCGGAGTGTTTTATTTTTATTTTGCTTGCAGGTTGTTTTCCATAAACAGGCTCAAGTGGTACTACAATTATTTAATGCTATCCTTTACTTATCTTATTGTTTTCTTCTTTTTGGGAGATTTGCATCCATTAACTATTGTTAATTTTTTGTTTATTTCTTTTGCTGTTATTGCAGCATACCTTTTTGTAAAACTTAAATCCGTAGGAGGGGCCATAGTCGGAAAAAAGCAAAAAGGCATCCTCATTTCGTTTTTGTTTGCTTCGTTGGCATATTACTTTTTCCTTTTAAATTTTACCGAATACATTCGTCATAAAGATTGCAAACTTCCTGATAACAAGAAGTTTAATGAGACCTTTTTTTACATGAACGGGAACAAAGTTTTAACTCCGGACTTTAAAGGAAAAGTTGTTGTTTTGGATTTGTGGTCAACAAGTTGTAATGTGTGCTTCAGGAAGTTCCCTGAATTTGAGAAGTTTTATAATAGTAATAGAGGCAAACTGATAATCTATGCTGTCGGGTTAAAATTGCGTAGTCAGGAGAATGCTGATTTAAAAAAGGTAATTGAAAGACAGGATTACGACTTTCCTTTTTTAATTGCTGAAAGGGACTTTGATCATTACCGTAACAGATATTCAATTAACGGAGTTCCATCTGTTTTAATTTTAGACACTGATGGGAATGTTGTTTATAACAACGTCCTGAATACAAACCCTTTAATCCGAGTTCATAACCTTCAAATGATGGTTGACAAGCTATTAAAGGAACATCGGCATTAACTTGTTGTAGTGTATATACAATTGTGAAAGCAACCAGTCCGGTTAAAGAGTTTGGTTTTATCCTGTTTTGGATAGTTTTTCTGTTACTTGAAAAACCATCTCAAAGCTCGGCTCCAAAATTTGATCAGACTTGCAAGCTGACTGATTGCTAACCGGTTAAAATTAAGCGTATTATCTTCTCTCATATTACCCATTTATCAGACGGGTAATCAATCGAACAATCAAGCAATGTAACAATAGAACAATTATCAT
>WGDP01000123.1 GCA_015493215.1 Bacteroidales bacterium | reverse complement strand
TTAATATACAGTATCATTTCTAAATGATACGTTTTAGACTTTAAACAACTTCTACCCTCAAGCTCGCAAAATTCCAATCAACAAACTTCCAAACTATTAACCCATTGTACCATTCACCCATTCCTCTCCGCTTCAGCAATTTTATCAACACTACCGAGGTCGAACCAAAAACCTTCGTTATACTCAACACCCCGTATTGCATGATGCTTTGCCATCCTCAGCCATTCGCCAATAATGGAAAAACTACCTTTTCCTTTAAGTTTGTCAGGATAGGAAGGAGCAGCCACATAGATACCGCTGTAAGCTCGCTCATTAACTTCGGCAACAGGCTTATCCACCCACTTAACCTCTTTGTTTTCAACATGTTTCCATCCTGTAAGCAGGTTTTGTTTATCAAACAAAAGTTTTCGGGATGAAGCTCTGTTTCGGGTAACAAGTGAAACCAGGGCACCCGATTTTTGATGCTTCGCCATAAGTCCGGTAAAATCCATGTCTGTAAAAACATCCACATTATGCACCAACACGGGTTCATCGCCATTAAAAAAGGTTGCTGTTTTTACAATGGCACCACCGGTATCAAGCAGTTGTTTCCGCTCATCGGAGAGGGTGATGTTTACCCCAAAATGGTGGTGCTGCTCCAAAAATTCCAGCACCCTGTCGCCAAAATGATGGATATTGATACAAAACTCGTCAAAACCCTGTTGCACCAGCCTTTCGATAAGGTTTTGCAACATGGGCTTGCCATTTACTTCAACCAGCGCTTTGGGTTTGTTGTTGGTTAAAGGGGCTAACCGTGTGCCAAGTCCTGCTGACAGAATAAAGGCTTTCATGGCAGCAACCCCTCTCTGTCAAGTTGAATATGAGTAAGCCTCACCTCCACCCTGTTACCATACTTTTCTGTTAAATGCCTGCTTAAACTTTCGGCACTAAAAACCGAACGATGTTTTCCACCGGTACATCCAAAACTCACCATCAGGCTGCTAAAGCCACGGTAGAGATAATTATCAACACTTTGATCTACAAGGCTAAACGCATTATCAAGAAACGCCTTCATCTCCGGTTTTTCTTTAAGATAATTAATAACAGGTGTTTGCAGACCGGTAAACATTTTCAGCTCATCAATTCGTCCGGGATTGGGCAGGGCACGGCAATCGAAAACAAAGCCGCCGCCATTTTCGGTAACATCAACCGGAACTCCCGACTTTTTATACGAAAAGCTCGAAAGTGTAACCGTGAGTTTTTCAGTGTTTAAAGGAACAAAGTCAAAACTTTTTAAAGCAATAATTTGTTCAAAAATGCGGTTTAGTTCAAAAAATTCGGGAACAGGATTTTTTAGAATTATCTTCTTCAAACTATTGATAGCATAAGGAATACTTTGCAAAAAATGTGCCTTGTGCTGGAAAAGCCCTCGATAACCATAAGCTCCCAATACCTGCATCAATCTAAAATAGATAAACAGCGGATAGGTTTTTAAGAAACCGTTTTTTTGACCTTTAAATTGTTTATCAAGGTACTCAAAATAGGCCTTCAACAGCTCTTCTCTAAATGAATCGGGTAAATTTGCCTTAGCCTGATAAAGCAGCGAAACCACATCGTATTGCAACGGCCCTTTCCGTCCGCCCTGAAAGTCGATGTACGAAAGCCTGTCATCTTTCACCATGATGTTACGAGCCTGAAAATCACGGTACATAAAAAATTCAGTGTCGGCACCGAGCAGCTGAACAGCCATTAACTCAAAATCGTTTTCAAGCAGGTTTTCATCAAAAACAAGGTTATTGGTTTTAACAAAATAGTATTTAAAATAATTCAAGTCCCACATAATGGAACGTTGGTGAAACCTGTCTGCCGGAAAAGCAACCGTTAAATCAAGCCCTTTAATTCCCTCTGTTTGAAACCGTACCAGGTCTTCAACCACCTTGTGGTAAAATCCTTTTACCCTCCCGGAAAGCCCCTCTTTCATCAAGATATCCAACAGCGTTTCGCTGCCCGCATCTTCAAGAATAAAATATTCAAACGATTTGTTTTTGGCCAAAATACCGGGAACGGGCAACCCTTTTTTCTTAAAGTGATTGGTATAGGTAAAATGGGCTATATTTTCCTTTACATCAGGATTATATGATGCAATGAGCGACTCACCCTGATCGAAAAAGCAACGAAAATAGATTCTTGAAGAGCCGGATTGCGGAAGCGGGTTGATGCTTAAAGGAGCCGGTTTTCCCATTTCTTTAAGTACTTCCTTTATTATTTGTATGTGATTTTTCAATGTGACGAATTATTATGAATAATAATAAACACTACAGTCCCACGCCAAACCCAATACGAATTAACGGATTTGAGTAAGGCGAATATTGCGTGTCAAGTAAATTGTACAGAATACCCACATGTAAAAAAGTGGCTCCCATATGCTGGTAAATGCCCCCTCCAAGAAAAAGTCCCGGAACCCAGCGCCGGCTTTTAGTTCCGTCGATGGTATAATATTGGGCACTCAACTCTTCAAACTCAGCTTGTAGAAATATAAAGTTGAACAGGTGATATCGGGTAAAAATGCTGGCACCAAAATCGTTGTATGAGTAGTTATAACCATAGGACTTATATTTACTGTAAATATAGGTTATTCTGGTTCCTACATCCAATGCGGGCGTAACCCTGTAGCCTATGATGGGCGACAATTGAAAAAAGGCACTGGTATTTGACCATCCGCCCCCAATGTTACCTCCAATGTACAGTTTACTCAATGGCGACACGGCGTTCCGGGGTTGCGTTTTCGTATTGCCGCTGCCTCCCGTAGTGTTCTCATATTGGCCGCGAGCAGCAGCAACACTTAACACTATTACCATGATTAAGAATAGTTTAAGTTTCATAAATTAAGTGTTTACCCGATAGCTATCGGGAGGTTCAATTATCTTGATAAAAATACAATATTTTTCCGATTGATTCGTATTGATGTTGTTAAGTTCATTGTCGATTTTGTTAAAACCCTATCTTTGCGTCGTTTTTCCAAAAAAATTGTTTAACGTTTCCATTTAAAAACAAAAACTTTAACCATGAATTTTACCTTATTTAAAAGGTTGTTTATACTCTCCCTGTTTTCCGTTCTCCTTGTGTGGACATCTTCCTGCAAAAAAGATATTTTAAGCACAGACCCATCCTTAAAATTATCATTTTCAAATGATTCGGTAATTTTTGATACAGTTTTTACCTCACTGGGATCGGCCACACACCGGCTAATGGTTTATAACCCTTCCTCATCAAAGGTAAAAATATCGAACATAAGCCTTGCCAGCGGGACAGCTTCCGATTTCAGGATTAACGTTGATGGCGAATCGGGTGCTTCGGTAAAAGATGTTGAGCTGGCCGGTGGCGACAGCCTGTTTATCTTTTTAAGGGTTACCATCGACCCGACAGATGTTAACAATCCTTTTGTTGTGGAAGATGACCTGCAATTTCTCACCAACGGAAACAGTCAAAACGTTAAGCTGGTTGCCTGGGGACAAAATGCCAACTACATTTTGGCCGATACCTATAACACCGGATTTCCGCCATACAAAGTTGTGGTTGACAGTTTGCAAACGGTTCACTGGACTTCCGAAAAACCTTATGTTATTTACGGGTATGCGGTGGTTGATTCGTATGGCAAACTGATTATTGATGCCGGCACACAAGTCTATTTTCACGACAAATCGGGTTTGTTGGCCTATTCAGATGCCGTGTTAAAGGTGGAAGGCACATTGGAAAATCCGGTTCATTTTCAGGGAGACAGGCTGGAACCTGAATACAGCGAATTGCCGGGGCAATGGGACCGGATTTGGTTGATGGAAAGTCAGCCCGGCGAAGACCATGAAATCAGAAACGCCATTATCGAAAACGGATTCATCGGCATACAGGCCGAAAGTTTTTTGCATGTAACCTCCAATAAACTTATTCTTGAAAATGTTACCATTCGCAACATGAACGGCATGGGCATTTTTTCGAGGATTTACAATATTTTGGGAGGCAACACGGTGGTGTCCAACTGTGGCGGCTACTGCATGGCCTTTACCGGCGGCGGAAATTACAATTTTATTCAGTCAACGGTGGCTGATTATTGGGAATATGGTATTAGAAAAACACCGGCACTGTTCTTAAACAACTTTTTATTGGATTCGTTGGAAAACCCAATCCCCATCCCCATGCACTTTAACATGGGAAACAGCATTGTTTACGGTTATAACGAAGATGAATTTGGAACTGAAATGGTGGATGGCGCCGACTCGGCATACTTTTTTGACCATGCTCTGATAAAAACAACCCGCGATGTTGGTGATGCAAACCTGTTCGAATCGGTGATTGTAAACGAAGACCCTTTATTTTTTGATGCCGAAGAAAACGACTATCGTTTAGACACATTATCGCCGGCAATAGACAAGGGAAGCGAAGCCATATCGTCACAGATTCCAAACGATATTCTGGGAAACCCACGCGGCACATCGCCCGATTTGGGAGCCTATGAGTTTGAACCGGGGCAGGGCAAAAAATAATGGTTATTATTGCAAAGTATTTCATTTAACAAACAATGATAATTGCCATAGGAGGTTCCAGCACAGCAGGCAAATCAACGCTGGCTGCAAAAATTGGTGAAGTTTACGACCATAAGAGAGTAAAAATTCTTTGCCAGGATTCCTATGTAAAACCTGAACAGGAAATACCTTTAATCAGAGACCACATCGACTGGGAAGTACCTGCCTCCATCGACTTTAATAAGTTTTACAACGCCATTGTGCTGGCTTCCGAAAAATATGATATTGTTATTGCCGAAGGGCTGATGATATATTATCACCGTCAAACCGTTGATCTTTTTAATAAACGGCTGTTTGTTGATTTGGATAAAGATACGTTTTTGAAACGTAAATCACGCGACCTTCGCTGGGGAAAAGAACCGCGATGGTATATGGAACATATTTGGGAGAGCTATTTAAAATATGGTGTTGTACCTGAAATGCTAAGCGACGTGTTTCATGTTGACGGACGTCGAAGCATTGATATCTACCCTATAATTAAGTTTTTAGAAAATTAGCACTTGTAAACTTTGTTAAACATAGCAAACAATCATCAAAATAATTTACTTTTGTTATCCCTAAAAACAAAACCAAATGAAAAAGCAGGTAACCATTAAAGATATTGCCCAGCAGCTTGGCTTTTCTGTCTCCACAGTGTCGCGTGCCCTGAAAGACCACCCCGACATTAGCATTAAAACCCGCGAAGCTGTTAAGCAACTTGCCGCATTGCTCGGATACCGGCCCAATCGTATTGCGTTAAACCTGAAAAACAGCAAAACCAACACCATCGGGCTAATTATTCCTGAAGTAGAACACTATTTTTTTTCGTCCATAATAAATGGTATTGAGGAAGTTGCTTACGAAAACAATTATTATGTGATGGTGTTTCAGTCCAACGAATCGTACATGCGTGAGGTTTTAAACCTACAGGCACTCACCACAAACCGTGTCGATGGCGTTCTTGCTTCTTTTTCAAAAGAAACCCGTAACTTTTCACACTTTTCGCAGGTAATTGATTACGAAATACCCTTGGTTTTTTTCGACAGGGTTGTAAATGATATGCATGCCGACACCGTTGTTTCGGATGATTTCCACGGAGCTTACATTGCCGTTGAACACCTTATTAAAAGAGGGTGCAGAAACATTGCGCTGTACTCTTCACCCCGCCATTTACAAATATCGAAGGGCAGGCACGACGGCTACAAAAAAGCACTGGAAGACAACGGCCTTAAATACAATACCGATTTGGTTTATTCGTGCGATACTTACGAAGATGCCGTTAAAATTTCGAGAAGCATTTTAAAAAAACAAAACCGACCCGACGGTGTCTTTGCCGTTAACGACATGACAGCCATTGGCGTTTTGAAAGTAGCCAAGGAGTTGGGCATTCAAATTCCGGAAGAGATAAAAATTGCAGGGTTTGAAAACAGCAGAAGCTCAAAAGTTGTTGACCCTGAGCTAACGACGGTTGACCAGTTTGGCTTCGACCTCGGTAAAAAAGCAGCCACCATTCTGCTTAAACGCATTGCTGAACAGGACTTTACCTACAAACCCGAAAATATAACCATCAAGCCGAAACTTATTGTCAGGGGTTCAACCTAAGTAAGTTAAATTAGAAAAAATAAAACATTCACAAATCCAAAGTTTCTAAATATAAAAATCCAAAGCCATTTTTATGAAACATATTTTAGTAATTGCCACCATTGTACTGTTTGTAACAGCATGTGGCAACCAACCCAAAAAGAAAAACACCAATCAGCCCAACAAAGAAACAACAGCAGCCGTTAAAAAAGCAAACGACAAAAATTTAAAACCCGGTGATAAATATGTTGAAAGCTATGCCAACGGCCAGCCAAGGATTGTAAAAAAGATGGAACGCTCAGGCAACAAGCTGGTCCCCGTTTATCAAACCGAGTATTTTGAAAACGGCCAGATAAGCAAAGAGGGACCTTATAAAAACGGAAGACGCAATGGTCTGTGGAAAACCTACTACAAAACGGGGGAACTGTGGAGTAAAATCTATTTTAAAAACGGCCTGTCCGACAGCATTACCACAGCCTATTATCCCAACGGAAAAATCCGTTATGAAGGTTTTTATACAAAAGGCCAAAAATCGGGAACCTGGAAACTTTATAAGGAAGACGGAAGCATAAAGGAGTTGAAACACTACGTAATAAAGTAAATAATGCGCCGGCATATCACCCTGCCTCTAAAAGGATAATTCCTATTTTGATGTGGAAAAAAGAAAACAGGTTTTTAGTTGCGTTAGGAACAACAACGCAACATTATGTCTTTAAATTAAATGGCGAAGTTGTTTAAAAGTTAATTATTTGTTCCGATACCTCCGGTAACTACATGAGGAATAGAAACATATAAACCTGGGGGCAAATTTTTATTAATCTTCCCCTATTCAATTGAAAAAGTATGAATTTTATCTCGCCGAGGGCAAGATAAAATTCCTGCCCGTCCCTGCCTGCCGTTCGCAGTTCAGGCGGGCGGTCAGGCAGGTGTGTAATTCGTGAATAAAAATCATCGAAATACACACATTTAACGGATTTTAGCCGGGAAAAAGATTAAACAATTCTCCTAATTATTGATTCCGGCATATTTATTGCAATCTGGTCGCGGACGTCCATTAAAAAAACTTTATTATTCATCTAAACTTTATTAAAATGAAAAAATCATTATTAGTCTTAGCATTTCTTTCTATTTCCTGGTTTCTAACAGCGCAAGAAACGGTAAAACAAAAAGAGGTAGGGATAGTTTTTAATACTCTCGATAATTTTGGATTATCTTTTAAAACAGGAAACACCAAATCAATGTGGCGATTTAGTACCCTGTTACTTTCAGGTACCAATGCATCCCGAGATTACGATAGTATTTCAAACAACATTAATCGCTATGGCTTTGGCCTTAGAGTTGGTAAAGAATATCTGAAAAACATTACTGACAACTTTGAGTTTAGATACGGAGCCGACCTCTATTTTAGCTATTCCTATTCAAAAAACCAGATGAAAAACTCAAATAGCGGCTCTAATGATTTACTTACAAAGGATGTAAGATATACTCCGGGGATAAACCTTGTTTTTGGATTTAATTACGTAATTCACAACCACCTTGTACTCGGTGCGGAGTTGCTTCCGATTGTAGTCTATACCACGGAAATTTCAACATCGCACAGAACCGCTACCGGAAATGAGATTAAACATACTAATTCCAGCTTTTCTTACGGGTTATCTACCAATTCGGCAAAGTTGTCGATAGCCTACAGGTTTTAATAATCGGGGAAAAACTGTTTATTAGTTTAACCCCACATTAAACAAGGAACTGTTAACCGAAATAATGGTAAAAATATCTTTTGCAGAACCAAGGTTTATTTCAATATAAACCGGTAGATGGTCGCTGTAACCACCATAATATTTTCCGGCTGATGTTCTGTTGGGCCGTGGCTCCCCATGTTTGGGATGGTACAGCATCCAGTCGTGTTTAATAACCGTTTGCGAAGGTGAAGCTACCT
>WGDP01000122.1 GCA_015493215.1 Bacteroidales bacterium | reverse complement strand
TTGTTACGCCCTGCCTACGCCTCCAAAGCTACCGGAAACTGGAGCGATTCCACTTCGTGGCAATATTACAATGGCTCAACATCAACCTATGAAGATGCCCTGCTTACCCCTGATTATTATGACGATGCAGTGTTTGTAAGCAACGGGGATGTGATAACGATAGATGAAAGTGTGTCCATCGACCAAACAACGGTAAATGCAGGGGGTAAGTTAATAGTTGACGAGGGGATAACAGCTACGTTGGAAGACGGAAACGGCACCGACCTGAATATATGGGGAACGCTTGAAAAACGGGGTAGTTTAACCCGTGCCTCAGGAGCAGAAATTAAAATTGAAAACGGAGCCACCTATCAGCATAATACAGCCGCTGATGTTTCAACGGCTACCTGGGAAACAGGCTCTACCTGCGAAATAATAGGTGTGGGAACCGGGACAACCTTTTTGGAACTCGGCAACACAGGACAGAATTTTTATAATTTTAGATGGAACTCATCTACGCAAAACCGAAATGTGGGTTTGCAGGGATTAACCACGGTGTTGGGCAATTTTGTTATGAGTCAATCCAATGGAAAAGATGTAAGGTTGGTTACTTCTGCAACCGATAAGTCGGTGTATATACACGGTAGTTTTTCCCTTACAGGTGATACTCTGGAAATGACCAATGCTTCCGGTAATTGTTATTTGGTTTGCTACGGCGATTATACGCAAACAGCAGGAGCGTTAACAGCACCCGGCTCCGGAACGGGGTATCTGCGCTTCGGTACATTAACAGGAACAGGGTTAAGTGGTTACTTTTCGCAAACCGGCGGCACATTTTCCCCGGAAAATATACAGGTAAACGAAAGCTATTTCTTAACGCTCTCTACCGATATGAACACCGGAACAGCCCCTTTTATTTTGAAGGGAAAGATGACGATACCCCCGGGAATTACTTTAACCATAGGCTCCGGTTTAACGGTTAAATCCACTTCAACCTATCAAGGTTCCTTAATTAACAACGGAATTATTGTGGGAGATGTTGATGCCGAGTGCTATACAACGCCCGGGCAGTGGCATAGTTTTTCAGCACCGGTTGACAACCAAACTGCCAATGCACTTTACCTTGGCGGCAATCCCGATGTTTGGATGAAATCGTATAATGAAGCGGATAACACCTATACTTATGCCTCTGACTTAACCACCGATTTGGGCGATATGATGGGCTGGATGATATGGGTTGGCGGCTCGTCGGCACAAACCTTTACCTTTAGCGGGCCGGGCAGAACAGGAACTGTTGGCAGCAACAATAATCTGGTAAGGAGCAATCCCGGAAGCGATTACGGATATAATTTTGTGGGGAATCCTTTTACATCAGCCATCGACTGGGAAGCGCCAAGTGGCTGGACAAAAACCAACGTTGACGGAACCATTTATGTTTATAACAACGGTAATTTTGCCACCTATACTCCCGGTAGCGGAGGCACCAACGGCGGTTCGGCACACATTGCCATGAATCAGGGGTTCTTTGTGCAGGTGGCCGACGGAAGCAACAACGGAACTTTACAAATGACCTCCGATGTTTGTGTTCACAGCGACACCGCTTTTATGAAAAGTACAGGAGCTTCTGCCGATCAGCAAAAAATCAGGCTTGAGGTGTCAAACGGCAGCCTGACCGATGAAACACTTATCTGCTTAAACGATGAAGCAACATTGGGATGGGATGGAAATCTTGATGCACATAAACTCTTTAGTTTTAATCAAAACAGGCCGCAAATCTTTTCAGCCGATAATGGGAAAATGTCAATAAACGCACTGCCTTCCAATGTTGAAACCATTCCGGTTGATGTTATCGGAAAAGATGGTGACCAAATGACAATCTCCTTAACAGAAGTGGGTGATATTGATGAAGTACTGCTATATGACAACCTAACTAGCGAAGCAACTGATTTAAAAAAATCGGATTATACTTTTATCTATGACCAATCGGTAACCGACAGGTTTGTAATTTCGTTTGTTATTACAGGAATTGCGGAACAACCGACAAGCAATGAATCGTTTAGTGCATACACTGCTGACGGTCAAATCAGAGTGGTGCTCAAACACAGTAACCACGCTTCCATTGTCGTTTATAATTTGCTTGGGCAAAAGGTTGCTGCCGTAAATTCAAATCAAAAGGTTACGGGCATTACCATGAATCATTCAGGTTATTATTTGGTTACGGTAAATGACGGTAACACTGTTTCAACAAAAAAAGTTTTTATTCAATAAATTAAAACCCCACCTCAATTATGAAATATACAAAGTTTATCGTTGCAATAGCTTTAATATTAGCCTCTTTTACCGGATTTGCACAAGTTAAGGAGCCCGGCGATCCGGGAGGAACACCAACCGGTGAACCTCCGTTGGGTGGCGGTGCACCCATTGGTAGCGGCACTTTTATCCTGCTGGGATTAGGTACGCTTTATGCCACCTATAAAAGGACAGTAGTAACAGAAGAAGATGATAGCCCAAAAATGGTATAGCTTGTATTTTTTAGGTTACCCGCCGGAATGGTTAAGTCGGACAGGTAAACCTTAGAGCGTGTTGCGAAAACCTGTCGGGTCGAAAATCCAAAACCTGTCGGGTCGAAGGGAGCTATTGCGGGAGGAGACCCGGTAGGTTGAAAGCGTGTGGGAACATAACCCCTGCCACCCTTCGATGCGTTTTTCTCATGCAGTCGAAAAAAACATTCAGGATGACCGGGTTTTAGTGGGGTGGATTGGCCCTGATTGTATTAGGTTATACAAAGTCAAACTTTACTTTTTAACCACCTTTTTTACAATATTTTCCGATCCTGAACGAATAACTACAAAATAAACCCCGGCATCATAACCGGCAAGATTAATATGTTCATTCCGGCTTCCGGAAACATGATGGCGCTGTACCGATTGAATAGTTTGCCCCATGGCGTTAACAATATCAATTGATAAATCATCACTTGTAAGGTTGTTCATCCGGATGGTGAAATCATCCCTAAACGGATTGGGCCAAATGTTGCAATTTATTCCCTGACTATTTTCGGTAATTCCCCACGGGAGACTAACGATAATCAGCAACGAATCGGACCAGTTGCTGTTACCGCAGCCGTTCACCCCGCGTACCTTTAGCATAGCCTCTCCTTCGTATTCCTGATTCCAGGTGACGGTGCAAAGGGTATCGTTCCCTGACAAAACACCGGCGCTGTCGGGAACAATGCTCCACTGGTAACTTGCTGCTCCAACAACAGGGTTGGTGGTATAATCCGACGTAGTTATCTGGTTCAGGTCAATTAATTCGGGTCCCACAGGCATATCCGGAATGCCGGGTAAAAGGTTAAAAGAGAGCTGCATGGTGTCGGAGGCAAAATAACCGTCCACATCGTACTGATTAAAGCTGAGCAATACCTGTCCGGCTTTAATATCATCT
>WGDP01000121.1 GCA_015493215.1 Bacteroidales bacterium | reverse complement strand
TTAATAATATTTACTGTATCGGTTTCTGCGGGGCAAACGGTACCATTTGAGTTGGTAAAAACAAATTGATAAATTCCGGGGATAAGGCCGTTAACCTCTGTTTTAGGATCTGAAGCATCAACAAAGTTAGCCTGATTGGGGCCAACATATTGAGTCCACTGGCCTGTTCCAACAGCAGGTGCTGTGGCATCAAGGGTTGTGGAAGTTTCATAACACAGGGTTTGATCAGCACCGGCGTTAGAAACACTGGGCGGCTCCCATGTTTTTATTTTCATGATATCCGAGCTGGTACATATATTTCTGGATATCGTCCACTGCAATTTATAAACTCCCGGTGAGCCGGGAACTAAATTATTGACTGTTGTAACAGGATCATGGTCATCCACAAAAGTTACCGTGCTTGGCCCTGATACCTGTGTCCATGTACCAACAGCACCGGCATCTGCAGCATTACCATCAAGAATTGTGGAAGTTGCATCACAAAGTTTTTGATTTCTTCCTGCTCTGGCCTGATTAGGCAAAGAGTCAACTTTAACTTCAACGGTATCAGAACTACTTGTACAGTTTCCGTTTGAAATTGTCCAGGCAAACTTATAAGTGCCTGCCACTGCTCCTACCACATCGGTTTGTGGTTGGTCAGGATTAAGAATGGTAACTGTAGAGCCGGAAGCTTGTGTCCATTCACCTGTACCCACTGTGGGCGTATTTCCCGTCAGGGTCATGGTTTCATACAAACACAATTCGGTTGTAGTTCCCGAAGCATCAGCAACGGTAGGTGTTTCATAGTTGGTAATGGTCATGGTATCAGAAAATGTACAACTGTTGCCATTATCTGAGGTCCATGCAAGTTGGTAAACACCGAAAGCATTATTCAGTCCACTGATGGTGGCTGTGGGGCTGTGAGCATCACTAAAAGATGTTGAAGCTCCTGCAGGAGCACTTGCCACTGTCCACGTACCCTGGCCAACTGTTATTGTATTTCCGTCTAACACAGTGGCATCGGTTTCACACTGTTCCACATCGTTTCCGGCGTCAGCCTGTGTTGGTGCTTCATATACTGTTATTTCAACCGTATCTCTTTCGGTGGTACAGGTACCATTTGAGATTGACCAAACAAATTTATAAGTACCCGGATAGGTATCGGGTATCATATTTGTAATTAAGGTAGCCGGTTGAATAGGTGACTGAATAACAGGTGTTGTTCCGGCAGGAATTGTTGCCGTATCAATCGACCATTCGCCAACACCCACTGTAGGAGCATTGCCATCCATAGTTGCCTCGGTACCACACACATGTGTTTGGTCAGACCCGGCGTTGGCAGCTGAAGGTGGTTCATCATTTATAATTCTAACCTGATCAGCGTTGGAACAATCCTGATTGGATACGGTCCACTCAAAAACATAGGTTCCGTAATCAGCACCGGTAAATTCGGTAGTTGGATCAGTATCATCGGTAAAACTACCGCCGGCAGGGCCAAAAAGTTTAGTCCATTTACCGGTATTGCCCGGATCGGGTGTATTTCCATCCATTTGAAAGGTTGAGTTATCACAAAATCTTTGGTCGGGACCTGCATCAGCCATGGTGGCAGCATCGTAAATGGATACCGTCATGGTGTCGCTGGAATAACAAGAGCCACCCGTATCAACTTCGTACACAAATGTGTATGTGCCAAGACCCAATCCTGAAGCTGTTGCTGTGTTAGCCGAAGTTGAATCAATAATAGCAACGGAAGGAGTTGTTCCAACCTGCGACCATACACCAACACTATTTGTAGTTCCTTCGAGATTTACAGAAGTAACAACATCACAGTGAGATTGATCAGACCCTGCATCTGCCGGCAGGGTAACCGACATTAACATGGTATCAGCCGACGGGCTGCAAAAGCCTCCGGCGGAAACTGTCCAAACAAACACATAATCACCCGTTATAAGATTTTCAACTTTTGAAGTGGGTGAATTAATATCAACAAATGAAGGATTGTTAGGCCCGCTGGAGATGGTCCACAAGCCTGTTCCTGAGGATGGAGTAGTGGCAGCCATTCTAGCAGTATCTACTCCACAAACCACCTGATCGGGACCCGCATGTGCCGTGTCGCCGGGAGGTGTTGTAACTCCGGCTTTTACTGTATCCTTTGATACACAGGCACCGTTTGTAATTTGCCATTCGAAAACATAATTTCCCGATTGCAGATTAGTAACATCGGTATTATAAAGAGAGGAGTCCTTAATAATATCGCCGGCATTACCCGATATTTGTGTCCACAATCCATCACCGGGAGCCGGATTATTACCATCAAGCTGAATACTGTCGCCACAGACTTCTATGTCAAATCCGGCATCTGCCGTTATTAACCCTCCAATGGTGAACATAACCGTATCTCGCGACGGCTCGCAACCTCCGCTGTTAATTGCCCACTCAAAAGTGTAAGTACCATCAATCATACCTGTTACCGTAGTATTATATAAGGTGTTATCGGATATGGTTGCTGAGTTAGGCCCTGTAAGTTGTGTCCAAACACCTGTACCGGGAGACGGGTCGTTACCGTACATTTGAATGGATGTAGTACCACTAACAAGACAACTATCGTTTCCGGCATTTGATTCAACAGGACCCAATATATTGTTTACAGTAATTACAACCGTATCTCCGGGAGCCGTATCGCAAGCCCCGGCAACCGACCAGATAAAATTGTAAACGCTATTTTGTTGCAGCCCTTCAATTTTTGTTTTTGGGTCATGCTCATCCTCAATTACCACATTGGGGTCGTTGGGACTCATTGTCCACGTTCCGGTTTGAAAAAAATAAGTAGGCCTGTCGGCATCCATATAATAAGGTGTGTTGTAACAAACCGTTGTGTCAGGCCCGGCATAAGCTGTAGTTGGAGAAATATTGGCAACTAAAATGGTTACATCATCATAATTATCGTCGCATTGGGTACCTCCCGAAAGCAGCCACCTGAAAGTATAAAAGCCACTGGCCAGATTCTCAATATGAAGTTGTTTACTATGGGGATCGGTTAAGGTAACCTGAGTAGGCCCGCTAACCTGCGACCATGTTCCGGTAGCTTCCTGCGGGTCGTTACCAATTAAATCGGTCTCGGTAACGTTACAAGGAACAATTTGAAAAGTTCCGGCATTGGCTATTGGTGGGCCGTGAGAGGTGGTAACATCCACCTGATCATACGCTGTTCCACAAGAGGAACCACTTGATGTATAACGTCTAAACTGTATTGTATAGGTTCCAATGCTATCAAGATCATTAATAACAGCTGTTGCAGGGTCATCTATACTAATCCACGAAGTGGGATAGGTTACACCAAATAATGGTGGTCCTGTTAATATGCTATACTGATTATCGCCGTCACCACTATAAGTATAATCAATATGAGCAGTTGTTGAGTCACAATCCAAAAAGATATGGTCTTCGGTAATATCAATGGTAGGTGCAGCATTCAAATAGCTAACTGACATTGAATCCACTGCATCACAACTTGTTAAACTATTAGTGACTGTGTAAATAAATACATAGGTACTTACTCCATCCAATCCGGTCACCTGTGTAACAGGGCTTTTGGGGCTGACAATGGTAGCGGCAGGGCCACTGGACTGTGTCCACTCCACTGAATCGTTAACATAAATGGGAGCACTTCCTTCCAAAGTAGTAGAGGTACGTCCGTCACAAAAAACCTGATCGCCCGAAGCAATGGCAGCGGGTGAAACATCAGCAGTAGGAGCGGGAACAATAATACTCATTGTATCCTGTCCGGAATCGCAAGGCCCAACAACAGACCATCGTAAAAAGTACGTTCCTTCTATTAAATCGGTAACATGCGAAGTATTGGAATGAATATCATCAATAGTCGGCATATTTGGCCCACTGATAACCTCCCAAGTACCTTGTTGCCCGTCGATACCCGAACCACCATAAGTAGCATCCAAGTCAGTTTGTTGCGTACTTGAATAACAGTTGGACAGGTTTTGGTCGCCTCCGGCATTAACCGGCATTACCCCTCCCCTGTTGGAAATAGCCACTGAATCGGTAGATGTACAACCATTTGAATTGGTAATTTTCCACAAAAAAGTACCCACACCCGACTGTGCCGGATCAATTGTCAATGAAGAGGTTGGTGAGGTTAAATTATCAATGGTAACCCCCGCTCCACCACTTCCAAGCCATGCAGCGGTTTCATTTGTTCCGGGTGAATTTGCCGAAAGAGAAGCCACATCAGCAGCACAGTATGTAGCATCAGGTCCCGCATTTGCAAACGTAACAGGCAAAACAGTAACCACCACATCCTGAAAAACCAACGAACCGTCTTCACAGGTGTTTTGTAACCGAAAGGTGTAATCGTGGCCACCAGTAAAATTTGTTACCTCGGTACCCAAATCGTAAGGGTCAACAATGGTAACCGATGGCCCGTCTATTTGCGACCAAAAAGCAGGATTAGCAGGGTCATCAAGTCCTGATAAGCCTCCATGTAAAAACATCCGGTCGTTGGCACAAATTGTTTGTGCAATTCCCGCATTTACCGAACAGTTTTGAGCCGATGCCCAAAAGGAAAGTAATGCGAAAAATAAGGTAAAAGTAAAACGTGAAAAGGTGTAACCCGAAACGGGCAAAGCGCGTAAACTTTTTTTCATAATTGAGGTAATTAATTGAATATACGTATATACACTATCTTTTAATGTATGGAATAGCCATTTTTAAGTTGTCAAATTATAAGCGATTTGGAGTAAAATAAAACTAATCTTTTGAAACAAATAAAAAATTACATTCCACAAAACAGCAAATCATTATTGAACAAACCGATATCATTACCATAAAAGCATGATACCCGGTAAAGTCTGTTGTCAAAAAATATGCCACCTAAGATGAAATTTTATTACTACACTAATATTGTGATTGTTATAAAATTTATGATAAAAAAAACCGTGAAATATTTTCCCAAATTAGGAAATTGTGTACCGAATTAAGTAAATGAACTTGTTTAAAGTCTTTTATTTGAACTACTGGTAAAAAATGACAGAGCAAACAGTTTTATTTTAAAAACTCAACCGGTACGATACTTTAATCAGGAAAACATTGGAGGGGGCTGCTTCAAATAAATCGACAACTCTGTCCTGAAGATAAAACTCACCCTGGTCAGCAAAGCCGTTTCTACCCTGCGACCAAACAAAATAGGCTGTTGATCCCGGGATATACTCCCATCGGATAACAAAATTGCTGCGAAACTCGTAAAAACTGAAGTCAGGGTTTGAAAAGCTGTAATCGGTTTGGCCATCGCCTGATTCATCTATCAGATAGGCATTGTCAGTTTCGTCGTAAGTAATTTCATCATCGGTATAGGTATGAAACTGATTGTAAAAATTATTATTTCCGGCATCGGTTACCTTTTGAAAGCTACTGTAATCGCCCGAGAAAAAATAGGGCTGACCCCAGTACTGAATGGATAAATCAGGTGTTAGCGAATAGTTTATTCTAAAATTAAACTGAAAAGATTTTCGCTCCAGCGTACCCACCACATAAACCGGCTGGTTGTTGTATTCCTCGGTGGTAACATAATACATTGAGGTATTATTATTAACATATAACGGGTCGATGGAAAGTTGCAGACTCGACAAGGGCTGATAATTAATTGTAAATCCGGCATTAAAATCGTTGCGCCAGTTTTGCGCACCCCACCCTTTGGAAGCTGAAACACCGGCAACCAGTTTTTTACGGCCATCTGATTTTATACGAACCGACAGGTTTGACTGCCCGGGAGTTCTAACCGAAGGCCCTCCACGCAGCTGATGACGGTCGATGTCGAACCCTTCGCCGGAAAAAGCCAAACTAAACGACCAATAATTTTTAAACTGCGTATTAAAATGTGCCCGCATGCCCGAGTAAAGCCAGGTTCCTTTAAAATCCCATCCCATCCACTGATTTACCCTGAAATTCATTTTTCTGAAAATTGAAAAAGGATTCCAAAGCACATATTCAACCCAGGTGGTTTCGTTAATAAAATCAGCCCTGCGCATATAACCAACATCGTTTATGGACAGCCCGGGTGATGTAAAATTTAGCTTGGCACCATAACGCCAATGGCCCTTGGCAATTTTTCCAAAGTCAGCCGAGCCGGCATAGCCACTAAGCAGTGTTAACGAACTATCTACCTGCAAATGGGTGGCATCAGGACGTTGAAAATAACGCTGGGGAGCAGTTTGACGTTCTATCATTGCCTCTTCGGTACCCGATATGGTACTACCGAGGAGTTTCATTTTTAAGCTGTACGTTTTATCGAGCCAGTACTGTTCAAAATCCATGCCCGTGGTGTAAGCAGCTTTTGGAAGGTACATCATGGATGAATCGCGAAAAAACCGGTTGGTAGCAGTAACAATGCCGCCAAGAATGGTTTTTCCTCTTACAATATCTTTTTGAAGTCTGGCAACAAAATAATTAGTCATGGGTTCAACCATCTGTTTACTTCTGATACCCACACTATCGATGGTAGCATATTCGTTGTTGGTAAGGCTTTCCATAACACCAATTGTCCACCCGTTTTGTGTTTTTCCCGACAATTTAAAAGCGCCCAAAATTCGGGTATAACCGGGAATTTTGGCATACTCATCTGCCTTTAGGTTGGGGTATCCCTGAGGTGCTCTGCCAATTCTTCGGGAATAAAACAGATTTTCGCGGCTCCATCCCGAACCGGCCAATAAAGGGTATTTAAAAATGGCAGCACCTTCGATAAAAAAAGGCCTGCGCTCATTAAAATAAGTTTCAAAAGCCGTTAGATTTACCTGAGAAGGGTCGGCTTCAACCTGGCCAAAATCGGGGTTGATGGTAAAATTTAAGGTGAGGTCGTTGGTAACGGCAATTTTCCCGTCAAGGCCGCCATTGTATTTCCAGTCTGTTCCGGTTTTAAAAGGGTTCCCTTCCTCTTTGGGGCTTTTTTCCAAACCACCCATTAAATAAGGTGTAAGTGCAATTTCTTTTTTTGGCTTTATATTTTTGATACCATGCAGCTCGCCCCACATACTTACCCATCCCGAAGCATCTTGCGGAACCATCTGCCACAATGATGTCTCCTCTTTTCTGAAAAGATACCGCATCACTTCCAATCCCCACACATATTGCTCCTTTTTTCCAAACCGCAACTGATTAAAAGGAATTTTAAACTCAGCCACCCAGCCCTTATCATCAATGCTGGTTTTAACATAATAAACGGGGTTCCAGGTGTCATCCCACTTGGTATCGTTGGTTACAATGCCATCACCCTTAACACCCAAAGCATTTACGCTAAAACCATATCCCGTAAGGTGATCAAAATGACTGCTGATGCCAACAGCAATCCAGTCACCTTCAAAATTGTCGCGGCGTCCCAACCGTTTTTCTATTTTATCGGGTTCATCGTCAAATGCTCTAACGGCAACATAAAGGTTGTTATCATCATATAAAACCTTAAAAGCCGTTTTTTGGCTTGGTTTGGCAAATTCATAAGGCTCTTTTTGCGTAAAATCATCCTGCCACTCAACACTATTCCATGCCGGATCATCAATGCGCCCATCAATAACCGGAGCCTTACCCACTATTTTTGTTGTGTTATATACACGTACCTGACTAAAAAGTACATCAGGAAACAAAAAGAAACAAATAAAAATAAATCCCGGTAAAAAGTATTTCATACTGCTTTTAATAAGGCTGCAAAAGTAATGAAAAACCCTTTCGGGTAAACGTTTAACGGCTGTGTAGATTTAACAAACAACGGCTAATTCCTATAGAAACATCCAAATAAATAATCTGGCACTTCAAAACAGGAATTGATTTTGGACTTTATGAACTTGTTTAAAGTTAACTTAACGATATTGAGTGTAAAATATTAAATGGTTTCTTAATACTATATATGCCTAAAAATTTAGAAACAAATATCTGCTAATATTCTCTTGTTCAATTGAAATAGTATGAATTTTATCTCGCCATAGGCGAGATAAAATTCGTTACAAATTAGGTTATGAGAAATAATAGTAATTGAAGTGTTAATACAAATTATTAATATACAGCGCTTTGTCTAAATAACAAGTTTTAGACTTTAAACAACTTCTATTTTAAATTAAGCCTCCAAGCAAAAAACCATTGTTTTTTTTGTTTAAGGAATAAATCGTCAGGCAGTACTGTCTAACAAGCAAACCTTAAAACTTAAAAAAAATGAAAAAAATTATTGCAATTATTATGACCGGCATGTTTTTAATGACCGGCTTAGGATTAACCGCACAACCCGGTGGCAACGGCAACGGACAGCGACAAAAAATTAAAAGCTATATGGAGCAAAACATTAAGCCAGAGCTTTTAAAACAAAAAAAGATTTGGATGGATGCTCTTACCAAATCAGAAACCGAGGAGCTGCTTAAAATCAAAGACCAGCGGGATGCCGTTCGCGAGAGCATGAAAGGCCAACAACCTAACCCCGATGGCCGCGAGCAGATGAGAGAAGCACATTTTGCAGCCTTTAAAGGCCAGCTTGATAAAATTACAGATGCCCATCCTGACTTAAAAAAGCAGTACATAAACGAAATGACTAAAATGAAAGAGCAATGGAGTAAAGACCTTGCTGCCATGCGTCCTGCAAACAACAACAGAATGGGCAGCGGCCCGGAGAAAATGTTGGACAGAATGACTGACCCTGCCTTTATTTTAATGTGGAACCCACAAATGAATTATGGAAAAATGATGATGCGTCATCACAGGATGAACAAAAAAAACAACATGGGCATGGGAAAACCCGGAATGATGGGAAACAGAGGAATGAATAATATGAAAGGTATGAACGGAGGTCAAATGAACAAAGGCCCTAAAGCCAACGTACCCGGTATTCATATTTTTCCGCAACCGGCCGAATCTACTACGGTTATAAAAATTGCCGGAGTTATGAGCAAAAATGTTCAGGCCGATATTTATAACGCCAAGGGAAAAAAGATTAAAGAACTTTATAAAGGAACCGCAACCCTTCCTATGTTAGACTATACCCTCAATGTTTCCGATTGGGCTAACGGAATTTACACCGTTAAAGTAACCTTCGGCGACCGCAGCATGACAATGGATTTTAAAGTGGAAAAGGAATAGGATTTTCAGTTTTTAATAAAGCACGAAAAAAGGGTTGGCTTATTTAACAATAAACCAACCCTTTTCGTTTAGTCGGAGTGGCAGGACTCGAACCTGCGACCATCCCGACATCCATGTCGGGACATGCCAGCCCTCAAAACCATTAAAAATTTCATACCAATAAAAAAGGGATAACCTGTTTTTTCAACAAATCATCCCTTAAACAAGTCGGAGTGGCAGGACTCGAACCTGCGACCATCCCGACA
>WGDP01000120.1 GCA_015493215.1 Bacteroidales bacterium | reverse complement strand
TAATAATGTGCGTGCTCACCTTTACGTTAAAGGCATGGGAATTAGTTTTAACGACTTCGTTAACCAGCAACTCCAGACACAAAGCCTTCAAAACTCTAAAAACCCCTTTATTAATGCTCCTTTTTATACCCGAAATTAGCCAAACTCAAGTGAACCCTGCAAGGGTTCTTTAAAATACATTGTTTTAACCACCGGTTTCACCGATGGTTATTCATGTTAAACCACTTCATGGTTGGGTATTTGGAAAGATGCTGATGTATTTTTATAACCCAGGTTCTTTCAAATTTGCCCACCCGACTTTGTAATTCAGGTAGAAAAATCCGAACCCAAGCTCTTTCACTCAAGCTCGCTCTTTCAGATTTGCCTGCCCGAATGAATTCATTCAGGCGGGCAAATCTGAAAGACAATAATATACTTATATTTAGATTGTTATGCCGTTGTTATGTCATTCGGATTACAAATCCGAACGAGTTTGTGGGCAGAGCTTGTGGAGCAAATAATAGGTTTGTGCACATAAAAAAAGGCTGTCCTTAATTGAACAGCCTCTTTATAATTTCTAACCGGACTTCGTTACTGAAGCACAATCTTTTTGTCAGTTTTACCTTTGCTGCTTACAATACTCAGCATATAAACTCCTTTGGCTTCATTGCTAAGGTCGATGCTGTTGTTATAAACACCGTTAAGCCTGTTGATGGTTTCGCTGTAAACCACCTGGCCGTTAAGGTTCGATACAATTACTCTTACATCGTTGGCTTTTTCAACATCAAAATTGATGTTTACCTTACCATTGGTAGGGTTTGGATAAACGTTTAAGTTGTTGTAAACATTTTCGGAAACGCCTACTCCGTCAACGGTGAAATCAAAACTCCATCCCTGATCGTTGATGGTGGCATTGGTTCCCCAGGTCATAATAACCATGTTGGTTGCTATTGAAAACGGAGTTGGCAGCGTGTTGCCTGAATATTCGGCAATCAGGTTGTTTGCTCCATCATAAACCGTTAGCTTATCGTTGTCAGGTTCGGTTGAAAATTCATTGAATTCAAAGTTGTATTTAACACCTTCCGGATTTTGGAAGATAAAAATACAGGTGGCACCATTGTTATAATAAAAACCATTTTCAGAACCATCGGTAACGGTACCGTTGGGATCGGTAATTACCGTGTTGCCGTTACACCAGGTGGGTGCGGTTGTGGTATATTCAATGTTAAAACCGGGTGCAGTCCCTGTTGATGTAAAAGTGATAAACACCTCTTTATTGTCAACGGTAATATCGTCAGGAATGTTGCTTCCCGAGTAATCACCAATCAACGAATCGCCTGCTGAGTTGCCATCATAAATCATTAAATGGTCGCTGCTTGCCGTATTGAATTTAACAAAATGGAGGCTTACAGTAGATACTGAATCGGTGCTTGTTTGGGGTGAAATTAACCATGAGGCATTCATCCCGGCAGGATAGTCATCCACGGGTCCTGAGCCATCGGTAAATGAGCCTGCATTAAATTTTAAGGTGTCGGCACCGTTGGCAACGTACGGATAGCCTGCATCTCCGGGATAGATATTTCTTACCATACCCTGTCCGGAACTAAATCCGCCAACATCCTGAAGTGTGTAGTAGCCGTTTGAAGCGCCGCTCCAACCAAAATTAAAATGGTAATAGTTTGAACCCTGGTAGCCATCGCATACAAAAGCATGGCCGCCATCCGAGCTGTAACCCGAATAGTAAAGCGGTTTACCGTCATCAAGGTTTGCCTGCATCATATTTTCCCACTGCGATTGGCTGTAGTTACTTTTGCTTAAATATTGCGCGCTTGTGCTGTATCTGAAATAACTTTTTAATGCATTGGGCACGCTGGTACTTTGTGCACCTGAGCCATCAGGGCCGTAATCCATTTGTACACTAACTCCTGCATGAAAACCAATCAGGGCGCAATCCCAAATGTTTCTGTTATCAATGCTACACATCATACCGTCCCAGTTGTAATGGGTGGTGTCGAAAATAGCCTTAATAACTCCGTAAGGTGCCTGATAATATTGTTTTTGGCCGTGTCCGATTAAAGGATATCTCCAATAGTACATAATCTGGCTCATGGCAGTGGCAACACAGCCAACATAAACATGGCCTCCCGGGCCGGCAGCATCTTCGGGGCAGTCCATATTCCAAGGGTTATCCTGATTCCAGGCAATGGGGTCAATTAACGGATCTACATCCCTGTCGCCTCTCAGGTTCATATTTTCAGGTGCAGTGTTTAAATAGTTGTTCCATTGGCTTGAAATGTTGTTGTCTGCGGTAAGATTGTTCTCTTTTACAAATTTTACTTCATCAACATAATGTGCCATCCAGCTTTTAGTGTTTTTGTCAAGATTTTGCGGGGCGGGAAAGTTACCGCTAAAATTGTAACCCAGTACAGGTGGTAAAGCATCTTCGGCACTGATTAAAACCCAGCCTTTTTCAAAGTTAATAACATAATATGCATTATCAATAACATATGAGTCGATGATATTCAGGTCGAAATAGTTGACCTTTTCTGCATATTGATTGGATTTTTGATAAAAGAAATTTACAGCTGCTTTTTCTGCAGTTGCCTTGTTCACCTCTTTGGCTAACAGACCCGTAGCAAAAATAAAGAGTGCGAATAAAACAAGTGTAAAATGTTTGTTCATCGGATTTGGTTTTTGTTATTTTTCAATATTTCGAGCACAAAAATAATATAATTGTTATAGGTAAAATAATTTTTGTGCACTATGTTATGATGACAGTATCAATTATTTAATGGTTGTATGGTTTTTGGTTACTTTTGTATAAAAAATATTATGGCACTTTTAATCAAAAATATTAAGCGGCTGGTTCAGGTTGAAACCTTAAAATTGAAAAACCGGGCAGCGGGAAAAGAGATGGCAAAAGTTGAGGCGGTTGAAGATGCTTTTCTGTTTATTGAAAACGGGAAAATTGCAGCTTTTGGTGCGATGAACCAATTTTCGGATAAAAGTTATATGTGGGAAACCCAAGAGACAGAAGTTATTGATGCAAAGGGCAGGTTTGTGTTGCCTTCGTTTGTGGATTCGCATACACATCTTGTTTATCCCGCTTCACGCGAAATTGAATATGTTGATAAAATAAAAGGACTTTCGTACGAAGAGATTGCCAAAAGGGGAGGGGGTATTTTAAATTCTGCCAAAAAGATGCAGGAGATAAGCGAGGAGCAACTTCTTGAAGATGCTTTAAAACGGCTTGATGAAATTATTTTATACGGTACCGGAGCTGTTGAAATTAAAAGCGGTTACGGACTTTCGTTTGATGCAGAGCTAAAAATGCTCAGAGTGATAAAAAAGTTGAAGCAGTTGTCTCCGCTTACCATAAAATCAACTTTTCTTGGCGCACATGCTGTTCCCGCAGCTTATAAAGGGAGACAGGGCGATTATGTGGACATGGTCATTAACGAAATGCTGCCACAGGTTGCCCTTGAAGGCCTTGCCGATTACATCGATGTGTTTTGTGACAAAGGTTTTTTTACCGTTGAAGATACCGAACGTATTTTAGAGGCCGGCTTACAGTACGGATTGCAGGGAAAAATACATGCTAACGAACTGGATTTTTCAGGAGGGGTGCAGGCAGGTGTAAAATATAAAGCCTTGTCGGTTGACCACCTGGAGTATGTGGGTGATGATGAGATTCAGGCCTTGTTGGGTTCGCAAACCATGCCTACGGTACTTCCCGGTGCGGCCTTCTTTTTGGGTATGGTGTATGCCCCTGCGCGTAAAATGATTGATGCCGGTTTGCCTGTGGCCATGGCTTCCGATTTTAATCCGGGTTCTTCGCCTTCAGGAAATATGCAGTTTATTTTGTCGATGGCAAGTATTGCCTATAAGCTGCTGCCCGAAGAGGGAATTAATGCCACCACCCTAAATACTGCTTATGCCATGGATTTGAGCGATAAGCTCGGCACTATTGCGGTTGGAAAAACGGCCAACCTCTATATTACCAAAGAAATACCATCGTTGGAGTACCTACCCTATTACTATGGAACCAACAAGGTGGATACGGTAATTTTAAATGGTAAGGTGGTTGCCAAAGAGGGCAGAATGGTTTAACCCTTCTATTTCAGTAAATCATCAATCTCGGCTTTGGTTGGGAAATCGTTATAATGCCATTTATTTAATATAACACCATTATGCAGCAACATAATGCCCGGATTTGAACGAATCATGGCTTTCAGCTCAATGTCATCGGCGTAATAAACCGGATAGGTTATGTTGTAAAGTTTTAAATACTTCTTTACCTCTTCGGGGCCGGTTGCTGTAATTAATGCGGTTTCAACGCTTTCCGGTTCCAGAGCAGCGGCAAGTTTTGAGGCTTTAATCATGGCTTCACCGTTGGTTTCGTCCATATCCTGCGAAATAATGAGCAGCTGGAAGCCCGGATTTTCAATGATTCCCGAGGTTACATCGTCTCGCTGAGCATTTTCAATAATCAAATCATGGGGTTTAATTACCTGTGAATCGTCAATTCGCTGGTCAACAAAAACCCAGTTGGCTTTCCAGATGCTGTCGTTCCACGGATAGTCAGGCGAGAGGTACTCTTTGGTTTCGCCGGTTTGTTTGTTTTTGTAAATAACATAAATCTTTTGCTTGTCGGCATTTTTTATTTTCATGTCTTTACCCGTTTTCCAGGCTCTGAAATCGAGCAACGGAAGGTGGTTGTAATTGTAAAACTGGAACCACATAAAGCCGCCGGCAGCCAATATTAAAATAATATTTTGCAACATGGGTTTGGCACGCTGTTGTCCCTTTTGAGCAAACAGCAACACAAACGCCATGATGGTAAAAACTATGTTTTTGTAAAAGGTAGCCCAGTTTGAAAGTTTGATGGCATCACCAAAACAACCACAGTCGGGAACGAGGTTTTTGGTAGCATCAAACCAGGTAACCACCAAAAAGAAAATCATCATTAAAAAGGTGCCCCATGCTGCTATTTTATAGCGAAGTTTAAACAGTAGGGCAAATCCTAAAATAAATTCGGTGGTTATTAAGGCAATGGCCAGTATCAATTTTAAGTCGGTAAGGCCATCCAAACCGTACGCCAACAAATAATCTTCAACACGATAAGCAGTACCGATGGGGTCAATTCCTTTTACTGTTGAAGAAAAAATAAACAGCAATCCCAGTAAAACTCTGTCAATTTTAAGCAGAATATTTTCAGGTTTAAGTGTTTTAGGCTTTTTCATTTTCAAGAATCAATTTGATGAGTGCAAACAACGAATAATTAATGATGTCGGAGTAGTTGGCATCCAACCCTTCCGAAACGATGGTTTTTCCTTCGTTGTTCTCTATCTGTTTTATTCTAAGAAGTTTCATTAGGATGATGTCGGTAAACGAAGCAATCCGCATATTGCGCCAAGCCTCATCATAATCATGGTTTTTGTCAAACATCAAATCGCGCGACTGGTAAATAAATTTATCGTACAGTTCCAGTGCCTCTTTTTCTTTCAGGTCGGGACATTCGGCAAAGCCAATGTCGAGCTGCACCAACGCCATCACCGAATAATTGACAATGCCGATAAATTCGGGAATAAAGCCTTCGTCCACTTTTTTTTCACCTTTTATCTGAATGCTGCGAATACGGTTCGCCTTTATATAAATCTGGTCGGTGAGACTTGGCGTGCGCAATATGCGCCAGGCGGTTCCGTAGTCTTTCAGTTTGTTCTTAAAAACAGTACGACATTCATTAATAACCTGTTCAAATTGCTTTTTGGTTTTGTCCATAATATTCTGCACTTAAATACTTAACTTTGTGCCCGCAACAACGGTACAAAAATGGGTGATAAAAGTACATCTTTTGAGTCAAACGACGGAAAAAAATATCAAAGCAATTTTTTTGGTTTTGATTTTAGCACTCCTTTGGTGATGGGAATATTGAATGCCACTCCCGATTCGTTTTATGATGGAGGCAAATACAACCAAAGGGAGGAGTGGTTTAACAGGGTGAGCGCCATGGTTGATGAAGGTGTTGATATTATTGATGTGGGGGGTGTTTCAACGCGCCCTGGTGCCGAATTTGTTTCGGAAAAAGAGGAGTTGGCGCGTGTGTTGGCACCGTTGCAGTTTATTAAAAAGGAGTTTCCGGCTGTTCCGGTTTCGGTTGATACTTTTCGTTCGGAAGTTGCAAAGGCCTCGGTTTTGGAAGGAGCCGACATGATTAATGATATTTCGGGTGGGCTTTTTGATAAGCAGATGTTTAAAACCATTGCCGAATTAAAAGTGCCGTATGTTTTGATGCATATTAAAGGAACTCCAGAAACCATGCAGCAAAATCCTATAACAAAAGATGTTGTAAATAAAGTACGCAGCTTTTTTAGCGAGAGGGTAGAGGCACTTTTTAACCTGGGCGTGGTGGATGTTATTTTAGATCCCGGATTTGGCTTTGGAAAAAGCCTTGAATGTAATTATACCTTATTAAATAACCTCGAGCAGGTTAGAATTGGCCGTCTGCCATTGCTGGCAGGTATTTCTCGTAAATCGATGATTAACAAAGTGCTGGGTACTAAACCTGATGAGGCTTTAAATGGTTCTACCGCACTTCACATGCTTGCGTTACAAAATGGAGCCAACATTTTAAGGGTGCACGATGTTAAAGAGGCCAGAGAGGTAATTAAGCTGTTTCAGTATAGTAATTCTATCCGATGCCAGGCGAGTGGGTAGGCAGTAAAATCCTATACTTTATCTCTCTCACAGTTTGCAACTGTGAGATTTCATTTTATCTCTCTCACAGTTTACAACTGTGAGATTTCACTTTATCTCTCTCTCACAGTTTGCAACTGTGAGATTTTCCACAACAATAGAAAATGACAACGTTTTTCTTCATCGAATTGACCGAATTGACAGAATTATTACATTGAGATTTATGCCTGGCATAAATCTCAATTTGTTCAATTGGTAAAATTCAATGATAAGAATATTTTTTCTGCCACCGAAGGAAAATAAAAAACCACGAACAAACAGATCCGTGGTTTTTCAAGTTTATTATCGTTAAAGTTAACTAACGCATTGCTTTGTCGATGGCTTTTATTTTGCCCATAATAACTTCAAGCTCGTGTTTGGCTTTGTTGATTTTCTTTTCAAAATCCTCTTTTAGTTTGTTTGATTTGTTTGAAGAAGAAAAGAAACCAATGTTGTTTTCCCAAACCGAAATCTCTTCTTTAAGGGTGCGCATTTTATTGGAGAGGTAGTTCCGTTCGCGGCTTAACCGGCGGCCATCGTCGGAGCTGTCGAGCAGCTCTTCAATATGTTTCTGATAGTTTTGTGCTGTCATCTCCATCCGGTTAACCGACAGCAAATCAAAAAGTTTATCAATATGCTCGCGGTATTCCGATTGCAGCCTGTCTTTTTCTTTAAATGGAACATGACCTATTTCAACCCACCTGCGCTGGAATGATTTAAGGGCTTCCATGTCGGCTGCACGGTTGTTTTGAGGTTTGTAATTTTTAATTTCCTCAATGAGTGCAACTTTATTCTTTAGGTTTTCGGCTTCAACCTTATGGATGTCTTTAAAATATTCTGATTTTCTGTTGAAGAAGTCATCACAGGCCGAGCGGAAACGTTTCCATATTTTGTCGGAGTGGCGTTTGGGGACAGGTCCTATTTTTTTCCACTCTTTTTGCAAACGGATTAACTCGTTGGTGGTTTTTTTCCACTCGTCGCTGTCTTTAATTTTTTCGGCTTCCACGCACAGAGCCAGTTTTAGGTTGTAGTTGTTCATTTGCTGCTCTTTCAACTGCGCAAAGAAATCTCTTTTTGCATTGAAAAAAGTGTCGAGCGAGCCTTTGAATTTAGCCCAAACTTCATCGTTTACCTGTCGGGGTGCCCGGCCGGTTTTTTTCCATTCGTTAAGCAGGTTGGTAATTTCTTCGGTTTTTTTCTGCCACGATTTAATGCTGTCGGGCAGCTGAGCCACAAGCTCTTCAGCCTTTTCGCAGAACACCAGTTTTTTCTCGTAATTTAACTGTTGTTGTTCCTGAATGGCTTTATAGTGCTCTTTTCTGCGTTCGTTAATTTTATCGGTGGCAGTTTTAAAACGTTCCCACAAATCATCTTTCTTATCCATGGGAACAGGGCCGATGCTGCGCCATTCATCGTGGTACTTTTGTAACAGCTTAAACGATTTTATTACCGATTTTTCAATAATCAGTTCTTCGGTTTTTTCGCAGAGGGCAATTTTATTTTCAAGGTTTTTCTTCAGGTCAAGGTCGCGTAACTCTTTGTTGATGCGTACCTTGTCGAAAAACCTATCCACATAAAAATGGTAATTTTGCCATAAATTGGAAAGCTCCGTTGCCGGAACCATGCCAATTTCTTTCCAGCGGTCTTGCAGCTTACGAAATTCGTCGTAGGTTTTTTTAAGGGGTTCGTTGGAGTTGATAATGGTTTTCATCTCTTCCAAAACCTTTACCTTCTCTTCGAGGTTTACCTGTTTCTGCTTTTCAAGCAACTCGGCATATTTATGCTTGTTGTGTTTAAAAATATTGAAAGCAGCATTAAACCTTTGCTCAAGCGGGTCTTCGGTCGATTTAAAATCTTCTTCCTTACCACCATCGGCCAAAAAGGCTTTTTTTAGTTTTTCTTTTTCTTCTTTATTTACATGCAGGAAAGCACTTTTTATGTTGCCAACCTGATTTTTAATAAGTCGTATATCTTTTTCCTGAACAATGTCTTCCAAAAGCTCAACCAGCTCTTGTTTGTTCATTTTATCATATTCATATTCATGCTCAGCCAAATCACCAAGATGTTCTTCGTCTTCCCGAAGCGATGCATCATCGTAGTTGCCTTCGGGTTTTTGTGGGTTGAAGTTGCTGCTCATCAACCGGATAATACGATGTTTTTCGTGTTCGCTGATGATGGTTTCAGGCTTTTCTTCGTCAACTGTTTTATCGCTAACAGCTGAGTCTTCCGTTATTGGCTCTTCTGTAACGATTTCTTCTTTTTTACTTGCAGGTTCTTCTTCTTTGGGTTTTTTACCCGTCATCAATTCAATAAGATGACTTTTTTCCTGTTCGTTTAACATAGGTTGGTTTGCATTTGAATCCACTGCATTGCTTGCAGCTTCAGATTTCTCATTCTGATTCAACGATTCAGAATTTTGATTAAGTTGCTCTTTGTTTTCCATAACGTATTTTATTTAACAATCCTTTGTGCCCGGGGGCATTTAGGTTATAGGGTTCGCTTAAGGCCTGCCACAAAATATCTTCGCATGTTCCAGCCAATTAATTTTGCAGCAATCTCTTAGGGAAAGCAAAAATAGCAATATTTTTTAATGGGAAGTAAAAAAGCCTGTTTCAATTGATAAACAGGCTTTTTAAATATTTATATGAATTTTTTCTATACTAGCGATAAGGCGTGGTCGAGGTCGGCAATAATGTCTTCAACATCCTCAATTCCAATTGACAGCCTTACTAAACCGTCAGATATTCCTGCTGTTTCGCGGGCTTCTTTCGACAGTTTTGAATGGGTCATTGAAGCCGGATGCTGGATAAGTGTTTCGATACCACCCAACGATACGGCAAGCATGGCGAGATGCACATTGTCCATCACAATTTTGCCTGCTTCCAATCCGCCTTTAACGCCAAACGAAATCATGGCGCCGGGTCCTTTCATCTGCTTTTTGGCCAATTCGTGCTGTGGATGCGATTTTAAACCGGGGAAAAGAATCCAATCTACTTTAGGATGTTTTTCCAGGTAATTGGCAACCTCAATGGCATTTTGCTGGGCACGGTCGATGCGGATGGCAAGTGTTTTAAGGCCTCGGCGTGTAAGCCAAGCCTGATGCGGATCCATGTTAAAGCCCATGTTGGTCATCACATATTTTAGCTCGCTAAACATTTCGGCGGTTTTGGCAATTACAATGCCTCCCACAATATCGGCATGGCCGTTGATAAATTTTGTCATCGAATGTAAAACGATATCGGCGCCCAGATCCAACGGTTTTTGCAGGTAAGGGCTGCAAAAGGTGTTGTCAACACACACCAAAATGTTGTGTTTATGAGCCAGTTCCGAAGCGGCTGCAATATCGGTTATTCCCATGGTTGGGTTGGCCGGAGTTTCAAGATAAATTAATTTTGTATTGGGTTTGATGGCTTTTTCGATGTTGCTTAAATCGGTACAATCAACATAGGTTGACTCAACACCGTACTTAGGGTATAATTTTTCCATAATGCCACGCGATGGGCCATAAACCGAGCTGTGACTAATCATGTGGTCGCCCTGACTTAAAACCGTAAGATAAACTGTGTTTACAGCTGCCATACCGGAGGCCACTGCCAGTGCGCCAACGCCATTTTCAAGTTCGGCAACAGCATTTTCCAGCTCTTCGATGGTTGGATTGCCAAGTCTGGTATAAATAAAGCCTTTTTCTTCACCCGAGAAACATCTGGCACCATGGTCGGCATTTCTGAATTTAAAGGTGGAGGTTTGATAAATTGGATTTACAGCACTGCCTTTGGCATCTTCGTATGCGCCGGCATGTATAAGTTTGGAGTTAAATCCTTTGTTTTTTGTGTCCATAATATTTATTATTTTTTAATGATGACAATAATTTTGTCCGTATTTTAAATTTCCGTTTACAAAGTCCATGGCCAGATTTACCGGCTCATCAATTTCAACGCCAACATAAACATTTATGTTGTTTGCATATAAAATTTCTATGGCCTTGGGGCCTATGCCGCCTGTTAAAATATCGGTGACATCCTGATTGGCAAGCCATCGTGGGATGGAGCCTTCGGTATGGGGTGGCGGTGGCAGGTGATACTCTTTTATGATTTTGTTATCTTCAATATCGAAAAAGACAAATTCGGGGCTGTGCCCAAAATGTTGCGATAATTCTCCGTTGTCGGAGGGAATGGCTAATTTTTTTTTCATTGGTTATTTATGATTTCTTTTATTAATAATATTTTTATGATGAAATGAGTCCTCGCGAACCATTTGGATGTTACAAGTGGGACAAAGCTGGCTGTTACATGGAACACCCGGTACATGTGAAATTGAATAGTTGCATTTGGGACAAACACAATTGCCCGGCTGACTGCCCATGCCGTCGCGATGCCTTCCTCTGCCATGTCTTCCTCTGAATTTTTGGTGTTTAATGTCGGCATTCTGAATTTCTATTACATCGGTGGAATGACAAACGGGACATTCAACATCACTACCGGTTGACGGCGGAAGTTTAAAAACCGATTCGCAATGATTGCACAAATACCATTTATCGTTAAACACCACATCGCCCCCACCAATCTTCAAATGCTTGTGCTCGATGAATGCACGGGCAATTTTTTTCCGTGCCGAGTCGTAAATTCTGGTAAAAGTGGGACGCGACACCTCCATGAATTTTGATGCTTCCAGTTGTGAAAGGCCTTCGTAGTCAGCAAGTTTAATGGCCTCAAACTCTTCGTACAAAAGTACAATGATGTCGTTTTTGTCAAAATCACCATCTTCAGGAATAAATCCCGTTGCCGATGGAGGCTCGTTTAATTTTCGCTGTCTTTTGGGGCGAGGTGACATGACATATTAATTTGGCGGCAAATTTATTGAACTATTGTTCAATAAACAAATGGTTTGGTTATAAATTACGGTTGTAACAAAATAAAAAACCACGAAAGCATCAATAGAATGGCGCCTTTCGTGGTTAAGGGGGTAAAAATTTTAAGCAGGTAATTTAAAATGGCCAAAAGTTGTTGTCGTTCCAAATCTGCTCTTTCAGGTCTTCGTTTAATTTGTGTAACAGGTTATGATGTCCGCTTTCCCAATCTGCCAGCATTTGGTACATCTCTTTTTCTTTGGGGTCGGTGGCTTCTTTGGCTCTTGACGAATAAACTTCAATGGCGCGGTTCTCAAAATCAATAGCAGCGGAAATTGCGGCGGCTTCAAAACTTGCAGCATCAATTTCCTTTTTTATTTGTTCGGTTAAAATTTCACCGGCGGTGTCATCTTCTTCGTGATGTTCAAAATTTGTTAGAAACTCGTGATTTTTAACATAGTTTTTAAACTGTTTCGACAAAAACTCAATATGTTCATCTTCCTCTTCGGCCATCATTTCAAAAATCTTTTTGGCAGATTTGCTTTCCGAATTACGGGCGGCCTGTGTGTAAAAGGCTTTGCCTCTGCGTTCTAATAAAATTGCCTCTTTTAAAATATCAATTACCTTGTTGTTTTCCATTTTATGTTCTTTTTATTGGTTTAACCTCACAAAGGTAATATTATTTATTCTGTAAGTTAACTTTTTTGAAACGATATTTTAAATAAATATTGAAAAAATATCTTATGTTAATTTGATGTATATTTGTGTAGCGATAATAAATACAAGTGGTAATGAGTTTGGATGTGGAAAATAAGCACCGGTACAATTTTTTAATGGCAGGGGTTTATC
>WGDP01000119.1 GCA_015493215.1 Bacteroidales bacterium | reverse complement strand
CGGCGGGAACGGTGGGTATGCAGAAATGATATCCAAATTGTATCATTCGTTAAAAAAACTAAATTTCCGGTAAAAAGAAATCGGCTCAAGTTGCTTATTTAAAATAATTCTTAATTTTGCATTGAATAATAATATAACCTTTAAACTAAAAAATATGTCAGTATTAGTTGGAAAAAAAGCTCCTTTATTTGAAGCTGATGCCGTTGTTAATGGCGGTGAATTTGTAGAAAAATTTTCTCTTGAACAGTATATCGGTAAAAAGCACGTGGTATTTTTCTTTTACCCCTTGGATTTTACCTTTGTTTGTCCTACCGAAATTATCGCTTTTCAGGACAAAATGGAAGAATTTGAAAAGAGAAATGTTGCAGTAGTAGGCTGTTCGGTTGACTCGAACTTTTCGCATTGGGCATGGCTCAACACTCCCAAAGACAAAGGTGGTATCCAGGGCGTGAAATATCCTTTGGTAGCCGACCTGTCGAAAACCATTGCCGAAAATTATGATGTTTTGGCCGGTGAGTACGATTACGATGAAGACGGTAATGCATCCTTTAATGGTGCTGCTGTTGCCTATCGCGGTTTGTTTTTAATCGACAAACAAGGCGTGGTTCGTCATCAGGTTGTTAATGATTTGCCGTTGGGTCGTAGTGTTGACGAAGCCCTTCGGATGGTTGACGCCTTACAGTTTTTTGAAGAAAACGGTGAAGTTTGTCCTGCCGACTGGCATCCGGGCGATGACGCTGTTGAGCCTACTTTGGATGGTATTGCCAATTATTTGGCCAAGCACTAAGCCAAAAGAGTTTTATTAAAAAAAGGCAGCCCGTCAGGCTGCCTTTTTTTGTTATTCATCATCTTGCTGCGGATGGTTTTCAATATATGTCTTATAAAGCTCAGAGAAGTAATTGTGATAAATTCTGTCAATAAAATAATCGTCAATAAGATAGTCTTCGCTAATTAACTCCAACTGGTATAAAATACTTTTTGCCTTTAACAAATTGCCGGTAAAAATATAGTATGAGCAAATAGTAGAATAAAACGATATAACATCATCCAACAGGAAGACTTTTTTATCAGGAAACATTTCCGATAGCGATGTCCCATATTTATTCAGTAACTCTCCTGCTTCGTCAATCTTTTCTGTATTAATCAATAGGTTTAAGTAGTCAGTCCTTACATTTAAATCATCAGGAAACCTGCTATAGGCGTACAGTACTATTTCTTTGTGTGATTTAAACTTGTTGATATCCAGGTAGCAGCGTGAAATGTAGCTGTATAAAAACGGTTTGTCAGGATGTTTTTTAACTAAATTTCGTAATAGATTAAGGCCTGTTTTTGGTTTTCCATCAACAATATAATTTATGGCATAAATGAGGTCATTCGAATCGTTATCAGGCAATGTTCCCTTTTCTCCAACCAACCTGTCAGGGTCAATTTCAAACCCTTCAAACAACTTTTTTCCGAACTTAAAAGCCTCTTCTGCCTCAGCATCCGAAACGGATTCTTCAAATTCATATTCCATAATACGGAACACGGCTTTTCTTGTTATTTCTTCAAGTTCATCCTTTTGAATTTCAATGTTTTCCAGTGGTGTTTCGTTAGGGTTATCCAATTGGCTGAGCAATTGAAATACCTTAGACTCTTCCTCGTATTCATAAATAAAGGGTTCAAGAAAAGCGCGGTTTCCGCTAAAATAATTATCATCTTCGTCTTCCTCTTCTTCAAATTCTTCAATATCTTCACTCATTTCACTGTTGGGAAGCATAAAGGTATAATTTCCGGGGCCGGCAGTTTCATCAAGTATTGAAAGGTACTTTTTATATGGTTCATTTTCATCGGTGATAACCAAAAAGGGCTTCCCGTCTTGGCCAAATTCCAGGTCGATGATGTCAACATCTTCATCGTCATCAAGAATGTATTTTGTAACATTGCTGAACGACTTATTGGGATAAAAACCATACTCTTCAGCAAATTCAAGTGCTCCGTAAATAATGTTGTGTGCAAGCGTGTAATCTATTACAACCGCTTCGCCATGAAATACCTCCTCTTTAAAGTCGTTGTACATGTATTCGGAAACATTAAACCGGAAAAATGTATTTTTAACGCCAAGGCAAAAGGTATCAACAAGAAACAAACCCATGGTGATGTTTCCGGTTACGTGTTTTCTGGCCACCATAATTTGAGCCAAGCCACCCTCTTTCCAACCTTCATTAATAAGGCATTCGCTGATTTCTAAATCCCGGGCTTTATTTTTAATATAACTTTCAGGAGATAAAAATACCTGATTCTTCTTTTTTTTCTTCTTTTTGGCCATTTAATAATTGATTTTTAGAGGAACAAAAGTAGTTGAATTTTATTTACCTTTACAAACCTAAACCTTTGTAAAAATGAAATCATTCTCCTTATTAATTGTTTTATTTCTGTCAACGTTAACCGGTTCCTTTTGCCAGTCGATACCCTGGGAAAGAATTAATCCCAACCCCATTGAAAGCTCCCTTAAGGAGATAGTGCGTGTGCCCGGAACAAACCGCATGGTTGCCATTGGCACAGGAGCCACCATATTATATACTGAAAATATGGGTGCCTCGTGGATTATCAACTATTATCCGGCCGGGATTTCACGATCGGTAAACCTGAATGCTATTCAGTTTGTGGATTCAAATTTGGGTTTTGCGGCAGGAGATCATTCAACTTTAATTAAAACCGTTAATGGGGGACAGAGCTGGAAGAGTGTTATTGATAGTGGCAATGTTAATTTTCTTGATGTGTACTTTATAAACGAACAAACCGGTTTTATGACCAAAAGAGACTCGGTTATGAAAACCACAGACGGCGGATTAAACTGGATATCAACCTGCTTATGCCACTCATCTTATTATTTTTTTCCAAAGTATTTGCATTTTATAAATGATTCTACCGGGTTTATCGGGAATACGGGAGGTATGTATTTTTTTAAAACCACCAATGCGGGAGAAACATGGGACTCGGTTGCCATAACCCCTGCCATTGAAGGTTTTGGACTGTGGGCTATTAAATTTCTTGATGAGAACACTGGATTTATTACCGGATCGGTTGATAACTCTTCTTCAAATACAAATTATATTTTGCGTACCTCCGATGGAGGTGCAACCTGGCAGGTGGTTTATACCGACCCTTTTAACTATGTCCATGATTTCTACTTTTTCGATGCTCAAACAGGGTTTGCAACGGGGCACAGGGTAATGTACGACAACATGATTTTACGAACCGTTGATGGAGGGCTGACCTGGCAGGAATCAAATATGCCATACAGTTTCTTGAATTTAACAGCACCCTCCTTTTTGGATAACGGACACGGACTTTGTGTGGGCGCCTATGGGCAAATACTCAAAAGCATTAATTGGGGACAGGACTGGTTTATCAAATACCAATGGACATTTCATACTGCTGATATTAATGACGCCCAAATAGTAGATCAAAACACTGTCTTCATTGGAACAACAACCATTGGAGGCGGCGGCATTGCATCGGGATGTATTTATAAATCAACTGATGCAGGATATACTTGGAATAAGGTGTTTGGTGCCAATGCCCATCATGCATTTCCAATATATGTTTTACAGTTTTTAAATCCTGATTTTGGAGTAGCTATAGGTAATCATATGGGAGAATTACATAAAACGATGGATGGTGGTACAACCTGGGTAACCTTTGAAATAAACTATTCTAATTTTGCCACAAAAAGCCTTTGGTTTATTAATGAGCAAACCGGTTTTGTGGGAGGGGACGAAGGCGGCAATGCGGTGATTTATAAAACAACCGACAGTTGTAAAACCTGGCAAAAAAGTGATGTGTGGCTTCACCGTTTTGACGAAATAAATAACATGGCTTTTGCCGACGATTCAAATGGTTTTGCCGTAAGCAGATATGTTCAGGATTATTTTTTGCGTACATACAATCAGGGAGATACATGGGTTGTGGACTCTTTTGATGTTTCCGCTTCCGTAAGAAAGATATATTTTATTAACCCCGATACAGGCTTTGCAATCGGGAATAAAATTTTAAAAACTACCAATGGTGGCGATACATGGGCAGCCGTTACGCATGACCTTGAGGGGCAATATCAGTTTACGGATATTGATTTTTCCACCGATGAGGTTGGCTATATCACCGTTTCGGATAATGCCAGTACCTTGTTAAGAACCGATGACGGTGGTGATAGCTGGCACTCACTTGGTTTTGAATTTTATACAACTTCCACTCCTGATGCACTTGCATTCTTTTCAAAGGATGAGGGGTTGGTGATGGGTGAAAACAGTATTGTTTTTAAAACCTATACCGGTGGTTTTGTGGGGATTGATGAAAATAAAAGCAATACAACCGGAGATGCCGGCCTTGTTTGTTATCCCAATCCGGTTACAAGCAGCCTGACGATTGTGTTTCCTGATAAAAACACCGACTGGCATATTGTTTCGTTTTATAGCACTGCCGGAAGATTGGTAAAAAAGGTGATTCTGTCAGGATACAATGAAAAAGCAACCATCAACCTTTTTGGTTTAAAAGAAGGGGTCTATTTTGTTGTTTCAAAATCATCCGATGGCAATAGGTCGGCGGCTAAGATTGTGAAGTTTTAAGTTCGACTGATGAGGGAACAATATTATTATTAGCTAGTGTTTGTCCTATTAGTTATTTTCTTAAACTAACGGGTTTCAGCAATAAGTAAAACTTTATACGACAATGCCATTTCTCTTTGTTACTTTTTTGCTCAAAAAAGTAACCAAAAAAATGTCCGCTACGCCTAAATTCCTAAAAACATAACCCTACCGTCTAAAACTTATGAACTCCTCCTTTTAGCCCTGCCACAAGAAAAAAATAAAGAAAAAGCATGTTTACTCAGATTTTCAAAACTTGAAGTAAAACATAGTAATGGGGCAGGCCTAACGTCGTCAAACAGCATAAGTTTTTAACGTCGTCAGGCTTATGTTTTTTTAACGGAATTTAGCCAAGGCGGAGTTCAGCTTTCCTTACGTCAAACTGATACGGTTAGTTACCCTATAAAATCATCAAGTTACTTTTAAAAATTCCAGCAAAGGGTTCAAACAAGAATTAACCTTCCTTTTTTACAAGCTTTCGGGATGGGTCGCTTCTTGGCGAGACAAGAAATGAACATAAATTTAAAAGAATAGTGGGTGAAATAACTAATATACTGTTTGCTGACTCATACCCAAAGCCTTAGAATTATTGTTCCTTCTTAAAAAAAATTTTGCCTCCATAGTATGCCTTAAACTCTTTTGCAATTTGTTCACCAAAAGCAAAAGCAAATGAATCATATCTTGATGTTGAACCTTTTTTAACACCTCTATAGTTAGTATTATCTCGAGATGAAGTTACAACTCCTGTTCCGTAATATAAAAATCCTTCACTTATAATATCTCCAACCCCATAAGTTCGTATCATCGCCTGATTGTTATTAATAGAAACTGAAACCTTTACATTATAACTTTTTTTAATTTTTTTCATTCTGGTTTCTATTATGAAAAAATCTTTATCCAACTCTTCAAATGTAAAGCCACGATTTTTTAATAGAAATACAAATGCCTTCATTAATTGTAAATCTTTTAAACTATCACTCTGAAACACTATTAAATTACTTCCCTTTGGGGCTTCTTCATAAATAATTTTGTCAAGAAGTTTTCTAGATTTTTCGTGTATTTCGTGATATGGGTCATTTATCTTGATAAATTTTATTGTGGTTTCTCCACAAGATGTAATTATAACAGGGAACCGGTGACCATTTGCTATAATTGTGTCTTGCGAAAAACCGGTAATTACAGAAAAGACGAATAATGTTAAAATTAAGTATTTCATTACTAACACTTTTAGAATTTTGGAATCAAAGTTAATTAAGATGCACTTTACACACTTTTTGGGATAGTATCGGTTTTTAAATTGATTAATAAAACCTTTTATGATTAAAATATTCCAAACACCCCGTTGGGTACAATGCCAATCCAGTGCCAATAAGTTTCGCCAAGCAGGATGTTTATAAACCATCCCACAAACATCATGGTGATACCGTATTTAAAGGTGTCGGTAAGGCTGTATTGGTCAGTTTCGTACAGCAGCGCTGCCGGTTTACTGTTAAACGGAAGCACAAACACATACTCAATCAAAAAGGCTACCGGCAGTGCCAGACTTACCACCGGATAGTTAAAACGGTTGGCCACACCAATGGCGATGGGAATAAAAATCATGGTACGCATGGTTTTCGACTGGAATATCAGCGCACTGAACATCATGGCTCCGGTAAGTGCTATATAAAAAATCCAAAAAGGAGTGTTGTTTCCAAAACCCATGGCATCGAAAGCTGCATTTACCGATATGGAAGGCAGGTCGGTAGCTTTAAAACCGGCTCCCAGGGTATAGGCTCCTGCCGAGAAGAGCATCAGGTGCCACGGGATGTCCACTTCGTTCCAGGTTAATATGCCAATGCGGGGTAACAACGCAATGATGGCTCCCATAAATGCCACTGCTGTGGGGCTGATGCCGTGATATTTATCGGTACTCCAAAGTGCTAAAATAGAAGTAAACAGAATGATGGCTTTTATCTCCTGAAAACTGATTTTTCCAAGTTTTGACAGCTCATCTTTCAAGCGTTCCATTCCCCCTTGAATTTGTGGGAGCCGCTCCTCTTTTTTTAATGGGAAAAATATTTTAACAGCGATGATGTAACCTAAAAACATCATTGCCAACGCCACCGGAAAGTTGGCTGTCATCCAGTCGGAAAAATAGATGTCGGCACTGGTGGCACCCATAATCAGCGATGCTGCCAACAGGTTGGCTCCCGACCCTGTAACAAATCCGCCTGCGCCAATGTTGATGTAGAACAGGTTTTGCAACACAATGTTACGTCCGAAGTTGTTTTTGTTTGTGCCGCCCCGTGCACCATACACTGCTGCAATTACCATAAAGATGGGTAGTAAAATGGCCGCTTTGGCTGTGGTTGCCGAAATAAATGCCGACAATACCACATTAATGAACAAAAAGCTTAAAAAGATGGAGGAGGCGCGTTTGCCAAAATGTACAATAAACCAAAGGGCAAACCGCTTGGCCAGTCCGGTTTTTACCAGCATGCTGGCCAATACAAACGACATAATGTTGAGCCACATTACTTTGTGGCCAAGCTGGGCATAAGCCTCCTTTTCGCTGAGAACCCCCAGCAGTACCAGCGAAATAATAAGAATGAGTGAAGTTAAATAGTTGGGAATGGCTTCGGTCATCCACAATACAATGCTTAAAACAAACACCGCCATCATGGCAACATTCATGCGCGAAAACTCAGCAGCACCAACGGTGTCAAATATTTTTCTTGCATAGTCGCTTAGCGAATCCGGATTAATATGGCCAAGAAACGAGGGCTGTGCTACAAAATAAATAACAATAAAAAGTATGATGGCCAGCGGGCCGCCAATGGTGGACAATATTTGCTCAAACTTCGATTTCGACCGCTTTGGGAGCTTCTCGATTTTGTAATTTTGCATGTCCAGCGGATCGAACTGCTTTGTTTTTGTCCCCTCTAACGTTGCTTCACTCATACCACAAATTTTATTTCCAGTTTTTATATGGGTTTTTCATTAACATGGAGTTAAAATATTTAACGTCACCGGTTACCTCTTCACCCAACCAGTCGGGTTTGGTAAAAGGGTGGTCTTCGGTGGGAAGTTCGATTTCTGCAACGGTCAATCCGTCGTTGTCGCCATAAAATTCATCCACTTCAAATTTTAAACCACTCTGTTCGGGAACAATGTAACGGGTTTTGTCGATAATACCTGGTTCGCAAAGCTCCAGCAGCGAGTTGGCTTCTTCCACTGTAATTTCCTTTTCCCATTCAAAGCGGCTGGCGCCGGAAGCGTTGCCAATACCCTTGATGGTTAAAAATCCTTTGTCTCCTTTGATACGAACCCTGACGGTTCTTTCGGGAACCGATGAAAGGTATCCCTGGGTAATTCGTGTTGACTTGGTTACAAAAGGTTTGAAATCACCTTTTACTAAAAATTTTCTTTCTATTTCCTGTGCCATGATTTGAAACTGTTTAATTGTTTAATTGATACGTTGCTTAATTGATACATTGCTTAATTGTTGCATTGTTATGATTGTTGTGAAGATAACTGTGCAGCACAAAAGCTTTGTTTGTCTTCTTTTCCTCGAATTCCCCCGGGGTTTAGCCCGGGGGAGCTGATATGTTTCTTTTTATCTTCAACCTTTCAGGTCTCCACCCGCAAAGCTTTGCTCGACCTTAAAGGTTTTGGTTTTCTTCACCTTTCCCCCGGGGTTTAGCCCGGGGGGCTGATATCTTTTTTTTCCTCAACCTTTCAGGTCTCCACCCG
>WGDP01000118.1 GCA_015493215.1 Bacteroidales bacterium | reverse complement strand
GGCAGCATAAAAGTAAACCGGGCATCTATTAAAGATTTTGCGGGTGTCTTGTATCAAATGAGCAATCAACCTCCCTACCTTTATACGGGATTATATTTAAAACAGAGCACCACACATCATCAGGAAAACCTCGCTTTGTGGCGGGTAAAACTCGATGACGACATTGCGAGTCAGCCTTATCCTGTAAAAGACCATACCACCGGAAAACGTAATATTATTGTGTTTGACAAAAGCAACAAAGTTTATCTAATTCGGTACGACGGGGTAATACTATGGAAAAAGCAACTTTCGGGAACGCCAGTTAGCAGCGTTTTTCAGGTTGATTATTTCAAAAACCGGAAAATCCAGTACCTGTTTAACACCTCCGACTATATCTATCTCTTCGATAAAAACGGAAAAAATGTTAAGCAGTATCCCATCAGGATAAATCCATCGGCTACCAACGGGCTTAACGTGTTTGATTACAACCACAAAAAGGACTACAGAATTTTGCTGGCTCAATCGGACAAAAGGATATATAACTACAGCATCAAAGGCCGCAAAATTAAAGGCTGGAAAAACTTTAAAATGAACGACATCGTAATAAAACCGGTACAACATCTCGTGGCCAACCACAAAAACTATCTTATTGTAACCGACATCAACAACCGGATTAAAATTGTTAACCGCAAGGGACAGGAACGCATAAAAATTAAAGGAAAACTTAACAAAGCTGTCAACAGCAAATTTTATGTAAACAAAACCAACAGCAAGGGCATTTTTATAACTACCAACCAGCAGGGCAAGTTGGTTTACCTGTCGGCAACAGGCAAGCTTCGTTATACTGACTTTGGGAACTTTTCGCCACAACATTTTTTCCTGTACGATGACTTTAACAACGATGGAACACCCGATTTTATTTATGTTGACAAAAACAAGCTCACTGTTTTCAACCGTTTTAAAAAGGTGTTGTTCAGCTACACATTCAATTCGGATATCCGTATTAAACCGGCCTTTTTCAAGCTTGGAAAAAACAAAAAGGTGTTGGGCATCGTGTCCGATTTGGAACACAATATTTACCTGTTCGACAAAAACGGCAACATCAGTATCAGCAAAGAACTTATGGGCGATACGCCATTTACCATAACCAGTTTACAAAACAACCGCGAAGTCAATTTAATAACCGGTGCCGGCAACATGCTGTTGAATTATAAATTGAAGTAGTGTCATGTCAAGCTAAAAGTGACGTATTGAGATTGCTTCCGATATTTATCAGAAGACGAAGCAGTCTCACAGCCAGAAGACACATGACATGACAGCAGCAACTTTTCTGTTAAAAATAATTAAAACATCCTTTCGGGTTTTTAACAATTTATACAGTAACCACAGGCCTGGCAGGCTCATAGCAGATAAAAAAATCGTTAACAGTAACCAATTATTAACAAAGCCTCAATAATATTTACCCTTATCTTTGCCCGAAATTTAATTCAATGGCTAATTACTGTTTAAATTACGCCCTGGTAAAAAAACATTCAAAACCATCAACAATGAGTGGAAAGACCTTTGCAGAAAAAATATTTGGCGCTCCAACCGGAAGCATCGTTTTTAAGAAACCCGATATTATTTTATCACACGATAACACAGCTTCCATTTTTAACACTTTCAGAAAAATGGGCGGCGAAAAGGTAAAATACCCCGAGCAACTTTTAATTGTGCTCGACCACAACGCCCCGCCCACCAGCGCAAAGCTGGCCAATCAATACGAAAGTATCCGTAAGATTGTTCATGCTCAGGAAATTACAAAGTTCCATGATGCCGGAAAAGGTATCTGTCATCAAATTATGGCTGACTACGCCAAACCGGGAATGGTGATTGTAGGTTCCGACAGTCACACCTGTACGGCAGGAGCTTTCAATGCCTTTGCTGCCGGAATCGACCGTACCGAAGCGGCAGGCTTGTGGCGCCAGGGTGAAACATGGTTCAGGGTTCCCGAATCCATTAAAATTACCTTGAAAGGAAAACTGAACAAAGGCGTTTACGCCAAGGATCTCTCATTGTGGATTATTGGCATGATTGGCTCCAGCGGCGCCGATTACATGTCCATTGAGTATCATGGCGAAGGGGTAAAAACGCTCACCGTTGACCAGCGGATGACCCTGACAAATCTGGCATCGGAAATGGGAGCCAAAAACGCCGTTTTTCCCTACGATGAAGTTTTAAAATCGTGGCTTGGCGACACCTTTTCAGGCGAAGGCGTTTGGGCTGACAAGGATGCCAAATATGCAAAAGAAATTGAAATTAACCTGTCGGAATTATTTCCGCTGGTGGCAGCACCACACCATGTTGACAACGTAAAAGCCTTGTCGGAAGTGGCGGGTACCAAGCTCAACGAAGCACTGGTAGGAACCTGTACCAACGGGCGTTTGGAAGACTTACGCGAAGCAGCAGCCGTATTAAAAGGTAAAAAACTTCCCGAAGATTTTCAAATGGTGATTGTTCCCGCTTCGCAAAAAATTTACAGGCAGGCCATGAAAGAGGGTTTAATTGAAATCTTTCTTGATGCAGGCGCCAACGTGCTTTCTGCCAGCTGCGGCCCCTGCCTTGGCACCGGCCAGGGCATTCCTGCCGACGGCTACAACGTTATCTCCACTGCCAACCGTAATTTTAAAGGGCGCATGGGTAACAAAGAGTCGTTTATCTATCTCGCATCACCGGCAACGGTGGCTCACTCGGCACTGGCAGGAAAAATTGTTGACCCGCGTGGTATTGAAGCCAACGACAAGTTTCCTTATACCATTGAGCAGGCAAACACGGTTACCATCGACGAAAACGACAACCGCAGGATGGGTAATGTTTGGAATTATGCCGATGCCAACGACCTGAACACCGACCAGATGTTTGCCGGAAACCTCACCTATCAGGTACTCAGTTCCGAACCGGAAAAAATTATGCCGCACCTCTTTAAAGGATTTGACGTTAATTTTACCGACAGGGTAAAACCGGGCGATATTATTATTGCCGGCGCCAACTTCGGTTGCGGAAGCTCGCGCGAGCACCCTGCCGTCGGCCTTTCGCATGCCGGCGTTAAAGCGGTGATTTGCAAATCGGTTAACAGAATCTTTTTCCGTTCATCGGTAAATCAGGGGTTGCCTATTTTGTTGGTTCCCGAGGCAGTTGACGCTTACAAACCGGGTGATAAGGTTGATGTGGACTTTAAAAACGGGGTCATTACCGTTGGCGAACAACAGTTTGGCTTTGCCCCGTTACCTGAAAAACTGATGGGTATTTTCAACGCCCGCGGGCTTGTAAATTTTATTAAAGAACACGCCGAATAATTTGAAATTTAAACCGCAATACCTGATAATACCGCTACTCATGGCGGTGGGATATTTCCTGCTAAAGTGGTCGATGCCACGCTATACGGGAATGTATCTTGCCGGACTGATATTGATTATGGGTGATATCTATTTGTGGTCGGCATTCCGTAAAAGAGTGTACAGCTACAACCTGCTGTTAAAAATTTTACTCATTGTTATTTACTGGCTCCCACTTACTGCCATCGGGTTTGTTGTGGTGGCTGCCGACATTGTTCCCATCATTCAATGGAACGATGTGTTCCGAAACTATCTCTTCGGATTTATTATAGTGGCCTATACGGCAAAAATATTGCCCATCTTGTTTCTTTTACTGGCCGACACTGCAAGAATCATAGGGCGGAGCTTTCACCTGTCGAAAAAACAGAAAAGAAAGGAAATCAACAAAGAACACGAAGGCATTACGAGAAGTAAGTTTTTGCAATACCTGGGTTTCCTGTCGGGAGGACTGGTGATGGGAAGCATGTTTGTGGGCATGTTTAAGTGGGCATTTGAATTTAAGGTTTATCGCGAGAGGATTAAGATTAAAGGCCTTCCCTCCTCTTTTAAGGGATTGAAAATCTTGCAAATATCCGATTTTCATCTTGGCAACTGGGGACTTACCAAGCCCATGGACGAAGCCATTAAAACCATTTTAAGCCTGAAACCCGACCTTATTGTCTTTACCGGTGATTTGGTAACCTTTTCAACCCGTGAAGCTTACCGTTTTGAAGAACAGCTTAAAAAGCTCACGGCTCCGATGGGCGTTTATGCCACCCTTGGCAACCACGACTACGGCCTTTATGTTTCGTGGCCCGATAAAGCAGCCAAAGAAAAAAACATGACCGACCTGTTTGACTTTTACAAACGAATTGACTGGAAACTACTTAACAACGAAAACGTTGTCTTTGAAAAAGGGGATGATAAACTTGCCCTGGCCGGTGTTGAAAACTGGGGAGCCAATAAACGCTTTCCCCGTTACGGAAAAATTGACGAAGCCCTGAAAGGTACCGAAGAAGTTCCTGTAAAGATTTTGCTTTCGCACGACCCCTCCCATTGGGATAAAGTTGTTGTACCCGGAAATTATCCGGTAAACCTTACCCTTTCGGGACACACCCACGGTTTTCAGTTCGGCATTGAATCGAAAAACATAAAATGGAGCCCTGCACAATATGTTTACAAACATTGGGCAGGCCTGTACAAAAACCCGGTAAGCAATCATTACCTGTATGTCAACCGCGGCATTGGATCCATCGGATATCCCGGCAGGATTGGCATCTTGCCTGAAATCACATTGCTGGAGTTGGTTTAACAGATGGACTATACCCCCTAACCTGAATAAATCAGATACTATAACTCCTGTGCCAGCAAAGCAGCTCCCAGTGCGCCACTGTATTGCGAAAAAGGTGTAGTTTCAATTTTAGTATCCAGTATTTTTTGCAAAGCATCCACCAGCCCCACGTTAAGCGCAACACCACCGCTCATGGCTACCGGTGGAATCATTCCAAGACGTTTTACCATTGAAGCAATCCGTCGGGCAATGGACAAATGAATACCTGAGGTAATATCCTCACGATTTTCACCTTTAGCCACCAGTGAAATTATCTCTGATTCGGCAAAAACCGTGCACACACTGCTAATTTTAGAAGGGTTTTCCGACTGCAACGACAGCAATCCGAATTCATGTATCTCGGTTTCCATGGCACGAGCCATCACATCCAAAAAACGTCCGGTACCTGCTGCACATTTGTCATTCATTATAAAGTTTGCCACATTTCCCCGCTTGTCCAACACAATTACTTTGCTGTCCTGGCCACCAATATCAATTATTGTACGAATGTGTGGCATTTGATGATGGATTCCTTTCCCGTGACAAATAATCTCTGTTACAGCCTTGTGTGCAAAATCAATACTATTTCGGCCATAGCCTGTGGAAACAATTTTGCCTATGTCTGTCTGATCAACACCTGCTTTTTGCAGTAACTCTTCCATAAGCTTTACCCCTGCTTTTTTCGAGTTGTACCCAACCGGTATCAAATGTTTTTCCATCACTTGTTTGCCGTCGTACAAAACAGCTTTGGCTGTCAACGAACCTATATCTATTCCAAGCGTAATCATTTTTCTTTTTTTCGTTGTTTTATTACTTCCATAAAGGCATCTATCCGCGCCTCAGCCTGACTATCGGAAAATTTACGTTCATCGGTCATATCGGCTTCAATCATTAAAACCGGAATATCTTCATCTTGCAAAAGGTTTTGAATATCATATTGACCAAAAGAATAGGGTTTACAACTGCGATTGGAGTGCATCACAAGCCCATCCACATCATATTGCTTAATGAACTTTTTAATTGTGTCAGCCATTTGATCCACCCCCACATTTAAATGGATGCGCGTATAGGCTTCACCCATGGTGCTAAGAAAATCGTTTTCGTCCACATAATCGATAACACCACACCAAGCCTGTGTGTACGTATCAGCCACAAGTGCAGCACCGTGTGAAGCAAATTTTTCAGAAAGCCATCGCATACGAAACCAAATAGGCAGATTGTCCCACAAAAGTCGATATTTTTCGTTATCCACCGCTCCAACATTATTTCGGTTACGCACTTCCAACTCCTTTAATAACTGCTTATAATATTTTACCACCACTTTTTTACCTCGAAGGGTTACAATAAGTGCCAAATGAAAAAAGGCATCAAAGGCAGTCATGGGGCTGGGTTTGTGTTCTGCAGTTTCCAGCACATTTTTCCATAAACGCATGGCTTCAAGCGAAAGCTTGCCAACTTTTTTCATTTTTTTGTAATCAAACTTTTTCCCTGTATGTTTTTCCAAAAACCGAATATAATCTTTGGTCTGTTCATTCACATACTCGCGGGCTTCTTCGGTAAATTCGGTATGCACAAAAGGTGTATCGTAAATAAACAATGGCACCCCGAATTTTCTGGCCTGTATTTCATACCATTTCAACACCGTACCACAAATATTATTACTACAAATGAGCATATCGGGTTTTGGAAGCCCGCCTTTTATGGGACTTTCTTTAGTGATAGAAGAGGTGATATCATTTTTTGCGTACGAACAAACATCGGAAGAGTATCCCAGTCCTTCGGCAAATTCCGACATTTTCCCACCTTTTTTAGAAGCCCCAATCATAGCACCATGGTTTTCGGGATATATGGGGATAATATTCATGGCTATAAGCGGTTCCACCGGGCCACCACTGGTTATCCATGCTATTTTTTTACCAAGATATCGTGCATATTTTGCCTCAATGTAGTACCATTTCATGATACTTTTCATTTTCTTAGTTGCCTTTAACCGTCCTGCCATCTGCTTAAATTATTATTAACTCAGGATTTAAAAAAAGATTAGGGTTTATGCTTTTAAAGGATTTCCAACATGGTATCTATTCTTGTCCTCATTTGCTCATCCACTTCGTTGTGGCGATCCATCTCTACCAAAAGAAAAGGAATCTCCATATTTTCCAGTTCTTCCTTGATGTCGGGATAATCAAATGAAAAAGGTTCACAAAACTTTAATATCATAAACAGAACTCCATCTACCTTATGTGTGCTCACCAACTTTTTCAGATTCTCCATTTGAAAACTCACACCCAAATGTTTTGCCGGACACACATACCTTTGGGTAAACCTGCCGGCGATAGCCTCCACTAAGGGTTTTTCTTCGTCAACAATCCCTTCAAAATAACGGGTTCCGCTACAAAGGTCATCCCAAACCACTACCCCACCCTTGTCTTCAATCATTTGGTGAATGTCAGGATGACTACAAACACTACCTGAAATAAGTATTCGCTTTACTTTTTCCTGCGAACCCTGCTCATTTTCCAACAACACCAACAGCTCGTCCAGCCAGGTTACTGCTTCTTGTTTATCCATAACCATGGCAGCCTTTACAATTGCAGCAAGGTCGCTTCCTGAAATAACACCCGGCTTTTCCGATTGCAAGGTATATAGGCGCTTTAGACGCCTGCGCAAATTATTCATTAAAATAACGGCTTCTTTTAAAGCATTATCGGTAATATGTACTCCAAGCGCTTTTTCAATATCTTTTCCAAAACGTTGCAGCACCTTAACAAAGTAATTTTTAGCCGTTGGCGTATCCAATTTAACCGGAAGCAGCACATCAAAATGTAACGATTTGATATTTAGTCGCCAAATATCCGATAATCGTTGTATGGAATCGCAGGCATGCGGAAAAACCACGCCATCTGCAAAATCGAGTTTACCCGAAAGTCCATCTTCCAGCATACCACGAACCATGGAACAACCATAGGCCTGTATATGAGCATCGGCACCAGACAAGCTTTCCGATTCACCAAAAATACGAAACGGGTGTGCGCCGGCTGCCAAAATAAACTCTTCCGGTGTAAATGCACAGGTAGAGCCTATCATCTGTTTTCCCGTGGTACTTTTTAATTTGCGCAAATAAGCGTAAGGAGCGTTAGCCACTTCCCTAAACCTTGTCAGTATGGCTGTTTTTTGCATATTCTTTTTCTTCCAATTTTCTAAAATCAACTTTTCCAATCTTGGTTAAAGGCAATTTTTCAACAAACTCTATTTCGCGGGGACAACTCCATTTTATCAGCCTTTTACGCACAAAGTTAATAATCTCTTTTTCTTTTTCAGGCGAAGATTTTGAAGTATCATGCAGCTCAACAAAAGCTTTAATACGTGTCATTTGATGTGCATCATCAACACCGATAACACAAGCAAATTTAACATCTTCGTGCCTGCAAATCACATTTTCCACTTCTGAGGGATATACATTAATGCCCGAAGACTTAATCATCCTTTTCAGTCGTTGTTTAAAATAGAAAAAGCCATCGGAATCACGATACCCCAGGTCGCCTGTATGTAGCCATATCTTTCCGTCATCGTGCACTTTTAATGTGGCCGCCGTTTCTTCAGGGTTGTTTAAATAACCTTTCATTACCGCCGGACCATTGATAACAATTTCGCCAATATCACCATGGGGCAACTCTTTAAATGTTTCAGCATCAACAATTTTTATATCCATATCAGGAAAAGGCAGGCCGATGGAACCTTCGCGATATTCATGTGCAGGCAAGGCCATTATGGCCGTTACTGCTTCCGTAAGGCCATACCCTTCGAGCAATACCGAGCTGCCACCGTTTTTGCGCACTGTTTCATCAAATTCTTCTTTCAAAGCGCGCGGAAGCGTGTCGGCACCTGAAAAAGTCATTTTCAAAAAACTCAAATCACTTTCCCTGAATTTCTTTACATCAAGCAAAGCTTTAAAAAGAGTTGGGACCCCTATTAACGCAGTAGGTTTCTTTTTGCGTATAAGTTTAACCACATCTTCCACGGTAAATTTTGGGACAAGTACTGTTTTTGCCCCTGCCAGCAAAGCGGCATTTATACATACACTCAAGCCAAACCCATGAAATATAGGCAGAATGGCCAAAATGGTATCCGTTTCATCAAGCTTTCCCCAGGCGGCCACCATCATTCCTTCCGAAACAATATTTTTATTGGTAAGCATCACCCCTTTGGGCACTCCCGTGGTACCCCCGCTGTATAGAATCACCGCTAAATCGCTGCCGGCAGAAGAAACATAAGCAGAAGACTCCTTGCAGTTTCGGTCTGCTTTTTCAAGCCAAATCGCCCAGGAGACCTTTAAAGGCACTCTTTTGGTAATTGTTATTACACTGTATGCCAATTTCTTAACCGTCGGCATATAAGTTGAAATCCTGGTAACAAATAGTTTTTCTAAGGGAACTGCATTTTTTATTGCAGCTATTTTTTCGTAAAAAATATCAAGAGTAAGTGCAAAACGCGATTGGCTGAGTGTGAGATAATGCTGCATTTCTTCTTCGGTGGAAAGCGGATGAATAAAACCGGCTACTCCTCCCAACTTATTTACGGCATAAAAGGCTATAATCCCCTGTGGCGAAGTAGGCATAATTATACTCATGGTATCACCGGCACGAAATCCTGCATTATGAAAAATACAGGCAAATTCATCAATTTGCTTACCAAGCTCGCTATAGGTTGCTGTTTTGTCAAGAAAATCATAAGCCACAGCATCAGGATGATTCTTAACACTTTCCTTAAGCAGGTCGTATAAAGAGCCTTCGGGATAATCGAGGCTGTAAGGAACATCACCATAAAATTTGTACCAATCTTTTTGTTCCATGGTTCGGTTTATTTGTTTATAAGCAAAGATAGGAAAAATCGAATATCGTTTTACCCTCAAGACTGTTTGCAACTCCCTTTTAATTTATTTTGCCAATTGCCATTCGGAGCATTGGTTTTTTTCTATTTTTGAACGATAAAACCCGAATTCGTGAAACGAAACCTGATTATTTTATTTCTCATCCTTATTTCAACGCTGCTCAATGCACAAACTATCACGGTTAAAGGCAGGGTGCTCGACAGTACCAGCCGTAAGCCGCTGGCTTTTGTAAATATAATCTCAGAATCTGCAAAATCGGGAACAATGAGCGATATCGAAGGTAAATTTCAGATTAAACTGCCGGAGGGTACCTGTTGCCTGAAGCTCTCTTATCTTGGATACGAAACATTGGAATACACCATCGACTACTCAAAAAAGATACAGAATATTTTTCTCACTCCCAAGTCGATTGACCTGGATGAAGTAACTGTTTTTCCGGGTGTTAATCCTGCTCACAGAATCATCAACCTTGTTATAGCCAATCGTGACAACAACAATCCTGAAAATCTGCCGGAATTTTCGTATGTATCGTACGATAAAATGGTTCTTACCGCCGATGCCGATTCGCTGATGAAAATGGATACCGCGTTAATGGACACTTCAGAAATAAAAGTAAGGAAACTACTTGATAAACAGGACTTTTTTATGAGCGAAACCGTTACGGAGCGGAAGTACATGAAGCCAAAACTAAATCAGGAAAACGTTATCGCCACCAAAGTTTCCGGGTTTAAAAATCCGGTGATTGTTTTTATGCTTTCGCAGATACAGTCAACCTCCTTTTACAACGAAAAAATAAATATCCTTAATAAAAACTATATTAATCCCATCAGCAAGGGAAGTACCCGGAAATATTTCTTTTTATTGGAAGATACCACGTACAACGACAAGGGCGACACCACTTTTATAATCAGCTACAGACCTCGCATCAACACCAGATTTGACGGTTTAAAGGGATTTCTTTATATCAACAGCAACGGGTGGGCCGTTCAAAATGTAAAAGCCGAACCATCCAAAGACACAACAGGGCTTACTATTCAAATACAGCAGCTGTACGAGCAAATTGAAGGCCATTGGTTCCCCACCCAGTTAAATACCGATATAATATTTACCAATATGAAAGTTAGCTCAGGCAAGCACTCTTACGCTTTGGTAGCCCATGGAACCAGCTTTTTGAAAGATATCAACCTTCACCCCGGATTGCGTAAAAAAGATTTTGGGTTTCACGAAGTGGAAGTTGAAGATGATGCCACCAAAAAGAAAGAAAATTTTTGGAATAAATACCGTACCGATTCGCTCAATGCCCGCGAGCGCGAAACCTACCGGGTAATCGACTCCATTGGTAAAGAAACCGACTTTGACAAATATGCCACCACCGCTCAAAGTCTTATGTCAGGGGTTATTCCCTGGGGGCCGGTTGATTTCGACATCAACAGGTTTTTTCATTACAACAATTACGAAGGATTTTATTTGGGTGTGGGCGCACACACAAACCACAAGGTTTCAAAGGTGTTTAGCTTTGGTGGTTTTTTGGGATATGGATTTAGAGATAAAACATTTAAATATGGTGTTGACGCATCGGTACTGGTTCACAAGCCTTCCGACTCAAAAATGAGGTTTAACTATTATTACAATGTGCTTCCGAGCGGAGGAACAAGTTTTTTTACCGACAACAATCAAATATGGAACACCAACTATTTCGGACAGTTTTTTACCACACGCATGAACCTTACACGGGGCTACGAAATAAACTATCAGTTTAAAATAAAAGCACTCCGTGATTTTAGCTGGAACCTTGGCCTTATACAGCAAACAAAACAGGCATACGGAAATTATATATTTACCCCGTTTAATGCCGGCACACCTCCTCAGGTTTATCATTTTTCAATGGCTTCGTTTGAATTCAGATATGCCTATCGCGAAAAAATTATGCAAACAACCAAAGGACCGGTTTCGTTTGGCTCCGACTATCCGGTAATCTGGTTTAAATATACACAAGGAATTAAAGGTTTGTTTAACAGTGATTTTGGTTTCTCAAAAATTGATTTACGCGTTTTACACACCATCAACACAAACTATACAGGCAGTTTAACCTGGATGCTCAGTGGCGGCATTGCAACCGGTGCTGCCCCTGCCAGCGAGTTGTACGCCGCCAACGGAACCTACGCACTATTTAGCATTTACGCACCCTATACCTTTGGTACCATGCGCGCCAACGAATTTTTGTCCGACAGATATGCATCGCTGTTTTTAACCTGGGATTTTAAAGACCTGCTGCTATCCATTGGTAAGTGGAAACCACAACTGTTGCTTCTCACCAATCTTTCAATAGGTACCTTAAAGCACCCCGAAGAGCATATAAACTATTCGTTTAAAACCATGGAAAAAGGGTATTACGAATCGGGTATTGTTATACGAAAACTGCTTAACCTTCAGTTGTACGACATTGGCGTTGGCGTAATGTACCGCTACGGTCCCTATAGTCTCCCCAAAACAGGCGACAATTTTGCCTATAAGGTTAGCCTGTTTTATGCTTTTTAAAAAAAATAAATGTATTTTTGAAAAAAATAACAAAACATGAGCGAAACCACTACTAACTATTTACGACCGCTGATAAACCTGTTGCTTTTTGCACTTTTTTTACTTTTTGCATGGTTTTTTTCCGATTTGGTTGTTTACATTTTAATTGCCACTTTCATCTCTATTCTCGGATCGCCCATGGTAAGGTGGCTCGAAGGAAAAAAGATTTTTAAACTGCGCATATCGCATGTTGTAAGCGTATCGATAACCTTTCTGTCGATAATTTTTGTGCTGGTAATCTTTGTCCTGTTTATTGTGCCGTTGATAATTTATCAGGCCAACATTATTTCGAGCATCAATATGGATGCATTGCTCACACATTATCACAGCACTTTTGTTAAAATAAATGAATTTTTGGTTCAATATAATGTGGTGCATCCCGAACAGTCGTTTTTAAACTACTTGCAGGAGCAACTTGGCAGTTTTATTGATGTGGCCCGATTCACCAACATATTTGCCTCGCTGGTTTCCACCACGGGATCGGTATTTATGGGAACATTTATCGTGCTGTTCTTATCATTCTATTTTTTACTGGATGATACTTTAATGAAAAGAGCCGCCTTAATGATAACCCCGACAAGATACGAAAAAGACATGAGCAAAATCCTTCACAACTCAAAGTCATTGCTGGTCAGATATTTTCACGGCATTTTACTGGAAGTTGGTATTATGATGACCATTGAGGCAACGGCACTTGCTATAATAGGAGTACCCAACGCCATTTTAATAGGTTTTATGGGAGGCCTGCTCAACGTAATACCCTATTTGGGGCCGTTGATGGGAGCACTGTTGGGCATGTTTCTTGCTGCACTATCCGAGCTTTCGTTTGGCTCATACGATATGGTATTCAGCTCCATTTTTTATGTCGCCATTGTATTTTTAGGAGCCAACATTATTGACAACACGGTTTTACAGCCTCAAATTTATTCAAAAAGCGTAAAGGCACATCCTGTAGAGATTTTTCTTGCCATTATTATCGGAGGCAAGCTTGCCGGTGTGGTTGGTATGATATTTGCGATTCCCACATACACAATAATCAAAGTGGTTGTTAAACAGTTTAACAGTCGGATAAAAATTATGGATTTTTTAACGACCAAGACGTAACCTTTTGGTTATTGTACGTTTAACCATTAACAATTTGTATTTTTAACTTAAAAACTTAATACCATGAGTGACAACAGTTCAAGTTCAGGATTTGCCTTTTTGGCAGGCGTAGTAATAGGCGCAGCCGTAGGCGCAGTAGCAGGATTGCTTTTTGCCCCTGCAACCGGTGAAGAAACACGCAACCGTTTGGCCGACAAATCGAAAGATTTAGCCGACGACCTTCAAGACAAGTTTGAAGATTTAAAAGAAACCGTTACCGATGTACTGGAAGATGTTAAAGAAGCTGCACAATCGAAACTGGAAGAGGTAAAAGAAACCGCTCAGGCAAAGATTGAAGAAGTAAAAGGCGAAAAATCTGAAAGCTAAACTCCATGAGCAATCAGGTTCACAACAATCCGCTGAAGGAGACGATTGAGGAGCTTAAAAACTATCTCGACCTTCAACTTCGGTATCAAAAAATGTTAGCAGCAAAAAAGACGAGTAAAATCTCGTCGTTTGCTGCTCTTTTCCTGATTTTGTTTTCCATTGCTGCGGGATTTATCCTCTTCTTTTCGTTTGCTTTTGTTTGGTGGTATTCCGATGGTAACAGCGACAAAATGGCACAAGGCTACCTTATTGTTGCAGGGTTTTATTTGTTACTGGCGGTGATTACTGTAATATTCCGAAAGTCATTGCTTATCAATCCCATCCGAAGTATGCTGGCCAAACTGTTGTTTGAAGATTCCGGTTCCGAAGCGGATCAATCCAATTTACAAAAAGTGGATTTAAAAGATGAAGAGGCGTTTAATAGCCTGTTGCTTGAAGAACAAAAGCAGATTAAGGAACAGGAAGTAGTTTTGCAACACAAATTTAAGGAGGTTGAGCAGCAGTTTACCTTTACCAATGTGGTGAAAATGGCTGCTGAAAACTTAGTAAGCTCGTATGTAACCACGGCAACTGTGGCTAAGTTGGCTTTTAAGGCCTTTAGTAATTTTAAGCACAAAAAGAAAAGACTTAAAAAATAAAAAAAGGTGGTTTTTTTAAACCACCTTTTTTATTAAACCGTTAAGATATCCTTTTCCTTTAAATCGAGTAGTTTATCAATTTTTTCAATATACTTGTCCGTAAGCTTTTGGACTTCATCCGTTGCGCGTTTGGCTTCATCTTCGGCCATGCCCTCCTTTTCAAGTTTTTTAAGTTCATCGTTGGCTTTGCGGCGGTCGTTGCGAACCCCTATTTTTGTATCTTCAGCAACACTTTTCGCCTGCTTAACAAGGCTGTGGCGGCGCTCTTCGGTAAGTGGCGGGACATTAATACGCAATATCTCTCCTTCGTTTGAAGGGTTAAAACCCAAATTGGCATTGAGGATGGCCTTTTCAATTTCGTGAATGGTGCTCTTATCAAAAGGCTGTACAATTATCTGGCGTGCATCGGGAGTGTTAATACTCGAAGTCTGCTCAATGGGAGTAGGCACACCGTAAAAATCGACTAAAATACCGCGAAGCATGGCAGGATTGGCTTTCCCTGCCCTGATTTTAGAAAACTCATGCTCCAAATGGCCAATGGCTTTCTGCATATTCTCTTCAGCTTCTTCCAATACTAATAACGCATCATCTGTCATAATTCAATGTTTTTAAGGTCACGCAAATATAATAATAAATATCAATTATAACTGTTGAAATTTTTTATTAACTTTATGGCCATTAAACTGCTTTACCATGAAATATATCCATCCTTTAATTAAAATTATTTATAAAAGTTATAGGGTCGATAAAAAATTTAAATCGGCCTTTAAATTGTTTTTTGTGCCGCTTGTACTCTTAAGTTTTGCTGATGTGTTACCGGCGCAAAACAATTACTATCAGGTACAAATTACTGTAAACGGATGTCAAAACAACCCGCTTGCCGGTGCACAGGTAATGCTGGATGAAATTTCTGCTGACAAGGCAGTTACCGTACTGGAGCACTATACTCAACTTACAGATAGCAACGGCGTTGCCGTTTTCGACAGTGTGAAAAGCAGTGTTTACAATATGACTGTTTGGAAGCCTACATACGACACTTTAACGCAAAACAACCTCGTAATTCATGCCGACTTTAGCACAGCGGCAAATTTAATACCTATCGCTTATCCACCTCATGCTTTCCGTGTTGATTCATTAACTTCAATAGCAACCTGGAAAAGACCAATGAAAGAAGTAAATGCATTGCCATTTCAGGATTTTGAGGATCCAGTATTCCCTCCTCCCGGCTGGCAAATAACATTAGCCAATAAAAATTGGCCTTGGTTAAGAGTGCTCAACGGTTCAGTAGAACTTATTCATATTCCTCCCGGTGACGGTTATTATGCTGTCTCGAATAGTGAGTTGCCAAAAAACCGACATTATTCAGCTACTTACCTGATAACACCCAAAATTGATTTGAGAGGAGAAGATTCTGTGTATTTAAGATATCGGTCATTTTATCAAAGAGCAATAGGTAATCATGAAGTTGCTACAGTGATGTATTGCACTGATACCAACTTTAATTGGATTGCCCTGCATTCGCCGGCTCGCAAATGGGAATGGATATATGATTCGGTTGATCTATCAGCCTTTACCAACCCGGATAGCAGCTCTTTTTACCTTGCTTTTTTTGCAAATGATAATAATTTTTGGCAGGCAGGATGCTGGGCTGTTGATAACATCATTATTACTCATGGAAATGCAAACCCAATCGGCTATTATGTTTTTTTGAATAATCAAATTATTGACTATATCGACCACGATACCAATAGCTACACTTTTCAAAATCTTACCTACGGTCAAACTTATACCGCCGGAATTAAAGCGGTTTACGATTGTAGAACTTCCGAAATGGTTGAATATACATGGACTTCATCCTATTTACATCCACCTCAAAATTTTACAACGGAATACACCTATAATACCGATGAAGTACAAGTCTCTTTTACCCCACCTGACATTGTTTCGTCCGACACAAGTTATAACCCCCTGTCATTTAATATTTATATGGATAATTCCATAGCCAATAATATTCCTTATCAGGGTCAACCGGCTGACGATACCATAAAGATTATTTTTGACTCTATTAATCCAGGCACTCATACGTTTAAAGCCTCTGCATTGTACGAATTAAGTGCTTACGGCTATCCAGGTGATACTGCCGAATCGATGTTTACCAACATCGATACACATGAAATTGAATATGGTTACCCCCTTCCCTTTTTTGAGGGGTGGGAAATTACTGATTTTCAATTTAACAAGTGGAGCCATTCTGACGAGGGTGGATTTTGGTTGTTTGATACTGTTGAAGGAAAACCACCCGCCTCAGTATGTCTTGAATCAAATTGTAGTAACAAATATTCAATCTTAACATCCTACGCTATAAACGCTGATTCCATAGAGGATGGTAATATCTACCTTGAGTTTGATTTAAAACATGAAAGGGATTCAATCAGAAATGCTTACGGGTTTTTTTTAATAGAGATTTATAATGGAATTAAAGATGGATATTATTGGTGGCATACAATAAAAATGTACCATGCAAGTGAAACTTTTGATTTTATCAGAAATTACTATAATATCTCTCAATATGTTAAAAGT
>WGDP01000117.1 GCA_015493215.1 Bacteroidales bacterium | reverse complement strand
GAATCGGAGTTTTGGGTACTTTTATATTTGGCCTTGATACCGATACGCCGGAAGATTTAAAAAAACGGGTCGATTTTATAATAAACTCCAAAGTAGATGCCTACCAAACTTCAGTGCTTACCCCGTTTCCGGGAACAGGTACTTATCGTAAGTTTTTAAAGGAAGACCGTATTCATTTTAAAAACTTTCCGGAAGATTGGCAACGGATGCGATTTTTTGAAAATGTAATTGAACCTGGCAGAATGTCCCACGATGAACTTAACGATGTGCTTTACGAGCAATGGGGAAGGCTGTTTTCCAAACGTACTCTTCTGGACAAGTTTAAAATGACCCTGCGCGAAACCAAAGACCCCACCACGGCATTCTGGGCGCTGACAACCAATTCGAGTTATGGCAATACCATCTTTGAAGGAACTAACAGGTTTTTTGATTTAAACTCTTTTTTGAGTGTGGTACGTGCAAATTCAGCACTATAATAATTGTTATGGGTAACAAAAAGCTGTTGTTGATAAATCCGGTTTCCGACCTTCGCAAAGGGTTTACCTTGTCGAGAGACGCCATGTACCCACCGCTGTCGTTGGGCATATTGGCAGCTTTAACCCCTGACAACTGGGAAATTGAAATATTTGACGAAAACTTTGAAACCTTTAACGAGCTTATTGATGCTGATTTGGTGGGGCTAACCTCGTTTACCTCATCGGCTTATCGCGCTTACCAAATTGCCGCGGTGTATAAAAAAGCCGGTATCCCCGTTGTGATGGGGGGCATTCATGCCAGCATGGTACCCAAAGAAACCATTCAATATGTTGATGTGGTGGGAATTGGCGAGGCCGAAAGCTATTGGACAACTATTATTAGTGACTTTGAAACAGGACAATTGAAACCATTTTATTACGGCGAGCGTCTTTCAATGGATGAGATGCCGTTTGCCCGCCACGACCTTTTCCATAAAAGCTACACCATCGACAGCATTCAAACAACCCGTGGATGCCCTTTTGATTGTAGTTTTTGTTCGGTAACAACTTTCAACGGTTCTTCTTACAGGATGCGTCCCGTGGAAGATGTGTTAGATGAAATAGAGATGGTTAGAACCGACAGGATATTTTTTATTGATGACAACCTGGTGGGGTACTCCAAAAAATCGAAAGAACATGCCAAAGCTATCTTACAAGGCATGATTGACCGGGGAATTAAAAAAGAGTGGTGGACACAATGCTCGCTTAATGTTGCCGATGATGAAGAGGTTTTGGAACTGTTTGCCAAAAGCGGTTGCCGGATGATTTTTATTGGCATTGAGGCCGAAACTGCCGCTGGTTTGTTGGATGTCAATAAAAAGCTTAACGCCAAAATGGGGTTTGACAAATATACCGAAGCTTTTAACAAGATTCATAAATATGGTATGTCGGTGTTGGGCTCATTTATTTTTGGCCTCGACAGCGACACCGTCGAATCACTCCATAAACGTAAACAATATATTATCAATCAGCCTGTTGATAGTTATCAAACCAGTATTTTAACTCCGTTGCCGGGAACAAAAATATACCGTGAATTTGATGAGCAGGGAAGAATTTTTAAAAAAGATTATCCCAAAGACTGGCAATTTTACAGTTTTGAAGATGTGGTGATGAAACCGGGGCAAATGGATGCGGAGACCTTAAAAAGTACCATGAAAGAGGTGCTTTTGGAATTATTCGATAAAAAAACGGTTTACCGGAAGTTTATGCGCACCCTTAAGGAAACAAAAAATATAAAATCCTCATCATGGGCCATTACCACCAACCTGGTTTATCGTGCTATGGTTGAAGAGGTGTTCGGGCTTGAACCGTTTTCCATTGAAGAAATACTTGGTAAAAATTTTCCTTTACATTAAACTTTTCCCCAACCGGCGGTTAATAACAAACTTTTTTTTTGCTAAACGGTGTTTTTCATGTTGCTATCTTTAACCCAACAACAAGCAAAAATTATGGCAGCAAAACAATCAGGCAAAGCAGAAAAGATATTTGTGTTGGACACTTCGGTTATCCTTTACAACCACAATGCAATTTTGAGTTTTGAAGAAAATGATGTGGCGATTCCCATTACTGTTCTCGAGGAGCTTGACAATTTTAAAAAGGGAAACGACACCAAAAACTTTGAAGCCCGTGAGTTTATCAGGTTTATGGATAAAATATCGGGCAAAACTTCCATGACCAACTGGCGCAGGATTAACGGGCCTGACAAAGGAAGGTTCAGGGTGGTGATGAACGAAAAAAGTAAAAAAGATGCCCGCAAGGTTTTTGGCGACAGCAAACCCGACCACCGCATACTAAATGCAGCGCTTAAACTTAGGGAAGACCACCCCGAAAAAAAAGTTATTCTTGTTAGCAAAGACATCAACCTGCGGTTAAAAGCCAAGGCGCTTAATCTGAATTCCGAGGATTTTGAAACCGGAAAAATTCAAAACATCGACGAGCTTTACACCGGTAAAAGTTTGCTTGAAGGGGTTAAACCGGAAGTGGTTGACAAGCTTTATGCTGAGGGCTTTTGCTCCTATGAGCAACTGGGAATTGAAAGGCCTGAACCCAATCACTACTTTATATTAAAAAGCGAAAATGCTTCGGCACTGGCTTTTTACAACCCCATCACCGAAAGGATAGAAAGGGTTGGCAAGCAGCCTGTTTCGCGAATAATGCCCCGCAACGCAGAGCAGGTTTTTGCCCTGCATGCGCTGTTAAACCCCGAAGTAAAACTGGTTACCCTGCAAGGGGTTGCCGGAACCGGAAAAACCCTTCTTGCCTTGGCCGGTGCATGGGAACAACGGCGTAACTTCAAGCAAATATACCTGTCGCGACCCATTGTGCCTTTGAGTAATAAGGATATCGGCTATCTGCCCGGCGACATCACCTCAAAAATAAATCCGTATATGGAGCCTCTGTGGGACAACTTGAAATTCATTCAAAATCAATATGGCGAACAGGATAAGGAGTACAAGCGCATTAGCGATGCCATTGAAAGCGAGAAACTGCTTATTACACCGCTAACCTACATCAGAGGGCGTAGCATATCCAACATCTTTTTTATTGTGGACGAAGCTCAAAACCTTACTCCTCACGAAGTAAAAACCATTATTACCCGTGCAGGCGAAAACACCAAAATTGTTTTTACCGGAGATATTTATCAAATTGATACTCCTTATCTCGATTCGCAATCAAACGGGCTTTCGGTATTAATCGACCGCATTCATCATCAAGGTTTATACGCTCATGTACAGCTTGAAAAAGGCGAACGTTCCGAGCTGGCCAACCTCGCCAACGAATTACTGTAAGGGGTTAGTCAAGTCCTGATAATATGAAAGGGGCTAAAGTTGATTGATTGATGCGTTTTGCGATTTGAGGAGGTTGGGGATTGGGAGACCCTTCCTTTTGCTCCGGGGTTCAGCCCGGAGCTACGAAAACAGAGATTACTTTTACTACATTCTGATACCGATTTATACATCAAAATGTCGCATATTTTACTTCCTTCCCGACTGTGTTATTTAGGCTGGTCGGTATTTACAATTGGTATATCAATATCGGGGTAACGATACCGAGGGTTCCCCAAGCTCTTTCAGATTTGAAATCTGAAAGAAGTTAACACACTTAATATAAACTGATTACATTTTTTTGTCATCCGGATTGCAAATCCGGACGAGCTTGGGGGAGTTCCTGGGGAATGCAATACCAAACCACGAAGTGGTTTAACATGAATAACCATCGGTGAAACCGGTGGTATGATGACAATGCATCAAAAGAACGTATCCCCTCTACCAAGT
>WGDP01000116.1 GCA_015493215.1 Bacteroidales bacterium | reverse complement strand
GTGTAATATATTCCAAACCGGGAATGAAAATGTTTTTGTGTCGGGTTTTTCCCGGTATTTTTAAAAAATAATTTTAAACTTGTCGGGAACTACATTAAATATGATTAAAAGATATCTACAGGAAGAGGTTGTAAAGCGGCTAAAACATTATCCGGCAACAGGTATTATCGGCGCAAGACAAACAGGAAAAACCACATTGGCAAAACAAATACCCCCCTTGATAGATAAAGAGGTTATCTATCTTGATTTGGAGCCGATTTCCGGCTATCAGAAACTGGAAAATCCGGTATTTAGGCAAAGTCAAACCCTCGGTGTTGTTACCCGTTAAAAACCGATGGCTTGACTTTCATCCCTTTCCCAAAAGCAAAAGAGGGTGTCATTTCGACCAACGGGAGAAATCTCCCCGGCATCATCCTGCCTTTAAACCTCAAAATTCCTCATTACCATTTCCTGACAACCAATGTGCTATTGGTACCCCCAAAGCCAAAGGAGTTGGACATAAAAGTCTCGATTTTCGCTTGCTGCGTTTGCTTGATGATATTCAGTTTTGCAGAGTGCTCGTCGGGGTTTTCAAAATTGATGTTGGGGGCAATAAAATTGTTTTGAGCCATCAGCATGGAGTAGATAACCTCGGAGGCTCCTCCCATCCACATTTCGTGGCCGGTCATTCCCTTTGTGGAGCTGACGGGTACATTGGTGCCCTGAAAAACCTGATGGATTGCCTGGGCTTCGTTGCCATCGCCCACAGGCGTTGAGGTGGCATGTGCATTTAGGTAGTCAATATCTTCGGGTTTTAAGCCGGCTTGTTCAAGCGATTTTTTGATGGAACGAACAGGGCCATCCACGTTGGGAACGGAAATATGTTCGCCGTTGGATGAAAAACCGTAACCCAGCACTTCAGCAATAATGGGAGCGCCTCTTTTTACTGCCGACTCGTAACTTTCAAGAATTACCGTGGCGGCACCACCACTGGGTACCAGCCCGTCGCGGTCGCGGTCAAAAGGCCTGGAGGCTTTGGTTGGTTCGCTGTGGTGTGTCGAAAAAGCAGCAATGGCATCGAAGCTGCCCATAGAAAGGGCATTTACCTCCTGTGCGCCGCCACAGATAATCATATCCTGCAATCCCTGTTTGATAAACATATACCCAACGCCAATGGCGTGTGAACCACTGGCACAGGCACCGCTTAAAGTAAAGTTTACCCCTTTCAGTTTTAATATTACCGACAGGTTCATGCTCACCGTTGAGTTCATCGATTGAAAAATAGAGCCGCTGCCAATCAGCGCTGTCTCTTTTCGTGCCCGTAAAATATCAGCAGCTTCAATTACCGGAACGGCACTGCTGTCGTTGCCGTAAAGTATGCCGGCTTCATGGTTTTCAAACCACGAAACATCAAGCCCTGCATTGTTAACGGCCTCCATGGTAGCGAGATAGGCATATTTACCCTGCTCGGCCAGTCCCACTCTTTGCCTGCGAGGTAAAATTCCTTTTAGAGTGGGCTTTTCAATAATGCCCGTCAGGTACGACCTGAACCCCATCTCCTTACGCTCAGGGTCGATGCCAATGCCCGACTTTCCCTGATACAACGATTCTTTTACCTCTTTCAGATTCTTTCCCAGCACCGAGTAGATGCCCATTCCTGTAATAACAACTCTTTTTTCCATATTGTAAATCTGAATTATTGCTCTGTTTTTAAAGTGAAATCAAATCGGCATAGTAATTTACGTGTAAAGTCCGCCGTTAATGCTTATCACTTCACCCGTAATATAACCGGCTTTTTCGGAGGCTAAAAAGGCCACTAAGTCGGCTACCTCTTCAGCAAAACCAAATCGGTTAATCGGGATAAGTTTTTTTAACTGCTTTTCATCCAGCTCTTTGGTCATCTCCGAACGGATATATCCGGGGGCAACTGCATTAACGGTAACTTTTTTACGTCCCATCTCCTGTGCCAATGCTTTGGTAGCTCCTATAATGCCTGCTTTTGCCGCCGAGTAGTTGGTTTGTCCCGGCAATCCTTTTAATCCCGACAACGAAACCACATTGATAATTCTTCCGAATTTGTTCAGTGCCATATCCTTTAACAGGCCTGACGTAACATTAAAAAATCCGTTAAGGTTGGTGTTGATAACGCTGTCCCACTCTTCGTTTTCCATCCACAGCATCAAATTATCTTTGTTAATGCCTGCATTGTTTACCAGCACCGAAATGTAAGCCTCGGGATGATTTGCTTTCCACGCTTCAATATTTTTTTTAACTGCCTGCCGGTTGGCAACATCAAATTGAATAATTTCGCCGGTACTTCCCTTGTCAACAACAGCTGCAAGGGTGTTTAAAGCATGTTCTTTGTTGCTGTTATAGTTTATGAGTACATGATAACCCATTTCGGCAAGTTTTTCGCAAATGGCCTTTCCAATCGCTCCCGAGCCTCCTGTAACTAATGCATATTTCATAATTCAACAAGTTGGATGTCGTTGTTTTTTAAATATTCGGTTAGCTCGGCAATTTGATGGTACAAACTGTTATCTTCTTTAAAAACAGGAAGTATTGAGCGTATTTTGTCAAGAATATTTTGTGTGTTGGATGAAGCTTTTTCCTCTAACCCGAGTTTTGCAAATCCTTGCGAAAGGGTCATCAGCTCAATGGCCAAAACCTGAAAGGTGTTGTTGATAACTTTATCGGCCATTAAAGCCGAATTGGTTCCCATGCTAACCACATCCTGATTGTCGTTGTTGTTGGGAATGCTATGCACATAGTTTGGAAACGACAGACTTTGGTTTTCGGCAACCGTGGAGGTGGCAGTAAATTGCGCCCCCTGCATTCCCAGGTTTAACCCCAGTGTTCCAAGGTTTACAAAAGGAGGTAGTATTTCGTTCAGGTTGCTGTTTAACAAAAAGTTAAGCTGTCGTTCGGCAAGCATCGAAAGTTTGGTAACAGCAGTTTTTACTTTGTCCATTTCAAAGGATACGTAATCACCATGAAAATTACCGCCATGGTAAACCGTACCCGTTTCAAAATTGATGATGGGATTATCGTTTACCGAATTAATTTCGCCTTCAAGAATATTTTTTGCGTAGGTAAGGGTATCAATAACCGGGCCTAATATTTGCGGCACACATCTTAAAGAGTAGTACTCTTGCACCTTTTGCTTAATTACTTTTTCGCTGTGACGGCCATTGTACAGATGGTCTTCGCGTTTGCGTATCAACTTGCTGTCGGCAAGAAACTCCCTCAACCCTTTGGCAATGGTTTGCTGTCCCTTGTGTTTTTTTGTGCCGTTAAGTTCTTTTGAAAAGTGATCGTCAAACGACTGCACCAGTTCGTTAATCATGGCAGAGGCTGCCAGCGACCAGTTAACCAAATGCTTTGCCTTAAACAGGTTAACAAATCCGATACCGGTCATTACCGAAGTGCCGTTAATTAAGGCCAGCCCTTCGCGCAGATGGACTTTTAAAGGCCTGATATTAAGCTCCTCAAAAACTTCTTTGGTGGGTTTCAAAATGCCTTTGTAATATACTTCCCCTTCGCCAATAATTACAAGGGCAAGCTGCGAAAGCTGTACCAAATCGCCACTGGCGCCAACGCCGCCGTGCTCGGGAATGTAAGGGGTAATATCGTTGTTGATAAGTTGTTCCAATACGAGGGCTGCATCCTTGTGGATTCCGGAATAGCCCAGCGACAGTGTTTTAAGCCTCGCAATCATGGCTGCTTTTACCTGAACCGGATTCAGCGGGTTGCCGCTGCCTGCTGCATGACTTCTTATTAAATTGTATTGCAACCGCACCAAATCATCCTGCTCAACCCGGTATTGTGCCATGGGGCCAAAACCTGTGTTGATGCCATAAATAATTTTATCCTTAGAAAAATCAATTAAAAACCGGAAACTTTTTTCAATTCTTTCAAGGGTTTCCTTTTCAATAGAAATTTTACCATCATTAAAAAGTAGTTCCTGCATCTCTCCGCATGTAAGTGCTTCCCGCGATATATGTATCATGTTTACAGGTTTTTTGTCAAATCAAAATTAAGTTGACAAAAGTAGTAACAATCATCGGATTTTCCTACTAACCGAATAAGCGCATATTGGAACTATAATAAAAAGGCTAACTCCATCTTGCGTATTTATAATATTTCTATATTTGCTATATTAATTTAAAACTATTTAAATGCTGGTTGAATACGTAATTCTGGTTAATAAAAACAACCAGCCGCTGGGCACCATGGAAAAAATGGAAGCGCACGAACGCGGCGAACTGCACAGGGCTTTTTCTGTTTTTGTTTTTAATTCTCAAGGACAAATGATGCTGCAACAGCGTGCTGATGAAAAATATCATTCACCGGGGTTGTGGACCAATACCGTTTGTAGTCATCCCCGTACCGGTGAAACCATTGCAGAAGCAGCTCACCGCCGCCTGATGGAAGAGATGGGGTTTGATTGCGAACTTACCGAAGCTTTTTCGTTTATTTATAAGGCAGATGTGGGCGACGGGCTTATTGAACATGAATATGATCAGGTATTTATTGGCCATTGCGATGAGGAACCTGTTCCAAATCCTGATGAAGTGGGCGACTGGAAATATGTATGGCCGGGCGAGCTGTATGCCGATATTGAAAAAAATCCGGATAACTACACCGTTTGGTTTAAAATTGCCATTAAAAAGCTGAAAGATTACCTCTCAAAAAATAAATTCTAATTTTATGTTGCGTCATATTGTTATGGTGAAATTTAAGGACAGAGATGCTGCTCCTCAGATTTCCGAAAAAGTAAAACAGATGCTTGTCAATCTTGAAGAAACAGTTGAATCGTTAAACCATATGGAGGTTGGCATTAATATAAACACCCGGCCTGCTGCTTTCGATGTGGTGCTTACTGCTGATTTCGACAATGAAGAGGGGCTGAATGAATATCGAGTACATCCCGAGCATGTTAAGGTGCTTGATTTTTTAAAAGAGGCGGTTGAAAAAACCACCGTAGTTGATTATTGGGTTTAACATTCCAAGCTGATTTAACAAAACTCTTTGTATGGTTCCTTTCACTGTAACTGTTTTAGGCAACGGGTCGGCAGTACCCACTTCCTTTCAAAAACCATCTTCACAACTTGTTACTTACGGGTCGAAACGGTTTATGGTTGACTGTGGCGAAGGAACGCAAATGCAGATGATTACTTACAAAACCGGGCACAGGCATATCGACCATATTTTTATCAGCCACCTGCATGGCGATCATTTTTTCGGCCTGATTGGTTTTTTAAACACATTGCATCTTTATGGTAGGAAGCAGCCGCTTCATATTTACGCGGTTAAAGAGCTGAAAAAGGTTGTCGAACTTCAATTGGAAGTTTCCAACAGCAACCTGTCTTACCCTTTGATGTTTCACTTTTTGGGAAGTAGTTTTCAGGAACCATTGTACGATGACAAAAACATAGAGATATTTCATTTTCCCCTGAATCACCGCATTACAACTTACGGATTTATTTTCAGAGAAAAGCCGGGAGAAAGAAAGTTGAAAAAATCATTTATAGAAGAATTTCACCCCTCTATTGAGCAGATGCATGCTGTTAAAAGCGGCCGTGATTTTATATCCAAAGCAGGCGAAACCATTGCCAATAAGGAAATAACCATCGACCCCATACCGCCGCGTTCCTGCGCCTACTGCTCTGATACGGCCTATTTTGAAGAAGTGATACCTTACATAAAAAATGTGAACCTGCTTTATCACGAAGCTACTTTCGACAATTCGCAGCAAATGCTTGCCAAAGAAAAATTTCATTCAACAGCAGCACAGGCTGCAACGATTGCCAAAAAAGCAAAAGCCGGAAAACTTTTGTTGGGACATTTTTCGGCACGGTTTAAAGAGAGAACTCATTTGTTGGAAGAGGCTAAAGAGATTTTTTTAGAGATCACACTGTCGGTTGAAGGGGAAAGTTACGAAGTTTAAAATGGCTGCATTCACCCTTTTTTAAACAAGTTCAATTTAAAACTTGTTCTAAATTGTATAATTCTTAAATCTTTCACGCTATAAAGGGTTGTTGTCATAATAAAAATTCTAATTTTGGAAACTCGAAAAAAAGTTGAAAACATTAACGTTTTAATAGTATGAACTTACATGAATATCAGGGTAAATCCATTTTAAAAAGATATGGAGTATCCGTTCCTTTCGGCATTGTTGCCAATAATGCAGAGGAGGCTGTTGAAGCCGCTAAAAAAGTACAAGAAGAAACCGGTTCCGACAAATGGGCTGTTAAGGCTCAGATTCATGCCGGTGGCCGTGGAAAAGGCGGTGGCGTAAAAATTGCCAAAAGTCTTGACGAAGTTAAAATGTATGCCGAGCAAATTATCGGTATGCATCTGGTTACACCTCAAACAAAAAAAGAGGGTAAACTGGTTCGCAAAGTACTGATTGAGCAAAATATTTATTACGAAGGACCCGAACCTGTTGAAGAGTATTATCTGAGTATTCTTTTAAATCGTGACCAGGGTCGTAACATGGTTATGTATTCGCCTCGCGGAGGGATGAATATTGAACAGGTTGCCGAAGAAACTCCTGACGAAATTTATCACGAAATTATCGATCCAAAAGTGGGTATGACAGGGTTCCAGGCACGACGTATTGCTTTTAACCTTGGCCTTAGCGGTGTCGCCTTTAAAGAGATGACAAAGTTTGCCTTTGCCATTTACAACGCTTACGTGGGTGCCGATGCCAGCCTTTTTGAAATCAACCCCGTTATCAAGGCTGCCGATGGTAAAATTTATGCTGCCGACTCAAAAGTTGTAGTTGACAACAACTCGCTTTACCGTCATAAAGACATTGCCGAAATGCGCGACATCACTGAGGAAGACCCCATGGAAGTGGAAGCCGGAAAATACGACCTTAACTATGTAAAATTAGATGGTAATGTTGGCTGTATGGTTAATGGTGCCGGACTGGCCATGGCCACCATGGATATTATTAAAATGTCGGGTGGTGACCCTGCCAACTTCCTTGATGTGGGTGGTACTGCCGATGCCAAACGTGTTGAACAGGCGTTCCGTATTATTTTGAAAGACCCCAATGTAAAAGCCATTTTGGTTAATATTTTCGGGGGTATTGTACGTTGCGACCGTGTTGCTCAGGGTATTGTTGATGCTTATACCAATATCGGCGATATTAAAGTGCCCATTATTGTAAGGCTTCAAGGTACCAATGCCGAGGAGGGTAAAGAGCTTATCGACAAATCGGGTCTTAAAGTTTATTCGGCCATCGAACTTAGCGAAGCCGCTGCGCTGGTAAACTCAATTGTAAAATAGATTGTTGTAATTGAAGCATTCTGCGGAATGGCTTTTTATTTAGATATTAAAAAAGGAGCTTATGGCTCCTTTTTTTTGCGTTCTAACCCCCTTTTTCATTTAATATTATTGCTAACTTGCCTGCCTCAAATGGATATTTGCAATGAGGTATCTTCCATATATAATAGCGGTAATATTATTCGCCAATGGTTATCAGGGGTTCACACAAAATTCTGGTTGTTCTGAATTTAAAACCGGTACCTTTAAATTATTGGATGCTTCGGTTCCCAATTACCTGATTGTGAGGAATGATTCAATCCAGACGGAAACAGCTAAAAGCTCCATCGTGTCAACCGATTTTTATATCCGTTGGGTTGACAATTGCAGCTATGAGCTTACCTACAAAAAGATGCACAATCGCCCTTCATCTATCAAGCTGCCCGATAAACCCATAAAACTTTTTGTACACATATATAAGATGTCGGGCGATACCTGCTGGGTAGAAACCCGCGCCAACACTTCTGATTATGTAAGTAAGCAAAGAATGGTAAAAATTAGTTCAAAAAAGGAAATGTCAACATCAAAATAACCGGAAAATAAATATCCAATTTAAGTAAAAATAAATTAAAGATGAACAAAATAATTTTAATTACAGGCGCCACCAGCGGCATTGGACTGGCCTGTGCAAAAAAGTTTGCAGGCCATGGCCACAACCTTATTATTACCGGCCGTCGCACAGAGCGCCTTGAAAAAATTTCGGTATCGTTACAACAGGAATTTGGGATAAAGGTAAAAACCCTTTGCATGGATGTGCGCCGCAAAGAAGCGGTTTTTTCTGCCATCGAATCGCTCGATGCCGACTGGAGTAAAATAGACGTTCTAATTAACAACGCGGGACTTGCTGTTGGCTTGAATACCATACAAGAAGGTGAAACCGATGATTGGGAGCGGATGATTGACACCAATATCAAGGGGCTGTTGTATGTTTCCAGAGCTGTCCTTCCGGGAATGGTGGCACGAAAATGCGGCCATGTAATCAACATCGGCTCCATAGCCGGTAAAGAGGTTTATCCCAACGGAAATGTGTATTGTGGAACCAAATTTGCCGTTGATGCACTTACCAAAGCCATCCGTATTGACACCGTACAAGCTGGTATAAAGGTTACTCAAATTGCACCCGGTGCCGTAGAAACCGAGTTTTCAATCGTACGGTTTAAAGGTGACAAAGAAAAAGCCGACAATGTGTATAAAGGTTTTGAACCGCTACATCCGGAGGATATTGCCGATTCGGTTTTTTATGTTACAACGTTGCCTAAACATGTTAATATCAACGATTTGCTTATAATGCCCACCGCACAGGCAAGTGCTACCATTTTACACAAAGAGTTGTAAAAAAAGGGTTTGGCATAAAGAGTTTTTTAAAAATAATCACAATACTAAAACATGAACCCAAAAGGAAACTCTCAAAACAGATATACTTCTGCTTTTATAAGCCTTACTTTTCTTTTCTTTATGTGGGGTTTTATGACGGTGTTAAACGATATTTTAGTACCCTATTTAAAAGGTGCTTTCGATTTAAACTATGCCCGTGCCACCCTTATTCAGTTTGCCTTTTTTACAGCTTACTTTGTGGGGTCGTTAATCTATTTTATAATCTCTTTTATTTATGGCGACCCCATCAATAAAATAGGTTATAAAAAAGGAATTATTTTAGGATTGATTATCTCGGCAACAGGGGCTTTGCTGTTTTATCCGGCAGCGCAGTTTCATCTTTACGGTTTCTTTTTGTCGGCATTGTTTGTGCTTGGTCTGGGCTTTACGCTGCTACAAAT
>WGDP01000115.1 GCA_015493215.1 Bacteroidales bacterium | reverse complement strand
GAATTACAAATACGTTCCCTTTTACAGAAAAAAATCCGTAGTGGTACCTGGAAGAATTTTTAAAAACAACACTTCTTAAAACTAAGAAGTTACAAGGTTGTAACTGCAATGTGGGTTAACAAATATTTATTCATTTTCCCCTATTCAGAATTATATATCGCCGTTGGCGATATATAATTCGTGTAATCCGTGTAATTCGTTGATAAAAGTCATCGAATTTAACGGATTTAACGTCCCGTACAGCTGTCGGGATGGTTTTCTTTCATGCCTTTGGCATGAAAGAAAACCGTTTAAAAAATATATTTTGACACAAAAATAATATTTGATATTTTGATGTATTTTATTAATATACTGTACTTTATCTACAGAACACATCTTAGACTTTAAACAACTTCAGAAAGATGTTAAATGAGATATATGAGTCCGGGCTACAAATGTTTTGATAGCCAGGCTCGGTAGCGATGTGAAAAAGCTAAACTTTTTTAATAACCAGCGTGCTTCTGTTTTTCACACTTTTGGAACAGACATTCATAATGCGCTGGATACCAGTATTAATATTTTTTTGTTGGGTGTCCCAATGCGGAAAGCAGAAAAAAGGCTGTTCATTTCTAAACAGCCTTTTTTCAAAAAAACAAATCCCTTATCTGATAATTAATTTTTTACTTGTCCGGTATCCATTTCCGTTAACCGACAAGGAATAAACCCCTTTGGCCAGGCCGGACAAATTAATTCGCTGCTTCCGGTTGCCATTAACGGTTACATCATGCTGTTCAAAAACAACCACTCCCGCCACATTGGTAATTTTAACATTTACTTTGTCAGCGCTGTTGCTGTTTAACTCAAGGGTAAACGTACCATGGTTGGGGTTCGGATAAATGGCAAGGCTTACCGCTGCGCTGTTTTCACCGATTGAAGTACAGTTTTTAAGTTCCACCGTAACACTGTCGCCTGAAGTACATCCGTCGGCAGTGGTAACTTCAACTGAAATGGTGTGCGAACCGTAACCCAATGTTAAGGTGTCAACGGTTAATGTTTGATCGGTGTCGCCGGTTGACCAGCTGTAGTCAGCTCCTTCGTTGCCGGCATCCAGCGTTATGTCGGAACCGTCCTGTGCGCAAAAAGAGGTGTCGTTGCCAAGGTCAACAACAGGCAGCGCGGCAAAATTGATTTCAGCGGTATCGGCACTAACACAACCGTTTTGATTGGTTACCTGTACCCAAACCGAAGTAACACCCGAACCGGCAGGCTGCTGGATGGTTACTGTTTGTGAAGTTTCGTTGGTTGACCAAAGGTAGTCAGCTCCCTCGTTGCCGGCATCCAGGGTAATGGAGCCTTCGCCACAAATGGTGGCATCATCGCCAATGTTAACAACGGGTTTGGTAAAAACAGTTACCGAAACGGTATCAAACATCGAAACCATGCCGTCCTTAACCTCCACAATATAATCTCTTGTTTCATCAGGATTTAACACCGGATTTTGCTCGGCTGAGGTAAATCCTTCGGGGATGGAGTGCCATGCAAAATCAAAGTTTCCGCTTCCGCCGGTTGTATTGGCAAAAAGCTGCACTTCGTTGCCTTCGCAAATTTCGCTTGCCGAAGCAGCAGCAGTAACTTGCAAATCAGTAACATTCATAATTACATGTACCCGTTTGTTGGCATTTCCAAGATCGGAAATTTTAAAGTTAAGGTCGGTGGTGTAGGTTCCCGGATCCATATTTGCATCATCAAAGGTTAATGTAACCATTACCGAGTCGCCAACAGGCACGGTATCGTTGTCGGGGTTAACATCTAACCACGATGCTATGGCAAACGAATAGTCTTCAACTTCGCCGTATTGAGTGTTGCCGGCAGGTTTCATGGTTTCGCCGGGGCCGGCCAGGCGAACACGCATCCTGACAGCTTTTTGGTCGAGGCCTTTTTGTGGGGTAATAGTGCCTGTAAACAATCTTCCTTCGTTATCGGAAGTTAATTCAACCATCGGTTCATCAAATTCGCCGTTGTCGTTCCAGTCAACCCAAACGGCACATTGGTCACCGGGATAGGGATTCCCGTTTCTTACCGAAATACGGTAGCTCTCTCCTGCTCTAAGCAATGCCGGTAAATTGGTAAAATCGCTGTAATTTTCCGAGGCTGACCCATTGTCGAGGTTACTGATGGTTACCCTGTGGATGTACTCATCACCACCCCCTTTGGCTTCTTTATAGATATGGTTGGTGGTGACAGCATTCATAAAAAATGGTGACAATGAATAGGTAAGATAGAGTGTTCCATTGTTTTTAATCTTCATCAACGCCTCATCAACGGTGTTAACATAAATATTTTTTATAACGGTATCGGGAACAAATTGTGCCAGCGAAGTTCCGTATTGGGTTTCGGTTTCCGCAGGTGTTGACTCATTTCCTTCGCCGTAAAAAGCGGTAACTTTATAGGTTACGTAAGCATAATCTGTTAAAGTGTCAGAAAAAGTAAGGTCGGTTGTGGTTCCCAGCAGGGTCGTGTCGCGATAGACTTTATAATACTGGAATCCTGTATTTTGCTCATGGCTCCAGGCAAGGTTGCAAACACCGGTTTCCTGCGACATATCAGCAGTAAGGCCATAGGGTGAGTTAACCACAAGGGTAACAAACGGCGAAACATAGGTCATGGCATGTCCTGAGCGGTTATCGGTCCAGGTAGGATAAACCTGCCCGTTGTAAGAAGAAATAGCGAGGTAATCGCCAAAATAGCCACTTGCCAATCCCGGAATTGGTGAAGGTGTAAACGACACATCGCTTACTTTAAAATCTTCCCAGGTTTCGCCTCCGTTGTTAGAAACAGCTACCCACGCTTCAGCCTGATTGGCAGCAGTATTACGGTTATCGTAAAAAACAACGCTTAACACACCGTTAACAGGGTCAACCGAAAGCCAGGGCTGGTAGTGTGTTTTTCCCTGTCCGATGGGATCCTGATTAACACGAATAGCTGTATCCCAGGTATTTCCACCATCGGTGGAGCGAATCATATAAACATCAATATCGTTGCCGCTGTTTACGCCCGGCACACCCTTGTTAGGCCATACAATATAAATATTGCCGCTATAGGGGCCGTTGCTGATATCAACATCCATCACCGGAAACGAAGCTGTCCTCATGTTTTGGGGAACGCCAACAGCACGGATTCCATAAATATTATTAATGGCTCTAAAAGCCGGCTCAAAGGTGGCGCCACCGTCGGTTGATTTACAAAAACCGATGGCTTTTTCAGTAAGCGGGCCGCCATCGTAAACGGCAAAAGCAGCATACACTTCACCGTTGGGACCGCTGGAAAGGTTTACTCCCTGACAGTGGCTTCCTGCGTTAACAGCATCACTCAGAGAGATTTTATTGTCCCAGGTGTCGCCACCGTCGGTACTCCGTTTAAAAACAACCTGATTATCGTGTGGCCCGCCGAAGTCAGTCCAGGCATCATAAATATAGTTTTCGTAAGGGCTGCCCTTTTTTGTATCGACCCAAAGATGGTTTTTGTCTGCCATGTCGTTAAATCCGCTTCCCGGTTTGGGTGCCACCTGTACTTTGTTCCAGCTTGCACCCTGATCATCGGAATAAGAAATTGCCTGACCGCTATTGTTAATATATCCGACAAGCCATCTGCCGTTGTTGTCGATACAGGCAGCAGGGTCGCCACTGTTGTTGCCGTTTGGGCCGTGAATATCTCCATCCCATGTTTCGGCAAAGTCGAGGGTAAATAACCAGTCGGCTCCATAAACAGAACCACCGTTTGGAGGGGTTGAGTTGTTGGAGTTTAAGGCTTCGTTGGCATCGTTGCGGCTTACAAAAATAGAGTTCTCACTTTGCGTTGAGCCGGCCACATCGGTAACGGGCACATCGGGTGAGTTTTCGGTAACCGACATGGGAGATTTTATTTGACTGCCGGTATAGGTTGCAGCTGCGACTTTAACATCGGGATTGCCAAGCACAAGGCCTTCGTTAATTACTTTTTTCCAATAACCCTGGTTGTCAATTTTCCAATTGATTTGAGCACGTCGCTCTCTTTTGTTCTGTTTTTGATTATCACTAATCAACTTGTTAACACTAAGGGCACCAACCCCGAGGATTACAAAAAAGAGTAAAAATTTGATTTTTTTCATTGATATAATTTTTGGTTTTAATATGAACTTGTTTAAAGTCTTTTATTTGAACTACTGGCAAAATATTGTAAATCAGAAAAGTGAATATCTTTTTTAATAGACCCACCCCTTTATCCCCTCCAAGGAGGGGAATAACCCACCCCTTTATCCTCCCGACAAAAGTCGGGACAGGCTCTCCAAGGAGGGGAATGTGGAATTCATTTTCTGATTTACAATATTTTACACTCATTATCATTGGGTTAACTTTAAACAAGTTCATTGTTAATATTTTTACGTTGTTGTCCCGTTAGGGACAAGATATTTATAGAAAAAACAAAAAAACAAAAAGTCCCGTCAGGGACGATACCTACCTGCCCTCCTTGGGCGGGTAAACCAGCGAGGCAGGTATTAATTTATGTCATTTAATATTTGCCATCCTTATTAATATTTCGTCCCTGACGGGACTGTTGATATTGGTAAATTATTTTCTATAAATATCTTGTCCCTAACGGGACTAAAAACCTGTTTTCTATTTTCTTACTCGAAGAATGTTTTGTAAAAAATACAAAGTTTTATTTAGTTTGATAAAACCTTTAACACATCAAAATAGAAAATAGCCTTTTATTATGGTATATGACATTATCAATTTAAAAATAGTTGTAATAAATTAATGATATTAATCATAGGTTTTTGCTTTTGCTTCGCCTTTAACCACCCTTATGGCATTCATTGCAAGGGCTTTCATTTCGTCTTCACCCGGATAAACATGCACAGGAGCAATGCGGTGTACATACGAAATAACCTGATTAACAAAGTATTTATCGTAGGCAATGCCGCCGGTAATAAGAATCCCGTCCACATTGCACCCCAGTACGGTTGACATGGCACCCACCTCCTTGGCAACCTGATAGGCCATGGCATCGTAAATGAGTTTGGCTTTTTTATCGCCCTCGGCAGCACGTTTTTCCACTTCGTAAGCGCTGTTGGTTCCGAGGTAGGCCACCATCCCGCCTTGTCCGGTAATCATTTTAAGCACCTCCTTTTCGGTGTATTTTCCGTTGTAACAGAGTCTGACCAAATCGCCTACAGGGAGGGTTCCGCTTCTCTCAGGTGAAAAGGGGCCATCACCATCCAGCCCCTGATTGACATCCACCACACGGCCATGTTTATGAGCGCCCACCGTGATTCCACCACCGAGGTGTACCACCACAAGGTTTAACTCTTCGTACTTGCGCATGATGGATTTGGCATGTTGACGCGCCACCGCCTTTTGGTTCAAGGCGTGAAAAATGGAGCGCCGTGGCAACAACGGATGTCCCGAAATGCGGGCGATATCTTCCAGCTCGTCCACCACCACAGGATTGGTAATATAGGCTTTGGCATCGGGCAACGATTGTGCGATGTCCCAGGCAATAAGCCCTCCGAGGTTGGAAGCATGTTCGCCGTAAACACATTCGCGCAGGTCGTGAAGCATTTTTTCGTTTACTTCAAACACACCGGATTCAACAGGTTTAACAACGCCGCCACGTCCCATCACCACACGGATAAGGTCGATGCGGATATCGGCATCTTTCAGCTCTTTTAAGATAAGCTCTTTCCGAAACTGAAACTGATCGGTTACGCGATCGTATTTTTCAATTTCCTCTTTGGAGTGGCGAATGGTTTGAATAAACACCGGATTAGTACCAATATAAACCGCTATTTTGGTGGAGGTTGACCCGGGATTGATGGCGAGTATTCTGATTTCTTCCATGTAAATTTTTATTTTGCCGACAAGGCTGCCAACGCAATGGAATACAGTTTTGTTTTTATGGTATCGCCCCGCGATGAGAGTACGGCAGGCACTCTGGCACCCACAACCATGGCACCCAACTCGCTTTTGGCTAACTTGGTATTGGCCTTGTAAAAAACATTTCCCGATTCAATGTTTGGAAACACCAAACAGTCGGCATCGCCGGCCACGTGGCCGCCAAGTTTTTTTATTTCAGCGCTCTCTTTGTCAATGGCCACATCCAATGCCAGCGGGCCATCCACATAGGCTCCCGATATTTGTCCTCTGTCAGCCATTTTTGCAATAAGTGCAGCATCAACGCAGGCTTGCATTTTTGGAGAAACCTGTTCGGTGGCAGCCAAAACAGCTACCTTTGGTTTTTCAATGCCGAGGGCTTTGGCCGTTGTCACGAGGTAGTTTGTGATGGCTATCTTCTCCTTTAACTCGGGTAACGGAATGATGGCGACGTCACCAAATATCAACAGCTTGTGATAGTTCGGGTTTTCCATTACGGTAACATGGCTCAACACGGCTTTGGGTGGCATCAGCCCTTTTTCCTTGTTCAGAATGGCGCGCATGTACTTATCGGTACTTACCAGCCCTTTCATCAGCAGGTTTCCTTTGCCGTCGTTTATTAGCGCCACCGCTTTGTTGGCAGCGGCCATTTCATCGGGTTCGTGAACAATTTCAAATTTTGAAGGGTCGATGCCCTCTTTGTTACACACTGCAACAATGGTTTCTTTATCGCCCACCAGCGTAGCATCCACAAGCCCTAAGTCGATGGCTTTGCTAACGGCGCCAATGGTATGCGAATCGTTGGCATAAGCAGCCACCAGCCGTTTGCTTTTACGCGACCGGAGGGCTTCAAACATATCATCGAGTTTCGTAATCATCTCTCTATTATTTTGAATAAAAATCAATCATTTTCCGGATGGCTTCCTGACAAACGGGACAAAAGTCGTTGCCGTTAAAGCTACGCATCATGCAATCGTGCACCGGACGGTAAACGCCTTTGGCCACATAACCGGCGCCTTCAAAGGCTCCCACAACGTGAGCATATTCTTTGGTGTCGGGGGTGGGTATTGGAATAGTGTCGTTAACAAGATGTTTCCATTTTTTATCAAAATGGCGAAGGGTGGTCAGGTTAGGCTCCCACGGCTCTATTTTAAAGTTATACATATCGCCGTAGGTATTGTCGTAACCGTATTCGTCACCCAGTGCGGCAAAACCATGGCCAAATTCATGAATCAAAATCTGAGCCGATTTGGCATTGCTGTTTACACTTACGTTGTAGTAGTTGTAAATGGCGCCACCACCGTACTTGGTACTGTTTACCAAAATGTAAATCTGGTCGTAAGGGGCGTTGGCTGCCAGGTCGCGAACACTTTTATTGTCCTTGGTCATCAGGTAGCGTTCGCTGTTGAAAGTGTAATAGCCGGTGTTGAGGATGGTTGAGTTCCAAACATGATCTTTGGGGATGTCTGTCCCGGATTCTTTGGAAGGGGCTAACACCGCCCTGATGTTGAACTTATTTTTGTTGGATGCGTAGGGTTCAAATTTAAAGAAGTCGTTTTTAAACTTTTCGCAATCGGCAATAAACAAGCCCATTTGATCTTGGGTGTAGCCTTCGGGAAGGATAACTACATCGACACGGTTGGCGGGATCACCGGTAACATGGACATTGAAATAGGGATATTCGAGCCTTCGGTCTTTTTTAATAAAATAGTTTTCGGGGTCAACGCGGTAGCTGAACATCTGTTTCCACTTGCCTTTACGGGTTCGTTTGTAAATTTCGACCTCCACCGGCTTTTTAGGAAAAGGAAAGACCACCGTTTCGGAAAAGGTGCGCCAAACAGTGTCGGCCTCTTTGGTGGTTTGCCATTCGTAGAAAAGGGTTGAATAGCCCCGTGAGTAAATCAGCTGCCGGGTGGCGGCATCGTAAACTTTAAAAAAGTAGTTGCCATACTCGAAGGTGTCAATCAGGTTGGTTTTTGAGCCGCCCCAATAGGGTTCCTGTAACAATTCGTCAAAAGAATAAATCTCTTTTTTATGGTCGCCATTATGGTAATAATCCAGACGTAAGGTTTTGTATTCAAACCATTTACCAAATTGTGCATAACTCATTGCCGACGAAAGCAATAACACAAAAAGCAATACTTTTTTCATTGCTGATAATTCTACTGTTAATTAGCTTACAAAGATAAGATAAAAAGGATAAGTGATTTACTGAAAATAGGGAGGACAATCGAGCTAAACCCTCATGTTACCCGTTATATACCGGGGGCTTGACATCCAACACGTACCCCAAAGCTCCGATATCTATCATAGGTACTGTCATCCCGAGCGCTAGCCCGAATGATAAAGTCGAGCGGGTAGCCGAGGAACCTCCTGAGTACCAACCTGCCTTTTTCGCAAAATGCCGTGGGCGTGGCTTTTCAACTTTCAGAACTCCACCCGCAAACCAGCCTTAATCTGAGGTTTTCCCTCTTTACACCAGCAGCTCCGGCAAATCGGAAACCTTTGATACAGGAACGATGTCTATTTTAAAGCTTTTTTTGTCGATGCCTTTGATGCTGTATTTGGAGAGGATGATTTTTTCAAAGCCAAGTTTTTCAGCTTCTGAGATGCGGCTTTCAATACGGCTTACCGCCCTGATTTCGCCCGAAAGGCCTACCTCTCCGGCAAAGCAGATGTTACTGCTGATGTAGATATCTTCGGCAGAGGAGATGATGGCTGCCACAAGGGCAAGGTCGATGGCAGGGTCATCCACCCTGATTCCGCCGGCAATGTTCATAAACACATCTTTGGCACTTAGCTTGAAGCCGCTGCGTTTTTCGAGGACGGCCAATAGCATATTAAGCCGACGGGTATCATAGCCAGTGGCGGAGCGTTGAGGCGTTCCAAAAGCAGCTGTCCCCACCAGCGCCTGCGTTTCGATAAGCATGGGGCGCTGGCCCTCAACCATGGCTGCAATGGCCACGCCGGTAGCCTCTTCATCGCGTTGCGAAAGTAATATCTCGCTGGGGTTGCTCACCTCGCGCAAGCCACCTGCCTGCATTTCAAATATTCCAAGCTCCGACGTAGAACCAAACCGGTTTTTTACCGAACGCAGAATACGAAAACCGTAATGGCGGTCGCCTTCAAACTGCAACACCGTATCAACCATGTGCTCCAGCACCTTTGGGCCGGCAAGGTTACCCTCCTTGGTAATGTGGCCTATAAGAATTACGGGAATATTGGATGTTTTGGCATACCGTTGCAGCTCGCCCGCCGTTTCACGAATTTGTGAAATGCTGCCGGGAGAGGAATCGATGCTATCGGTGTATAAGGTTTGAATGGAATCGATGATGATGAGGTTAGGCTCTACCGCTTCAATTTGAGCAAAAATATTACCTGTAAAAGTTTCGTTGAGAATGTACACCTCTTTGTTTTCCAGCTTAAGCCTGTCGGCACGCATCTTAATTTGGCGGTAGCTCTCTTCACCCGAAATGTAAAGCGTTCGCAACCCCTTTAGGTTCATGGTAACTTGCAACAGCAAAGTCGATTTCCCAATGCCGGGTTCGCCACCCACCAAAACCACCGATCCGGGAACCAGCCCGCCACCAAGTACACGGTTCAGTTCGCCATTACGGGTATCTATTCGTATCTCTTCATCTGTTTCAATTTTATGAACCGGCGTGGGCTTGGCTTGTGTTTGTTTGGCGGAAATACCCGATTTACGGCTGTCTTTTTTAACTATCACCTCTTCCACAAAGGTGTTCCACTCGCCGCAGGCAGGGCATTTTCCCAGCCATTTGCTCGACTGGTTGCCACAGTTGCTGCAATAATAAACGGTTTTAGGTTTGGCCATGAGTTTTTAATTTGTGGTAAAAGTAGTCAAACCCGTAAAAACAGAATAGCTGTTTTGGCAATTTGTTAATTCACTACATTTTTTCTGCCCACTTTGTAACCCCAGGTAGCGAAATAGAATATAATTAAATAACAGGGAATCAATATTGAATAGGCTAAAGTGCTGCCAATGGAAGATATTCCCGAAAGGTACCCATACAATAGCGGAATGGTTGCTCCTCCGGCAATGGCCATAATCATAAAGGCGGAGCCGAGCTTTAGATATTTTCCCAATCCGTCAACAGAAAGCGGCCAGATAGCCGGCCACATAATTGAATTGGCAAAGCCCAGAGCAGCAATAAACAGCACTGATGTAAAGCCGGTGGTAGTTACAGCCACCAAAGTAAAAATGGTACCTAACAGGGCAAAATATTTAAGCGCCTTTTGTTGCGAAATATATTTGGGAATGGCAATTATACCGAAAAAATAACCTACAATCATGGCAATTAGCGTGAAAGAGGAAAAGAATTTAGCCTCATCGATGCTAAAGCCAAGCGATTTACCATAATTTATAAGGGTGTCAACCGCCACAACCTCGGCGCCGAGATAAAAGAAAAGGGTTAAAACACCGAGCCAAAAATAGGGAAATGAAAAAATACTTTTGTGAGTAGGTTGTTCATCTGTAAGCTCCTCCTCTTCGGCCTCAACCTCAGGCAACGATGAATATTTAACAGCCACAGCCATTATTACCAGCACAACGGCCATAACAGCATAGGGTAGAATTACTTTCGAAGCAAGAGTATCAAGAATTCCGGTGCGCTGAGCAGCATCGGTAATGCCATCCAATTGCTTTTCTATTTTGTCGATACCGGTAAGCACAATTGAGCCTAAAATAATGGGGCTTAAAATGCCGGCAAATTTATTGGCAACTCCCATAATGCTGATACGTTTGGCAGCACTTTCGATGGGTCCCAAAATAGTTACGTACGGATTTGATGCCGTTTGTAAAATGGCAAGTCCGGTTCCCTGCACAAACAGCCCCAATAAAAACCATGTGTAGGTACGTGTGTTGGCAGCAGGTATAAAAATTAATGCACCAATGGCCATGATAAGCAGTCCCAACGCCATGCCGTTTTTAAACCCTGTTTTCTTTAAAACCATCGACGATGGAAGCGCCATTACAAAATAGGAAATGTAAAAAGCAAAAGTTACAAGATACGATTCAAAAGAGGTTAGCTCACAGGCAGTTTTCAAAAAGGGTATTAAAGTGGCATTGAGCCAGGTTACGAACCCGAAAATAAAAAACAAAACACCGATGATGATTATGGGAATCAGATAATTTTCCTTTTGTACCGAACCTGTTACTACACCCGAATCGTTTTGCATTGATATAAATTTTAAAGATTAACTAAATGCCATTTCACTTCATTTTATGGCCGCACAATAATAATAAAAAAAGCCGGGCTAAAATCAAATTAACCCGACTTTTTTAAATATTTTATAAAACTTAGCGCTGAATAGCTAATTTTTTCGTAAACAGGTCACCTCCGATGTTCATTTTCATCAGGTAAATTCCATTTGGCAATGCGCTTTCCGGCGTCCATGTTATTTGATGTTCTCCGGCGGAAAGATTTTTGTCAATCAACGTTGACACTTTTTGGCCTTGCAAATTATAGATACTGATTGTTGTTTGTGCATCTTCTTTTAAGGTAAACGATACGGCAGCCGATTCTTTTACCGGATTTGGATACACCGACAAACTAATTTCGGATGCGTTGTTTTCGCCAATACCAACATATTGTAACATCTCTTTATGTCCATTCATTATCTCTTTTGTATCAAGATTTTGAACAAATGCAACTACTTCAAGATTATCAGGATTCCAGTCATCGCCAATATCAAAATCATAACCTAACTCAATGGTATTGTTGTTGGCAATGTCAATAGGTGTACCTGATTCGTCGGGCAGCATTAAACGTTCTACAAAATCGAGTTTTGTCTGTCCCTGCCAGCTGTAGGCAATATCTGACTCGGTAACAACAAATTGAAGCACAAAATTGGTTCCCATAACAGGTGCGTATTTCATTACGGTAACATCAACATGGTAACCGCGGCTTGTGGCAGTGGTGGTAAACATGATTCCAACACCTACTTTAACGGCTTCTCTTTCTTCAACAAGCGGAAGGTAAGCCGAATAGAGCGACTGGGTATTGCTACCGCCAACATACGATTTTAGTCCATCGAAAACGGCAGTAGGATATCCTGTAATACCATAATAGCCTGTGCGTGCAGCGGCTTCGGGTGTGTTAAACGGGTCGCTGGCATTATAACTGTGGTATTCGATAGCCGCTACGGGTTTACCATTGGCAATAAGGTCGTCGGCACCCATGGCTGCTCCCGGGCAATAAGGGCATCCGGTTCCGGTACCTATTTCCAGCAGTACCATATCGCGGTCGTGTGTGTAGGTGTAAATATATTTTGATTTTGTGTCGTTTGACGCATCCATATCGCCATTTAGAAGGGTAGTAATGGTAATTTCGTAATAAATATCAGGAGTGGCAAGCTGAAAAGAGCCGAAAGTAACATCCTGATAAGTAGCTTTAGCCAGGTTAACAACTGATGTTGTATCGGCAAAAACAATGTCGCCTGCGGGATTGGTAATCGAACATGCCACATCAAATGTTTCGGTATTTAAGCCGGCATTATATACTGTTGCCTGGGGGGTATAATTGCTGTAAGGCTGAAAATAGGTGTCGCCTAAAACTTCGGTAGTTGATGCATCGTGGTCAAACGGGGTAAACAGGCGAATATCATCAATGTACCAGTCGTTAATATTGTATGAACTGCCGTTAAAATAGAGGCAAAACTGAAAATCGGAGGCACCCACATCGGGTGTTGTAATGGCTAAAATTTTATGTTCGGCCGGAATGGTTGCTCCGGGCACTTCCCAAACAACATTCCAGTCGCCACCACCTGAACGGGTAGCCACTCCAATGTGTTCGGTAGAGCCGCCGTAAAAATCAAGCATGTGATTAAACTCAATGGAAAGGTCAGTTACTCCGGTTAAGTCAACCACAGGTGAAATAAATCTGGTATAACCATTAAACTGAGGACTCCAATGCAGATTTGCTTCACCCAAATCAGCACCCTGTGCGTTTCTGGAATCGGACTTGGACCAGTTAGCGCCATGGGCATCAAAACTCCATCCTGTCGGAGGAAAAGTGTTGGAAGTAAAGTCTTCCGACACATAAGTTTGGGCATTTGCAAATGTTGCCAAAAACAACATGGAAATAAAAAAATAAAAATGTTTCATCGTTTTACTATTTGAAATTTGAAATTAGACTTAAAAATAATCCACAATTTACAACCTGACAGGCCTACTTGTATTTAAGTTGCAAGTAAGTCATATCATTAGGCAATATGTTTGTATTTATGAGTTGAATTGACAAATCCTCACGCTTTTTTTGTAATTTTGACCTGTTGTGCCGCATAAATTCTAAATAATTAAAAATGTTAAAAAAATTATCACTTGCAGGACTGGTCTTAAGTTTACTCGCTTTGTTGAGTTTACCGGTATTGGCTCAAAAAAAATGCAAAGTTTTAGTAAAAGAGATCAGTGAACAATATCATGGAAAGTGCAAAAATGGCCTTGCAAAAGGAAAGGGTAAAGCGGAAGGGGTAGATACTTATACAGGCCACTTTAAAGCCGGTTATCCTGATGGAAAAGGAACCTATGTGTGGGCCAATGGCGACAGCTATGTTGGCGAGTGGGTAATGGGTAAGCGGTCGGGAACAGGGGTATTGACTTTACATTTGAGCAAAGGTGATTCTATATTAAATGGATTGTGGGAAGATGACAAGTATCTTGGGCCTGTTCCGCCTAAACCAAAAGTAATACATAGCTCCAGTGTAGATCGTTACACGTTTGTTAAAACGGGAGGCCTACGAAACAGGGTATTAATTGATGTGTTTCAAAACGGATCGAGAAATACTGATATTAATGATTTAATAGTTTACAGCTCCAGCGGTACAAAAACCAATTTGGGATATTCGTTTGGCTATGAGTTTGTTAATTTTCCGGTAACCATGAAGGTAAATTATTATACCTTTAATAAATTACATACGGCAAAAATTTATGTGCGGTTTGAGTTTACTATCTCGGAGCCGGGTGACTGGCGGGTAACAATAATTAATTAACCCTATTACCCTGCTGATTGAGCAACCATTGATATTCTTAAATCTTCAGAATCGAAAAGTTCGGAAACCATCCGTTTTAACGACCTTCGTGCCCTTGACAATTGAGATTTTGAAGTGTTTACCGAAATATCCATTAGAGTACCTATCTCTTTGTGCGAATAACCTTCGATAACATTCAAATTAAAAACCGTCCGGTAACCATCCGGTAAATCTTTGATAATGTTCAATAATTCTTCATGGTTCATTTTTGCAAGGGCGCTAACGTCGTTCTCGTTGGTAACATAATGCTGCACATGTTCAGGATTTACCCCTTTTGCAATCAAATTTTTTCGTTTGTAAAAATTGAGTGCCGAGTTAACCATTATTTTCCGAAGCCACCCTTCAAATGAACCTCTGCCTGAAAAATCTTTTAAATACCTGAAAACTTTAATAAATCCTTCCTGTAAAATATCTTCGGCATCCGTCGAGTTTTTTGCATACCTTAAACACACACCAAACATGGCCGGCGAATATTTTTCGTATAATTTAAATTGTGCCTGACGGTTGTTGTTAAGACATTGGCGAATGATTTCTTTCTGACCAAGTAATTTGTTTTCCATAATTGCCTTGTATTAATATCAAACCTGAATGCTAAATACATTCGCCAACAAATGTATCATTATATTATTACAGGTGTGATTTTCTCACTTCTACAATAATACTACATGGTTTTTTTTACTTCTACAAGGCAAATACTTTACCACTACATCAAAAACACTATCCTATTGTTTACCAATATTTTTAATAATTACTAACTCTACAAATTCCTATAAGCAACTTATATAATCGGCTAAATTGGTGTTGTTATCAATTCCGCATTTTTTACGCAAACGATAGCGGCTCATCTCCACCGCTTTTATGGAAGTGTTGTTTATTGAGGCAATTTCTTTTGAGCTGAGTTTGAGTTTTAACAAGGCACATAAACGCTCTTCATTTTTTGTCAGGTTGGGAAAGTGTTCCTTTATTTTATGAAAAAACCCGTCGTAGGTTTGGCTTACCTTTTGGTCAAACAGGTCGATGTCTTCCTGAATTTGTAACATCTGTTTAATATAAAGGCTCATCTCCCTTAATTTTTTGTTGGTATCGGGATCGCTGTTTTTCGACAGCTCTTTAAGATTGGTTCCCAACTCTTTTAAAAGTTTGTTTTTTTGCACAATATGAAGTGCAAAACTCATCAAATCGTTGTCCTTACTGTTTAGCTCCGATTTAAGCAGCTCCTGTTGGGCATGGTGCAATTCCGCATCTTTTTCACGAAGCTGATTTTGTTTTTTTACAATTATTTTATACCGTACGGTTAACAACACACCACTTAAAAATATGATAATCAGTACTGCTATAAGAATGTTCATTTTCAGACGGTAAATCTTTTTATCTTTGATGAGCATATCTATTTCGTACTTCTGCAGCTTGTACTGTGTATTGTCCAGTTCGGTAAGCAGCTGTGTTTTAATGGCTGCAATATTGTTTCTTTCGTTTATTTTAAAAATAGAATCTTTGTAAACTTCAAACTGTTTAAAATAATCGAGCGCTTTAGCCGGATTTTGTTTTTTTTCGTAAGCCTTGCTAAGCCCCTTTAAGGCTCTCATATAATATCGGTGGTAATTATTTTTTGCAGCAATGGTTTTGGCTTTGTCGAAGTACTCAATTGCTTTTTGATACTGTTTTAGTTTAATGGCATTCCTGCCCATGAGTATCAGTACACTGGAAATATTTTCCTTATCGTTGGCTTTTCGATAATTTTTTAAACTTTGCTGGTAGTAACTTAAGGCTTTGTTGGGCTTGTTCATAGTATAATAAGTCATGCCAATGTTTTCCATATTAATGGCCATCTTCCTGATATCATGAAGCTCACGATGGATGGCCAGACTTTGTTTGTAATAATCAAAAGCCTTTTCGTAATCGCCTCTGTGACGTTCAATTTCGCCAATGTTGTTAAGTGCTTTTCCAATCCCGGTTTGGTCGTTTATTTCTTCGCTTATTAAAAGTAGCTGGTGATAATATCCGTATGCTTTCTCTTTATCGTGAAGGCTTAAAAACAGACTGCCAAGGTTGTCGTATGAGGCCGCCATCAGTTGCTTATCGTTGATTTCCATGGCAATATCCATCATTTTATTGTAGTACGACAGCGCTTTGTCCAGTTCAAAATTATTGTTGTAATACATTCGTCCCAAATGGCCGTAAACTGTAGCCAGCTCTTTTTTATCACCAAATTCTTTGTAAAGTTTTTCGCTTATTAAAAAATAGTTAATGGCCGGTTGCAGGTTGTTTTCGGTAATATAAAGTTCACCCATCAATCGATTTATGTTGGCAAGTAATTCGGATGACTTCACATAATGTGCATACGATAAAGCCTCGCGATTAAATACCAGCGCTTGTTGAGGGTCTGATTTTTTTAACGAATCGGCCTGTTCAAATAATCGTTTTGCTTTAAACAATGATGATGAATCGGTTGTGGTATCCTGCAACGAGCCGGCTAAAGTAACCACAGGAATAACCAATAGTAAAAGGAAAAACTTCTTAATATGATTTTTTTTAAGCAAGTTTTAATTCATTAGAAGGTGAAAACCCCGTTTGACAAAATTCATAGCTATTCATACGGGTCAGTCATTGGAATTACATAATACTCTCCCGTACGCGGATCTTTATAAAACTTTGAATACCCGTTTATACTCTCAATGTTTGCATCAACAGCACCTTTAATAAAAACGGTATTGGCAACATCCACTTCGCCGGTAACTCGAAGTGCCGAGTCAGCAACCACAACCTGTTTTTTTGCTGAAGGAATTAACCCGGCATTTTGAAAAATTAACACCCAAATCCCCACTGCAATTAACACCAAAACAGTTTTAATAAATCTTGTACTTAACTCTTCCATGGCAAAAGTTTTTTTTTATTGAAGACCAAAAATATTGAATTTACTGCTCATAACAAAATACAATTAACATGAATGGCAGCAATAAGTAAAAAAAGAGCAAAAAATGGCTTTTCGGTTTACCCTTCGGAGTGGTGGCATTATGATTTTAAGGGGTGGGAAAAGTTTGATGAGTCTGGTCTAAAAAGGTTCTTTGTTGCCAAACTCTGCGTTGTCAGAAATTTTTGACTCCTCATTAACAACAGGTTAACTCCGGGTCAAAAATTTCTTCCGCCTTGATTTTGACAAAAATCTACCTTTTTAGACTGCGCTCTTTGATATTATGGATTTACCTTTTGAAAAAATTGAAAAGTAAAAAAGCTAACTATTCCCCTTCAACCACTTTTATTGAGAAGTCGCCATTGCTAAGCACACCATAGGTAAAATGGGTGAGCCAGTCGCCGAGAATAATTAATGAGGCGTTGTTTTTTAGCGGAGCCTGTGTGGGAATATGGCGGTGTCCAAAAATAAAATAATCAATATCGGGCATTAAATCCAGTTTGCGCATGGCATACCGGTAAAGCATTTCATCTTCCAAAGGAATTTCTTTGTTTTTAACCTTTTGCCGGGTTACGGCAGCCAGCCGGCTTCGGTGCGAAAAGAAAAGCCCCAAAGCCGTGCCTATGTCTGGATGCAGCCATTTGAATAAAAACTGGTTAGGCTTAAACGCAAACACACTTTTTAAAATTTTATACCAGTTGTCGCCCGGTCCCAACCCGTCGCCATGCGCCAAAAACACATTTTTACCCTGAAGTATGGTAACTTCCGGATCCCGATGAATGGTAAGGCCCACCTCCTTATTTAAATAATCGAATGCCCATACATCGTGGTTACCCCTGAAAATATGCACAGGGATGCCACTGTCGGTAAGTTCGGCCAATTTTCCCAGTAACCTGACATATCCTTTTGGAACCACCTGTTTGTACTCGAACCAAAAATCGAAGATGTCGCCCATTAAATAAATTTCGGCAGCATCTTTTTCAATATCTTCAAGCCAGCGCACCAGCTTTTTTTCTCTGATCAAGCTGCTGGCGTGGTCGGGAATACCGAGATGAAAGTCGGAGGCAAAGTATATTTTTTTTGATTCCAAAAAGCGAGTAATTTTTAGTAGTTAGTATTTATTTGGAAGTATAAAAGTTAAACTTCTTTTACAAGATGCGTAACAATCTGTTTAATTCTTCCGGCAGCCTGTTCGGCGGCATCCAGCACCTCCTGATGCGACACTTCAACAATTTTACCTTCAACGCCAAGGTCGGATATTACCGAAACGGCAAATACCGGCAACCCCATGTGACGGGCTACAATAACTTCGGGAACAGTTGACATACCAACTGCATCGCCCCCTATTTTATGTACATAAAAATATTCGTGAGGGGTTTCGTAAGTAGGGCCTGTAAGTGCTGTGTAAACACCGGTTTGGTATCGGATACCAAGATGCCTTGCAATCCGTTTTGCTTTGCTAAGCAAATCTTTACTGTAAGCTTCGCTCATGTCGGGAAAGCGCGGACCAAGGTCAGCCATATTGGGGCCGATAAGCGGATTGGGCATTAAATTGATGTGGTCGGTAATAAACATGATGTCGCCAATTTCAAAATCGGGGTTTACGCCACCGCTGGCGTTTGAAACAAACAAACTGCTTATGCCAAGGAGCTTTAAAACCCGCACGGGAAAGGTAACCTGCTGCATGGTATAACCCTCATAATAGTGAAAACGGCCTTCCATGGCAACCACATCAACGCCGTTTAATTTGCCAAACAAAAGCTGGCCTTTGTGACCCGATACCGTGGAAACGGGAAAGTTGGGAATGTCGCGGTAAGGTATTGCCACTTCGGTGTCAATGTCTTCAACAAGGCCACCCAGCCCGGAACCTAAAATAATACCAACCTTTGGAGTTGACTCAATTTTTCCTTTGATAAAATCAACGGATTCTCTTATTTTCTCTAACATAATCTAATATTTTCTTGTCAAACATTTTATTACCCGGTTTATGAATTTTTACCTCAATGGGTATATAATACAAGGGTAAATTTTTAAAGCGGCTAAAATACGGAGATTTTATCAACCGCATCATATCTTTTTCGGTAGTAAGCAATATTTTATTTCGGGTAAACTGTTCTTCAAAAGTTTTAACAATGGTATCGATATCTCTTTTTTTAAATTCATGGTGATCGGGAAAATCCAAATTAATCAGGTCTCGGCACCTTGAAACAAGATAATCCTGTAAAGGCCACGGGTTTGCTATTCCTGTAAACAGAATGATAACCGATGGGAATTTATTTTTAATTTCAGGCATATCCAACCCGGGAGCGGGAAGCAGGTTGCCATATTTTAAATAGGAATAAAACAGTTGCTGATGAGGTTTTAGCTTCAGCATCCGCTCAATTCCCCGGCTTAAAATGGGCGACATCACCTTATCGGTTTTGGTAACCATGATGATATCGGCCCTGGCAGCTGCCCGTTTCAGGTCGCGCAACCTGCCAACCGGCAACAGGTGATCGGTTGGATAGAGGTTGTAATAATCGGTTAACAAAATATTTAATCCCGGCTTAACATAGCGATGTTGAAACGAATCATCCAGCACCACAACTTCCAAATCGGGTTTATCCTGCATCAGGCTTTCAATGCCTTCTCTTCTGTTTTCATCTACGGCAACCGTAATGCTGTTTTTAAATTTTTTATAGTACATCAGCGGCTCGTCGCCAATTTCTTTCGACCCGCAATACTGATTGGCCACCAGGTATCCCTTTGTTTTGCGGCCATAACCGCGGCTGAGTGTGGCTATTTTGTATTGGTCGGAAAGCAATCTTATTAAATATTCCACCATGGGTGTTTTTCCGGTACCGCCAACCGTAATATTTCCCACACCAATAACAGGAATAGGGTAACTTTTTGAAGGAAGGATTCCCACATCAAACATCCAATGACGAACTAAAATGACTAAACCATAAAGTATGGCAAACGGATATAAAAGATACCGGAAATAATTCATAGGGTAAAAATAACAAGGATATGTTAACTAAAGCTGAAAAAACAATTATTTTTATCGCAAAAAAGAAAATGATACTAAAAGAGCTTACTTCCTTTTTGGAAGAATTTGCACCGCTTTCGGTGCAGGAGTCGTATGATAATGCGGGTTTATTAATTGGAAATCCCCAACGGGAAATTAGTAGTGCCCTGATAACCCTTGATGTAACCGATGAGGTGTTGGATGAGGCCATTGCCAACAACCACAAGTTGATTATTGCCCATCACCCGTTGATTTTTAAAGGTTTAAAAAGGCTTACCGGCAGCAGCCTCACCGAAAGGCTTGTGGAAAAAGCCATTAAAAACGACCTTGCCATTTATGCCATTCATACCAATCTTGATAATATGGCGCACGGGGTTAACGCCAGGCTGGCAGAAAAACTTTTTCTCACCAATTTGCATATTCTTCAACCCGGTGGTTCCGAATTAAAAAAAGTAGTGGTTTTTTGTCCCGAACAACACGCCGAAGCGGTAAGGGATAAAATGTTTGAGGCGGGGGCAGGCCATATTGGAAACTACGACAAGTGTAGCTACAATACCATGGGCGAAGGAACTTTCAGAGCCGGTAAAGGAGCAAATCCGTTTGTGGGAGCAGTGGGTAAAATACATGTTGAAAAAGAGGTCAAAGTAGAAACTGTGGTGCCTGCTTTTAAGCTTAGTGCTGTTATTAAGGCAATGTTAAGTGCCCATCCTTACGAGGAGGTTGCTTACGATGTGTATGCCCTTGATAATATTACACCTCTGACAGGTGCGGGCATGATTGGCGAACTTACCGAGCCAATGCCCGTTGCCGACTATCTTAAAAAAATAAAAAAATCGTTAAAGGCACAGGCCATTAAATTTAATCGTCCCATCGACAGGCCGGTAAAAAAAGTAGCCTTTTGCGGAGGCTCGGGCAGCTTCTTAATCCATCAGGCATACAGGGCAGGCGCCGATTTGTTTATAAGTGCCGATATAAAATATCATGATTTTTTTGAACATTTACATGAGATGACCATTGTGGATGCCGGCCATTATGAAACAGAACAATTCACAAAAGAACTTTTGTATGAAATTATTACCGAAAAATTTACTAATTTTGCACTCCAAATTTCAGAAACCGTCACCAATCCGGTAACGTTTTTGTAACAAACTGAAAATAAATTTAATATGACAAGTAAAAAAGCAAAAGCCGGCGAAGAAAAAGATGTTAGTGTTGAGCAAAAACTCGTTGCTCTTTATTCTTTGCAGCAAATTGACTCGCAAATAGACAAAATCAGGATTATTCGTGGCGAACTTCCGTTGGAAGTACAGGATCTCGAAGATGAAATTGAAGGCCTGGAAACACGGATTACTAAATTTAACAACGAAATAGAAGTTCTTAACGATGCCATTACCGATAAAGAAACGGCTATTAAAAACAGCAATGCCCTCATAAAAAAATATGAAGAGCAGCTGATGAATGTCCGCAACAACCGTGAGTACGATGCTTTGTCAAAAGAGGTTGAATTTCAAAAACTTGAAATTGAGCTTTCGGAAAAAAGAATTAAAGAGGCGAAATATAAAATTGAGCTTTTAAAAGCCGAAGCCGAACAGGCTCAGGCTAAACTTGACGAGCGCAAGCAGGATTTGGAAGCCAAAAAAGATGAGCTTGACGGCATTGTTGAAGAGACCAAAAAAGATGAACTGGCACTGCAAAAAAAATCGGAATCAAACGAAAAGTTCATCGAAGACCGTTTGCTTACCGCCTACAAGCGCATTCGTAAAAATGCCCTTAACGGACTGGCCGTTGTTCAAATTGAACGCGATGCCTGTGGTGGTTGCTTTAACAAAATTCCGCCTCAGCATCAGCTTGACATTAAATTGCACAAAAAAATTATTGTTTGCGAATATTGCGGCCGCATCCTTGTCGATAGTGATATTGCCGAAAAGGTAGCCAATCAGTAACAAAGGCAAAACATGATAGTAAAAGGAGTATCTTAACGGGTGCTCCTTTTTTTGTTTATTTTTGAAAGGAATTCATGTTATTGCCATTGAATAGTTTAACATCAATTAAATAAACCATAGCAATTTTGAAACCGGTTTTATTAAATATTCTTTTTGTATTTTTTGCTGTATCGGCAACCAGTGCCCAAACGGTAACCATAAATGATAATTGCAAACAGGCTTATAACAAAATCATCGCATTACAGTTTAACGATGCCCACAAACTCATTGACAAAGAGAAGATTAAAAACCCAAATAACCTCTACACAGTTTACCTCGAAAACTCCATCGACTTTTTAAAACTTTTTATGGATGAAAACGAAGCGTGGTACGATAAAATTTCAAACAGGGAGGATGAGCGGCTGGAACTGCTTGATAACCTACCCGACAGCAGCCCGTACAAAAAGTATTTACAAGCCAATATCAACCTGCAATGGGCCATTGCAAAACTTAAGTTTCACGATTACCTTAGCTCGGCGTTGGGCATCAGACGCAGCTACCTGTTAGTTGTTGAAAACCGCGAGGTGTTTCCACAGTTTAAGCCGCAGCTGATAACACTGGGTGTGCTGCATATTATTATCGGCATGGTGCCCGATCAGTATCAATGGATACTGTCGCTTATTTCAATGGAAGGAACCGTGCCGCAGGGCGAGCAGGAGCTTTACAGCATGCTTGCCGAAACAGATTCTAACAGCAATTTGCAATACCTGAAACCGGAAGTCCTTTTTTATCTCGGGTTTATAGAAATGAATTTGGGATTGGACAGTGTTAAAAAGCAGGATTTGTTAACGCAGCTCACCCCCTATGCCCAAGGCAACCTGATGCTCACCTTTCTACAAGTCAACATGTATGCACGTTCGGGCAATAACGACCGGGCTTTACAACTACTCGATTCGGCACTGATGTGGAAGGACTATTATCCCTTTTACTATCTTCATTATTTAAAAGGGACCTATCGGCTGCGCAAGCTGGATACGGGTGCTAAAAGCGATTTTATTTATTATGCCGATCACTTTCCGGGCGTTAATTTTGTTAAAGATGCCCGGCGGCAGGCAGGATGGAGCTATCTGTTGCAGGGAGATACCACCGGTTATTTTGTAATGATGTCGAAGGTGTTGGAGCAGGGCGAAACAGATGTTGATGCCGACAAAGAGGCTGAGAAGGAAGCCCGTTCGGGAACCGTTCCCAACATCACCCTTATAAAAGCCAGATTACTGTTCGACGGTGGCTATAACCGGCAGGCACGTTTGCTGCTTACATCTGCCGACACAACAGGCTATTCCGGCGACGAAAAGCTGGAAAGATGGTACCGGCTTGGCAGAATTGAGCAAAAAAGCAATCATTATAAAGCAGCCGAAAATTATTATGTTAAAACCATTGCGTACGGAAAAAATTCAAAACGCTATTTTGCCGGTAATGCAGCCTTGCAACTTGGCAATATGTTTGAGATGGAAAAAAATTACCCAATGGCATTAAAGTATTACCGCATTTGCCGCAATCTTGACTTTGACGAGTACGAAACCAGCATTAAAGACAAAGCAAAACAGGGCATAAAAAGAATTGAAGCGGTAAAGCAGCCTTGAGGTCTTTTATAGGCAAAATAGATTATAGTTGCGTTATTTAAATCTTAAGTTCAATAGTCAACCCCTCGGTATCGTTACCCGTTAAACACTGAGGGCTTGACATCCATAACGGAGAGCAAGGCTGAAAGTCTTGCTTATTTTAGCCTGTGGCAGCGCCACAGGTTAAAATAAATTGCAGATAAAAGCGCCCTGAAAGGGCAGCTTAAGATTTCAGAATGAAGCTTACCCCAAGCCCGTCCGAACGTGCCTTTTCGGCGCGCCCGCCTGACTTAGTCAGGCAGGGGTGGGTCTGCCCTCCAAAGGCGGGTAAACGGCAGGCATAATTCTGAAGGGATTTAACACAAATAGCCCTGTACGAAGTGCAGGGAAAAGGGAAAAAACAAATAATAACCCTGAAGGGGTTGAACAAAATTTATTGAACCCCTTCAGGGTTCTTTTGATGCATTGTCATCATACCACCGGTTTCACCGATGGTTATTCATGTTAAACCACTTCGTGGTTTGGTATTGCATTCCCCAGGAACTCCCCCAAGCTCGTCCGG
>WGDP01000114.1 GCA_015493215.1 Bacteroidales bacterium | reverse complement strand
CTACCTGTAAGGTAACCTCTGATGATCATTTCTACCGGAAACGGTTTGCAGTAATGGCCGACGGTAACCATGGGATCGGGCGTTGCCAGTTTCCAGTTGGGAACAATATCGGCCGTGGCATCCAAAAACTTAGAAGCTATCTGATTTAGTACCTGACCTTTATAAGGGATGCCCCGTGGCAGCACCACGTCAAAGGCCGAAATACGGTCGCTGGCTACCATTACTAAATATTGGTTGTTAATGTTGTAAACGTCACGTACCTTGCCGTGATAAACATTTTTTTGTTTTGGAAAAACAAAATCGGTGCGGGTGATGGCTTCTGTCATTTTTTATGGCATTAATTTATTTGTAATATCCGTGTAAAATTTGTTAAAACTTTCTGAATTATTTTTCAAACGATTGATATCCATTTGACGAACAAGTTTTGTTACAATAGCTGAGGTATCCGGAGCATATTTTTCACTATAAATTCTACGCTTCGCATCCCTCCTTGGTATTTGCTCAAAAGAGATATTTTTAGTTGATTTAGGATGATTAATGTAATACGAAATGTACAACAACCAATGTTCAATGGCTTGCACAGGAAACATAATTATGCTTTTATCTGATAATTTTTTATCCAATCTTTCATAAAGTTTTCCAATTTCGCTATAAAATTCTTTTCGGTTTCTGTCATCATAATCAATGCCTATAACCAAAAAATCAAGATTATAATCCCTAAAAGCGAATACAGAAGCGCTAACATATTTTTTTAAAACTTCTTTGGAATTTGAAGCTTTAAACCTATTGAAAAAAGATTCATTAAAAGAAAAGTGAAATTTATTTTTTTCAGCAAAAATTTCGAGAAAATTTTTAATAAAACTATAATGTGCTTTATCTTCACACAACACACTGTACTTCAAAGTACTCATTTTGGAACTCCTCCTAAAAAGCCATAAATCCAGTTTTCCCCTAACGTATCAGTAAAGTTTATTTTGGGCAGCTTGGTTTCTTGCGATTTTTTATCAGAGGGTTCAATAATACCGGTTAACAAATTGGTAACTTTTGTTTGCCCCTCATCAAAATCGAAAACAAAAATCGATTCGGGAATATCCTCAAATTCATTAACAATTTGAGGGCTGTGTGAAGTTAAAATTATTTGTATATTTTTTTTATCGATTAACTGAAAAATAAAATGCATTATTTCGTGTAATCTGCGAGGATGAATACCTTTTTCCGGTTCCTCAATTAGCAATAATTCAGGAGGCGATGGTTGATGTATAATAGCAAGTAAAGCCAAAAAATAAAGTGTTCCTTCAGAAACCTCATCTGCCCAAAACACATGGCCTTGTTTATCGGCAAATCCGATTTTTTTTGATGTTTGCTCCTCAGTTACAATTTTTTTAAATCGAATGTCTTTAATTTCCGGCAGGCAAACTGTAAAGTCCTTTTTAATTTTCTCGAAAACATCAGGAAACTCATCTCTCATGCTATCTAAAAACGAAACAAGGTTTGAGGCATCAGGTAAAACAAAGTTGTCAGAGGTTAAAGGCTTTTCTTTCTTTATCTGGTTTGGATCGGGATTAAAAATTTGAATTTTATTAAAAACACTCTCTAACTCTTCTGCCAAAGGCATGAGAGGTTTTAAATTTAAAAACAGAGGATTAGCTTCGTTGGATTCTGAAAAAACTTCAATATTAGGTTCTTCATTTTTAATAAACGATAATCTTACATTCTTATAATCGGCTTTTACATCAGGTATTAAATCACCCAAAATCAAGTTGTTATTTAAAGCTTGTATCTCAAAATTAACAAACTGACCTGCCTGCTCTTTCCATTTATGAATTGCAAAATCTTCGGGGAGTAATTTGTTGGTTACACCAAGCAATTCTCGTGTAATTTGTTTCTTACTTCTATTCATACCCCAAAATTCGATTATGTAATACTCAAACCGGTTCTTTCCTTTTTTTATAAAGGTAAAGGATATGGGTTCGGTAAAAACATTAGTATTTTCATCGGCAAAGCCATAGTAATAACGTCGAAAGGTTTTAAATAAATCACCCTTAAAACCAAATAGAAGCTTATTAAATACAAAAGCCAACCCATCCAAAACATTTGATTTTCCCGAATTATTGGGACCGATAAAAAGATTAATCTTTTGCAAATCGAACCTGACACTTTTAAGGCTTTTATAATTTTTTATAATAAGTGAGTCTATCATGACTTTTTTGTTTTATGATGCATCACAAAGATATTACTAATTATCACAATACACAAACCTTTCTTAACTGCTATGTTTTTCGTACGCATCCACAATGCGTGTTACCAGCTTATGGCGGATGATATCTTTTTGGTTAAGATGGATAAAGTCGATGCCCTTTATTCCTTTTAAAATTTCCTGAGCTTTAAGCAGTCCTGAGGTTTTGTGACGAGGCAAATCGATTTGTGTTACATCGCCGGTAATGATAAACTTAGAAGCCTTCCCCATTCGGGTTAAAAACATTTTTATCTGGCTTTCGGAAGCATTTTGAGCCTCATCGAGAATGGCGAAAACATTGCCTAGCGTACGGCCACGCATGTATGCCAACGGGGCAATTTCGATGGTTTCGTCTTCGAGGTAGGTAAGCAGTTTTTGATGTGGGAGCATATCGCGCAAGGCATCGTACAACGGTTGCAGGTAGGGGTCGAGTTTATCTTTCATATCGCCGGGTAAAAAGCCGAGGCTCTCCCCTGCCTCTACGGCGGGACGGGTTAAAATAATACGCCTGACCTCTTTGTTTTTAAGGGCGCGCACAGCCAATGCAACAGCGGTATAGGTTTTTCCCGTTCCGGCAGGGCCGATGGCAAAAATCATGTCGTTATGGTTAATGCTTTTAACCATCAACTTCTGATTGGGCGTTTGCGCTTTAATAAGCTTTCCGTGTCGTCCGTAAACCAAAACACTTTCGTCAGAAACAGCCGGTGTAGATGACGTGCTGCTTTCCTCATTCATAATCTGAGCTACAACGTCTTCGGTTATTTTCCCAAACTTTTCGTAATGAACCAGCAAAAGCTCAAACCGCTTTTCAAACTTTTTTATCTCTTCACCATCGCCCATGAGTTTAATCAACTCGCCACGGACAATTATTTTAAGTTTCGGAAAAAAATCTTTAATCCGGTTAAGGTATTTATCAGCCGGCCCGTACAGCCCCACTAAACTATCGGCGTCAACTTGAAGGATGGTTTCACTCATCGGCTCTGTTTCAAAGGTTTTGCAAAAAAAACTATTCCCTTCAAAAATATTAAAAATATGGGCACTCATGCATTAAAATTAGTAATTTTGGACATTGGCTATGAACAAGAAATTAACATCGGAAAATTTTTCAGGAATTATAACGCTTACAACCGATTGGGGCGATAACGATTACTATGCCGGTGCGGTAAAAGGAACCCTATTCAGTTTGATGTCCAATGTCAGGGTTGTTGACATATCGCATAACATCACCCCTTTTGATACTGCACATGCCGCCTATGTGATAAAAAATGCTTTTGCAACCTTTCCAAAGGGTTCGGTTCATATTATCGGGGTTGACACTGAGGATTTTGCCACCTCAACCACGGTGCAATCGCATGTGGCTTTAATGTATAAGGGCCACTACTTTATTGGTGCTGACAATGGTGTTTTTTCGTTAATATTAGATGGGGACAGAGCCGATACAATAGTAGAGCTTACCACTCCCTTTGAAACTGTTGCCGAAAAAGTACGGTTTTCGTTTTCATCGCGCGACAGGTTTGCCCATGCAGCGGCACATCTTGCCAAAGGTGGCGATATTTTAGAATTGGGTAAAGAATTGGGCGGATTAAAAGAGTTGATGCTGTTTAACCCTTCCTATACCAAAGACTATATTAAAGGTGTGGTTATCCATGTGGATCATTTCGAAAATGCCATCACCAATATTTCGGAGTCGTTGTTTGAAAAGTTGGTTCAGGGGCGTAAATTTGAAATTTCGTTTAAACGAAACAAGCTCAAAAAAATCAGCAAACTGTACTCCGATGCAAGAGAGGTTGAGCCTTTGGCACTCTTTAACGGTGCAGGTTTGCTTGAGCTGGCACTAAACCGGTCAAACCTATCGGGATTGTTGGGATTACGAAAAAATGATGCTGTGCTTATTGAGTTTTTTGAGTAGCTACCTGGAAGGTGATAAAAGTCATACAAATTGAAAATCTTTTTATACCTAAGCTCTTTCAGATTTGAAACCCTAAGCTCCCCCTAAGCTCTTTCAGATTTGAAATCTGAAAGATGTTAACATGATTAATATAACCCCCTAAGCTCTTTCAGATTTGAAATCTGAAAGAAGTTAACATGTTTAATATAAACTATTTACATCTCTTTCTTTGTCATCCGAATTGCCCGTCCGAACGTGTCTGTTCGGCACGGGCGGGCAAATCCGGACGAGCTTGGGGTAAGCTTCATTTTGAAATATTAAGCTGCCCTTTCAGGGCGCTTTTATCTGCAATTTATTTTAACCTGTGGCGCTGCCACAGGCTAAAATAAGCAAGACTTTCAGCCTTGCTCTCCGTTATGGATGTCAAGCCCCCGGTGTTTAACGGGTAACGATACCGAGGGGTTGACTATTGAACTTCCCCTAAGCTCTTTCAGATTTGCCTCAACCTGAAAGGCCGAAGCCCACACAAGCTCATGCGGCAGGATTGTGGGGGGTGTTTTGGCGGCGCGCTATCTTAGCGGGTTGGTTAAAATTGAAGCATTAGCAGTGCCGGGTAAAACCTTTCGGGTCGAAGCTGGCACGTGCGTAGGAGACCCGAAAGGTTGAGATGCTCCCGATAGCTATCGGGAGATCCCTCCCCTAAGCTCTTTCAGATTTGTAACTCCTAAGCTCTTTCAGATTTGTAATCTGAAAGATGTTAATACACTTAATATAT
>WGDP01000113.1 GCA_015493215.1 Bacteroidales bacterium | reverse complement strand
TCATAACCTTCAAATGATGGTTGACAAGCTATTAAAGGAACATCGGCATTAACTTGTTGTAGTGTATATACAATTGTGAAAGCAACCAGTCCGGTTAAAGAGTTTGGTTTTATCCTGTTTTGGATAGTTTTACTGCTACTTGAAAAACCATCTCAAAGCTCGGCTCCAAAATTTGATCGGACTTGCAAGCTGATTGATTGCTAACCGGTTAAAATTAAGTGTATTATCTTCTCTCATATTACCCATTTATCAGACGGGTAATCAATCGAACAATCAAGCAATGTAACAATAGAGCAATCATTATTTGCCATAAATGTTGTATACAAACAACAAAATATAAACTAAAATGTTGTTTATAAACAACAAAAAATATCTTAAAATGTTTTGAACAGACAACAAAATATTGTACATTTGCATTTTAAAAACAACAATGATGGAAGAGCTGGTTAAATATTCAACGTTTAAAGTCAACAGAACGCTGCTGAATTTCAGGCGGTATTTGATTGATGAAATAGAGTGGGATGACCGGCTTATCGGGATAAAAGGTGCACGGGGTGTTGGAAAAACCACATTAATGTTACAGAGGCTGAAAGAGGCATACGGAAACTCGTTAAAAGCACTTTATGTAACGCTGGACAATTTCTATTTTACCAAAAACAGGCTTTTTGATTTCGCGGAGCAGTTTTATCTGAACGGAGGCAGGGTGCTGTTTTTAGATGAAGTGCACAGGTATCCTTCCTGGTCGGTGGAGATTAAAAACCTTTACGATCTTTATGACGATCTAAAAATTGTTTTTTCGGGTTCATCGGCTTTGCAGTTGCACCGGGCTGACGGTGATTTAAGCAGGAGGGCTGCCATTTATAACCTGAACGAACTCTCGTTCAGAGAGTATCTGAAGTTGTCAGGAAAAGCTGATAGTAAGTGCTACACCTTACAAGATGTGCTTACGAATCACATGGATATTGCATCGGAGATTACGAAAGAGATAACCGTTATTCCTCTGTTTAAGGAGTATCTTAGAGAGGGTGTTTATCCGTTTTTCAAGGAGTCGAGGGGCAAATATTACGACCGGTTGGTAAGCACGATAAATGTTGTTATTGAAAACGACCTGCTCATTATCGAAAACATCAATTATCAAACGGCGTATAAACTGAGGCAGCTGGTTGCCGTGCTTGCCGACAGTGTACCGTTTAAGGTTAATATATCGGAGTTAAGTCGTGCTGTGGGATTGAGCAGGGATGTTTTATTGAGGCTGCTCTCGGCACTTGATAGGGCCAATCTTATTAAAAATATCAAAAGGGAAGGCTCTTCGGTGGGCTATTTAACCAAGCCTGACAAAATATACCTGAATAATACCTCGTTGCTGTATGCTTTGAATACCAACAAGTCAAACTTTGAGGGGACGGTCAGGGAGACCTTTTTTATGAACCAGATGCTTAAATCGTTTGAGGTAAAAAGCTCAAAGAAGGGTGACTTTTTTATCGGTGGTAAATATACTTTTGAGGTTGGCGGCAGCAAAAAGAGCTTTGATCAAATTGCTGATGTTCACCATTCGTATATTGCAGCCGACAATATGGAACTTGGCTACGGAAATAAAATCCCACTGTGGTTGTTTGGCTTTTTGTATTAAATTATTTGTTCTAAACACAAACCCTTTAATCCGTGTTCACAATCTTCAAAAGATGGTTGACAAGCTATTAAAGGAACATCGGCATTAACTTGTTGTAGTGTATATACAATTATGAAAGCAACCAGTCCGGTTAAAGAGTCTGTTTTTGTCCTGTTTTGGATAGTTTTGTTGCAGCTTGAAAAACCACTACCTTTGTGTTTTACAATACTAATCAAATGAAATATAATTTTCTTCTTATTTTAATTCTGCTTGCCGTTGTTATTGTTGCCGGCAGCACATCTTGCCGGAAAGATAAACTTGAGGGCGATGTGGTTGACAATGCCGAACTTGCTGCACAGTTGGTTTCGGATGCTTCAGATACCCTGATTGTTGACAATCAAAAACTTGTTCTGGAGGCTGAATTGTATCGGGATTTCTTTCCTGGCATACCATCATCAACAAGATCCAACTTACAGGCATTGGTATGGGTGGTAAATACCGACAGCACCCTTATTACCGACCGGTTTAGTATTGTAAAACTGCATGTTATCAATAAAAGTGAGATTTGGATATCGGAACCGGAAGTGCGAAATGATGATAATTCTCATGATTATACCTACTATGCCGTAAGCGTTAATGGCCCCAAATGGGATACCGGCATAACGGTTGATGTGGTGGTAGAGATACTTGATTTAAACCTTAATAAAAATCTATATCTGATTGCAAAAAATCAGGTTATTGAGCGGGACGAGTGATGACTGCACTCTCTCCTGTTTTGAATCTTTTCAACCTTAGTCAAACCCTCGGAGCCGTTACCCGTAAGATACCGAGGGCTTGACGCCCAACCCTTCCCCCAAAGCTCCGATAACTACCGGATGACAAAGAAAAAGATGTAAATAGTTTATATTGAGTGTATTAACTTCTTTCAGATTTAAAATCTGAAAGAGCTTAGGGGGGTCAAATCTGAAAGAGCTTAGGGGAATCCGCAAAATTTCAATAAACAAACTCCAAATTCCAAACATCCAAAATTTCAACTTTCCCTTCCCCGTCATGCTTCGATACAGTGCTCCTAACGTCGTGCCACTCAACATGACCACTGTCAGCATCTCAACCTTTAGGGTCTCCTACGCACGTGCCAGCTTCGACCCGAAAGGTTTTCCCCAAGCTCGTCCGGATTTGCAATCCGGATGACAAAGAAAAAGATGTAATCAGTTTAAATTAATCATGTTAACTTCTTTCAGATTACAAATCTGAAAGAGCTTAGGGTTACAAATCTGAAAGAGCTTAGGGGGTCGAACAGTCGAGCAGTCGAACAGTCGAACAATTGAGCAATCGAACCCCAACCCCGCAGGCACAATCCCGAAGGGATTTAACACGAATAGCCCTGTACGAAGTGCAGGGAAAAGGAAAAAAACAAATTATAACCCCGAAAGATACTGTGTTAAAATCCAAATTTTTTTTAATACTTTTGCATCAGCAGAAAGAAGGCTTTAGTCGAAGCTTTGTACTGAAGTCTATCTTGTGTAGGGGAGCTTTTTGCTCCTCTACTTTTTTTAC
>WGDP01000112.1 GCA_015493215.1 Bacteroidales bacterium | reverse complement strand
CAACGGTAGTCGATGTTGTTGGCTACAATCGGTTTCAGGGTTTTAATATCGGGCAGTTTATAAGGCACAAATTCCCACTGGTAGTTATTGTTGCCGTACAACAACCTGAATTTAAATAACCCCTGTTTATTTTCCATGGCAGGTAATGCCTCGCGCAAAACCTTTTCAGGGTTAAACTTCAACGACTGCCCGAAACATGTTTTTACGGACTGGTACATCCGCCGGAAGTGATACTCAGGGTTGTTAAATTCCCCGTTTTCGAACCGTATGGTCTCAAGCAATGGGTACATAAATCTTGTCAATTAATTCCTGATATTCTTCTTCGCAAATGCTGTTGGCGGTAATGCCACCGCCACTTTTATAAGTCAATTCTTCGTCCGATTGTTCAATATATCTGATCATTACACCACTATCGAGGTTGGTACCATCGAACAGACCAAAAATTCCGGTGTAATAGCCTCGGTCGTAACCTTCTGCTTCGCGGATGATTTCAACGGTTTTACGTTTAGGTGCTCCCGAAATTGAACCTGCCGGCAACAACGTCATTAAGATATTGCCAATGTTTTCGTGATAATTGGGGGGCAGTTTTCCACTGATTTCCGAACTCATCTGCAACAGCTCTCCTTTGTGTGTTTTCAGCCGGTCGATATACCTGAAACGGGTTACATTCACCTCATATGCCACCATGCTGAGGTCGTTGCGAATCAGGTCAACAATGGTGTAGTGTTCTGCCAGCTCCTTTTTGCTGGCCAGCAGTTTTTGCTCAGCACCTGCAACGGATGCATCCATGGTTCCTTTCATGGGATAAGAGCTGATAACCCCCTTTTCAATCTTTACAAAAATCTCCGGCGAAAAAACCACCAACTGATTTTTCATCCACAGTTTGTATCGGGCGTTGCTGCTGTAAAATATATCCTTGAGAGAGAAATTCGACTCCGCTTTGGCCGGCATGGTTAGGTTCAGCAAAAAGGTGTTTCCACGGCCAAGATGAAACTGTACTTTTTTAAAAGCCTTACAGTAGGTTTGTTTTGATACCGGTGTAAAATTAAAAACCAGTTTTTTGGTGATGCTTTTATGTTTTTCAGCGTTGGAAATCCCGTTTATGGCAAACAATATTTTTTTCGGGTCGATCTTGCTCAGCGGGATAACAACCGGTTTTTGCATGGCAAAATCAATGATGAAAAGAAAAGGTGTTTTTTCCTTTCCCAAACTGTTCATGGTTTGTGCCGCTTGTTTCATGGATTGTCTGTTTTTACAGTGAGCAAAAGTATGTTTTTTCTAAAAGAACTCCGCTTTTGTAATTGATGCGGTTTTAGCTGAACATTTTTATGTTAATTACAAAGAGCAAGACTGAAAGTCTTGATTATTTTAGCCTGTGGCAGCGCTACAGGCCAAAAGAAAAAACCGGCAGCGCTTTGCAGGAAAGCCGTTATGCCATAAGTTTGCAGCTAAAACAGAAAAGTGAAACTTCTGATTATTGACAACTACGACTCATTTACCTATAACCTTGTGCAGCTGGTTAAACAGGCTGGGGTACATGAGTTTGAGCTTGTCAAAAATGACCGGTTACTTTCATTAAAATCTTATTACGACAAGGTTTTGATTTCGCCGGGGCCTGGCATTGCCTCCGAAGCCGGTCAGCTGATGGAATTTTTAAAACTGAATTACAAAAACACTTCCATTCTCGGAATTTGTCTGGGCCAGGAGGCCATTGTTGAACTGTTTGGAGGACGTCACAAAAAACTCAGCCGGCCGCTGCATGGATTTCAAAACAAAGCAACCGTTAAATCACAACACTATATTTTTAAAAACCTGCCCGCAACCTTTAATATAGGCCATTACCATTCGTGGTATGTTGATGAATCAGTCCTGCCGGAAGAGTTAAGTGTATTGGTAAAGGACGAGCTTAACTTAATCATGGCCATCTCCCACAAACAATATGATGTTACCGGCCTGTTTTTCCATCCCGAATCAATGATGACCGAATACGGGCAGGAGATGATTAACAATTGGCTTGAAGGGTAAAAAAGATTTTGTTGTAAAATTAGTACGACAAAAACATCTTCCAAAATACAAAACCACGAAGTGGTTCAACATAAATAACCATCGGTGAAACCGGTGGTTAAAATGATAAAATGCAGAAGAACCCTGAAGGGGTTTAATAATTTTTGTTTAACCCCTTTAGGGTTATTATTTGCTGTATATACTTGTTTCCCTGCACTTCGTACAGGGCTATTCATATTAAATCCCTTCGGGATTCTACCTGTCAATAGTCGGAGATAAATGCTTTAAGGGTTAATCATTACTTGGCTAAACAAAAAGATTCTTTTGTAAAAACATCTTCCAAAACACAAAACCACGAAGTGGTTCAACATGAATAACCATCGGTAAAACCGGTGGTTAGAGTGGCAAAATATCAGAGAACCCTGAAAGGGTTCAATAAATCAAAATAAATATTTCTCATTAAACTGAACCCCGTGTTCGTTTAATAAACTGATGTATTCATCCTTAAAACTTACCTTTTTATGATGCTGTTTTTGATTTTTTACATATTCAATCAGGTTATCTTTTGCAGTTATCGAATATGTAAAAGCACCATAGCCATCTTGCCACCCATTGAAATCGGAAAGAATGTTTTCTGTTTTAATAAAATCGGAACTGGCAAGTTTAATATCTTTTATTAATTGTGAAACAGCTACAGAAGGGTGAACATGTGTGATAATATGCAAATGATCTTCTACCCCTCCGATTCGATACAAATGACATTTTTTATTGTTTAGGATTCCCCATATATATCTGTAAATCTTTTCCTGTTCTGATTCAGTAATTGTTTTTTCCCTGTTTTTTGTGGAGAAAACTATCTGATAGAGAATTTGTGTGTAGGTACTCATAACTTAACTATTTTATTTAACCCTTTCAGGGTTATTATTAATTTTAACTATCTGTTTCCCCGCACTTCGTACAGGGCTATTTACATTAAATCCCTTCGGGATTATACGTGTAGAGAGAAATTTGAGGTAACCAATTTTTTGTAAAATTACAAAAAACTCATTTTTTATAAATAATTCTAATCCAATAATATCCATTTTTCACTTTTTATAAAAATCAAATGTAGTACTACCACTTGAACAATTAATAGGTTTTTTCTTTGTAATATTGTTTCGGGAATTTCAATTCACTAATAATGAAAAAAACAAGTAAGTCTATTACGTTGTATATCAAATTAATACGAGGGTAAATCAAAATATTACAAATACAAATGAAAATCTGTAGTGGTACCTATAGAAATTTCACAAGATGTTTTTACTTGAAATCAAAAAGTTACGAATTAATAGCTGCAATGTGGGTTAAGGGCTAATCGTTATTTGGCTAAACAAAAACAAATCTGTTGTAAAAACACCTTCCAAAATACAAAACCACGAAGTGGTTCAACATGAATAACCATCGGTGAAACCGGTGGTTAAAATGATACGTTATCGAAGAATCCTGAAGGGATTCAATAATTATTTCTTTTGGTTACTTTTTACTTTATCATCACCTTTTTTTGCAAGCCACCTGGCCTTAATAACATTGTCGTAAAAACTCCATGGTTTTTCTTTTTTCCGGTGTTCGTGGCCTAAAATCCACTGGTCGTAAATTTTATCAAAGGTTCCGTCTTTGGTTCTGTAGTCAATCCATTTATCAACATATCTTACCCAAACATCGTCGGTAGCAACAGGAAATACCAGCGCATTACTTATGTGGTAAGGTAACGGATTAACCACTTTATAATCGGGATGAAAAATTGTTAACGCAGAGGCTCGCTCGGCACTGGTCAGGTGCGCATCAAGATGGATGGAATCCTCTTCGCGCTGATTGAAAAACTGATTAAAATCATGAATTTCATAAGCACCACCATTAGGAAAGAAGGATAGAAACTCGTGCGCAATTTCCTCCCGTTCAAAATAGGAAACCGTAAAAGTATCCAGTTCAATGGCACTTTTAAAGCTATCAAACTTATCATTATCTTTTGGAACCAGCAATGCCAGCGACACATTAAGATAAGGTTTTGACAATTCCAACTCCTGAGCATATCTGCCGGAGATAAAAATATCCGACATCATAATATCAATGTAATCCGATTTAATATCTTTAATGAGTTCACCCTGTTTAATGGGCACAAATTCAATTTTAGCATCCAAATCGGCTGCCAGCTGAAAGGCCAGGTCGATACCATATCCCACCAGCAGGCTGTCGCTGTTATAAAATGAAAACGGCATGGCATCTTCATAAAAACCAACTCTGATGGTTCCTCTGCGTTTGATACGGCTCAGGGTATTTTCACCTTTCCATTTCCGGTTTGGGTTTCGTCTGGCATCTTTTAAAATTTTATAGGGTTGCTGCGGGCTGATAATTTTAAACCGGTTCACTATTTCGATGTTGGTGGGAATATTCTCCATGCTTTTAGCCAACAGTCTGTTCATACCATAAATGGAAACCCCACCGGCGAGAATAACAACAATAAGTCCCTGAATTAATTTGCCGGTTTTAAGTTTTAGCAAACCATGTCCGGCAGCAATGGTGAGCAGTGTTAAAGCGATAAGGTGAAATGCACCCAAAACAACGCGAATACGGTCGGTAAGCACCGTTGAAACCACAAAAAGCTGAAAGGTTTTTTGCGGGACATGCAGCAAGTCCATCACAAAAGGAAGTCCGGTAACAGGTGCAACAAAACTGCTCAGCAGCGTTGAACTCACAAAAATCGGGGCTGTATTCCACGACAAAGCACCACCGGTGTACCAGGCTGCAAACGGAACAAAAATAAAAATCATAAAGGTACCCAGATTGGGAAACGGATAAGCCAAAGGCATGATAATATCCACCTCGTCCTGCGCCTCTTTGGTAGCTCCCTCTTCGGTACGAATAATCGCCTTAATGTCTTCGATAAGCTGGGGAAAAACCACAATTATTTTACCCGTGGCAAAAATGGTAATAAGGGTGGAACGGGTGATTTTAAAGATGGTTTTAGAAGAATAGGGTGTAAACGACGAAATAATATAAGGAAGCACTAAAAATGTAATAAGCAATACCGCCAGCAGATATAGCAGCAGATACCCCTGCAGCCTGCTCAGGTCGGCCCAACTGAGTTTACTCACTATGCCCGCCCCGATACTGAACACGCCAATTGGGGTAATTTTAACAATCATTTTGTTAACCTGATTTAAGCCCTTGGTCAACACATCCAACGGTTTCAACAAAGTTTCCTTGTTGGGCAGTTTCATCATGCCCAGCCCGATAAAAATACTGAACAACACCACAGCCGGAACCACATTATCACTCAACGACTTAAAAGGGTTTGCCGGAATGTAAAGTTTAACAAAATCAAAAGGTACCTGCTCCCGTACAAAATCAGCACTGTAAAAGCTACCGTTTTCCCAGTGCGGAAAAGCAAGCGGAAGCAGCAGCAATGCAATAACACCCACCATTAACAACATGGATAAAAATATCAATCCGTATTTGATGATTTTTCGTGCCGTATCAAGCGATAAGCGGCCTATATTTACAATCAGCGAAAACATGATGTAGGGCAACACGGTCATTTGCAGCAACCCGATAAACACATCGCCAAGTATTGAAAACCAAGCGACTTTTTCGCCAAAAAACAATCCGAGCAATATGCCGGCAATCAGGCCGATTAATACTTTTGTTGAGAGTGATAATTTTTTCATAATAAAACAGCGCAACTAAATCTTAATATTTACCTTGTAAAACAGATTAACCGAACCCCTGCCGGCATTTTAATGGATAAAATTACAAATAAATCAAATAGCAATAAAAACGGAGGGACGTTTTTTCAATATCTGCTTACCAACTAATGGAGAAATACAAATGGCTAATTCTTACAATGCTTCCCGGCAACAAAGCACATTGATTAATTGCTTACTTTTGAGGCTCAAAATTTAAAAATAGCAGCATGAAATTATATCCCATTGAAACAGGAAACCTTAAACTTGATGGTGGTGCCATGTTTGGTGTGGTACCCAAAGTGTTATGGAGTAAAGTTTATCCCGCCGATGAAAACAACCTGGCCAACTGGGCCATGCGCTGCCTGTTGGTAGTTGACGGCGACAGAAAAGTATTAATTGATAACGGAATAGGCCACAAACAAGATGAAAAATGGCTGTCCCACTATTACCTGAATGGCGACGATACGCTGGAAGGCTCTTTAAAAAAAGCCGGCTACACAAAAGATGACATCACCGACGTGATTCTTACCCACATGCATTTCGACCATTGTGGCGGCAGCGTGGAAGGTGATGAAACATCGGGTTACCGGCTGGCATTTCCAAACGCTACCTACTGGACAAGCAAACAGCAGTACAATTGGGCTGTTAACCCCAACCGGCGCGAAAAAGCCTCCTTTTTAAAAGAAAACATTTTGCCCATCGAAGAGAGCGGCCACCTGAAACTTATTGATACCGAAGGAGAGTATATCCCCAACATCACTTTTAAGCTTTACAGCGGCCACACCGACGGACAGGTAATTCCACACATCAATGTAAATGGTAAAACCGTGGTTTTTATGGCCGATCTGATGCCCTCGTCGGCACACATTCCCATGCCCTGGATTATGTCGTACGATACCCGTCCGCTGCTTACACTTAAAGACAGAGAACGTTTTTATAAAGAAGCGTTGGAAAACAATTATATCCTCTTTTTTGAACACGATATTTTTAACGAAGCAGGAACCCTGAAAGATACACCCAAAGGTGCCCGGATTGACAGAACGGGTAAACTGAAATCATTTTTATAATTTGAAATCGCCGATTTATAAGATAGATACAATTAAAAGAAAAAAGATGAAAAAATTTTTATTGTTTGGTTTAACAACCATTATGTTAGCAACATTCATATCGTGTAGCAACACAAATTCCAAAACAAAAAAAACCAAACCGTCAGCCACGCTTGTAAAAGGTTATCAAATGAAAAAATATGCCAAAGTAAAACTTACCGCTGATATTTCACATTTAAGCGACAACCAAAAACAGATGCTAAAGCTGCTTTTTCGCGCAGCCGACATTATGAACGACATCTTTTGGAAAGAAAATGTTGGCGAAAAAAATGCTTTTTTGAGCAACATCAAAGACCCGAAACTCAAGGAGTACGCCTCCATAAACTACGGGCCGTGGGACGAGTTAAACAACCTTGCCCCTTTTATTGCAGGATGGGGCGAAAAACCAAAAGGAGCTGAGTTTTATCCGCACAACATGACCATTAAAGAGTTTGAAGAGTTAAAAAATAAAGACAAAACAAGCCTTTACACCCTGCTTAGGCGTGATGGTAACGGAAAATTAACAACCGTTTGGTATCACGATGCCTTTAAACCCCAAATTAAAAAAGCTTCCGATTTATTATTAAAAGCTTCGGAACTTGCCGAAAACAAAGGGTTTAAAAAATATTTACAACTACGCGCAAAAGCCCTTTTAACCGACGACTATTACGCAAGCGACATGGCCTGGCTCGATATGAGCGGCAATTTGGTTGATTTGGTAATAGGTCCCATTGAAAATTATACCGATCAGCTTTTTGGCTACAAGGCTGCCCACGAATCGTTTGTGTTAATAAAAGATGTGGAGTGGAGCGACAAACTTTCAAAGTATGCCAAATTTTTACCCCAACTACAAAAAGAGCTTCCGGTTGACCCTAAATACAAGCAGGAAACCCCCGGCTCAAAAGCCGACCTCAATGCCTACGATGTGGTTTACTATGCCGGTGATTGTAACATGGGCGGCAAAACCATTGCCATCAACCTTCCCAACGACGAACGGGTACAGCTAAAAAAAGGAACCCGTAAACTTCAGCTTAAAAATGCCATGCGTGCTAAATTCGATGAGATTTTAGTTCCCATTTCTAAGGTGCTTATCTCTTCTGACCAACGCAAGTATATTACCTTTAACGCCTTCTTTTCCAACACCATGTTTCACGAAGTGGCACACGGTATGGGCATTAAAAACACCATCAACGGAAAAGGCTCTGTTCGTAAAGCGTTAAAAGAAAAATTTTCAGCCATCGAAGAGGGTAAAGCCGATATTTTGGGATTATACCTCGTTAATCGCCTTTATGATATGGGTGAATTTACCGACACCAAACTGATGGACAATTATGTAACCTTTATGGCGGGTATTTTCCGTTCGGTAAGGTTTGGCGCCTCCAGTGCACACGGTATGGCCAACATGCTACGGTTTAATTTTTTCCTTAAAGAGGGGGCTTTTAAACGTAACGAAGACGGAACCTATTCCATCAACTTTGAAAAAATGAAAACAGCTTCCAAAGCACTTACCCAAAAAATAATGAAAATTCAGGGCGATGGCGATTACGAAGCCGCCAAAGCATGGGTAAAAACCGATGGCATGATTCCGCAGCAACTTAAAGAAGACCTGGACAAGGTAAACAGTATGGGTATTCCTGTTGATATTTACTTCGAACAGGGTCCCGAAATGTTAGGATTGTAAAATTAAAACGTTATAACAATATCAAAATGAAAAAGTTAATATTTATTTTTCTGTCGTTTTTAACACTTTCGACAACAACACTTAAAGCCAATGAAGGCATGTGGCTCCCCATGTTTATTAAAACCCTGAACATTGCCGACATGCAAAAAATGGGGTTGCTGCTTACAGCCGACGAGCTGTATAACCCCAACCAACCCAGTTTAAAAGATGCCATTGTAGGGCTTTCAACAGGGCCTACCCCCCAGGGCTATTTTTGTACTTCCGAACTGGTTTCAAGCAAAGGACTGCTCTTTACCAACCATCACTGCGGATACGATTACATTCAAAAACACTCAACCGTTGACCACGATTATTTGAAGGATGGTTTTTGGGCTAAGTCGTTTGACGAAGAGTTGCCCAACGAAGGACTAACGGCTTCCGTACTGGTTTACATGGCTGATGTTACCGATAGCATTATTCCTCAGCTAAACGACACCATGAGCGAAGCCGACCGCAGTAAAAAGGTTTCCGAAATTGAGTCGAAGCTTAAAAAACAAGCCTCCGAAGAGGGCAAATACAATGTGGTAATCAAAGGTTTTTTTGCCGGAAACGAGTATTACATGTTCGTATATCAGGTATATAAAGATGTAAGGCTGGTGGGTGCTCCACCATCGTCCATAGGAAAATTTGGCGGCGATACCGATAACTGGATGTGGCCACGCCATACTGGTGACTTCAGTATTTTCAGAATTTATACCGCTCCCGACGGGTCACCGGCCGAATACTCAAAAGACAATGTTCCCCTCAAACCCAAACATTATCTGCCCATTTCGCTGGATGGTGTTAAAAAAGATGATTTTGCCATGATTTGGGGATTTCCGGGAAGCACCGAACGCTACCTCACCTCCTATGGCATCCAGTTTAAGATGAATGATTATTTTCCTCCTTTGATTGAAGTATTCGGTAAAAAACTGGAAGTTTGGAAAAAACATATGGAGGCAAGTCAGGCGGTTAAAATTAAATATGCTTCTAACTATGCCGGAATTGCCAATGCCTGGAAATATTTTATCGGACAACAACGTGGCGTTAAAAAGAACCATGTATTACAGAAAAAACAAAATTTTGAAAAATCGTTTACCAACTGGGTTGATGCCAGCGATGCCCGCAAAGCAAAATATGGCGAAGCCCTGCCGCTAATCAAAGAAGCTTACGGTAAAATGTCGGAAAAATTTGTGCCGCTTGTGGTTGGCAGCATTGCCGGCTTACAGGGTTCCGATGCCATCTCCATGGCTCAAAGCCTTTCGGGATTAGAAACCAAACTGGAAAAACTTAAAAAGGAAAAAAAGAAAGATAAAAAAGAGAAAATTGAAAAACGAATTAAAAAATCGACAAAAAAACTCACCGAAGGAATGGCTGAAATGTTTAAAGATTACGACATGGCCACCGACAAAGATGTATTTGCTGCCATGACCAAAATGTATTACGACAAAATGCCGGCCAACATGCACCCTGAAATTCTTGACAAACTGGCTCAAAAGTTTAAAGGCGATTTTAACGCCTTGGCAGACTATGTTTATACAACCTCTTTTATTCCCGATTCAAACAAATACAAAGTATTTTTAGCAAATCCCAAACTAAAAACACTGAAAAAAGACCCTCTTTTTCAGTTGATGCAAGGTTATTTGAAAAACATTATGGCTGCGTCAACAAGCTATAAAGAAAGTCAAAGCACCATGAAAAAGGGCACCCGTTTATGGGAAGCCGGAATTCGTGCCATGCAACCCAACAAAAAGTTTTATCCCGATGCCAACTCAACCTTACGCTTCACCTATGGTAAAGTGCTCGACTACTACCCTTCCGATGCGGTTCATTACGACTATGTAACCCATCTGAAAGGGGTGATGGAAAAAGAAGACCCCACCAATGATGAGTTTATTGTTCCTGCCAAACTTAAAGAACTTTACGAAACCAAAGACTTTGGCCCTTACGGTGAAGATGGAAAACTTATTACCGATTTTCTTACCACCAACGACATTACCGGCGGCAACTCAGGAAGTCCGGTTATCAATGCCAAAGGCGAACTTATCGGCCTTGCTTTCGATGGCAACTGGGAAGCCATGAGCGGCGACCTTGCTTACGAAAAAGTGCTGCAACGCACCATTTGTGTTGACGTTCGTTATGTGCTGTTTATTATTGATAAATTTGCCAACGACCCTCGTCTTATTGATGAGCTTACCATCCACAAAGCCATGCCCCAACCAAGCCATGTGGAACAACTTGAAGAGGTTCCGGCAGATTAGCCTTTAGTAATATCTTTAGTCAAACTCTTAATCAAGCCCTCGGTTATAAAAAGCCGGGGGCTTGATTATTTTTCAAGTCCTGCTTACAGTTTATAACTCGGCTCACAGTTACAAACTGTGAGCTGAACTTACTGTCCGGATTTAGGGTTGAGACGAACGGCCGTTCGTCTCAACCCACAACCCCCTGTTCCCTTGTTCCCGCGCGATCCGATAGCTATCGGATTCACGTGGGTTCCCCCTTTTAAAACTTTTTAATACTTCCGGTTAAATAATGTTAAAAGCCGTTTTCCCCTCTTTACAAAAAGTTTAAAAAGATATTCCTTTGCACTGCTCTTAGAAAAAAGAACCCGAAAACGAGTTCTGTTTTTATTCATAAAAATATTGCTGTATGGATATTGTTATCGAAAACATGACGAAAACCTACGGCCGGCAAAAAGCTGTGGACAATATTTCGTTACAGGTAAAAACAGGCGAGGTTCTCGGTTTTTTAGGCCCCAACGGCGCCGGAAAAACCACTACCATGAAAGCCATTACTTCTTTTTTAATCCCCGATTCAGGGAAAATTTTTATTGGTAACATCTCGGTAAACGACAACCCTCAGGAGGCCAAAAAAAACATAGGCTACCTTCCTGAAAACAATCCGTTATACGAGGATATGCCCGTTATCGACTATCTGCAATTTTGTGCGGGCATCGAAGGAGTTGCCAAAGATAAAATTAACGACAAAGTTCGCGAGGTGATTCAAACCTGTGGCATCACCCGCGAAAAACACAAAAAAATAAGCGAGCTGTCGAAGGGCTACAAGCAACGCGTGGGGCTGGCACAGGCACTTATTCACGACCCCGAAGTGCTTATTCTGGATGAGCCTACCACCGGCCTCGACCCCAACCAAATTGTTGAAATCAGAGAGCTGATTAAAAAAATCGGAAAGGAAAAAACCGTTATCCTCAGCTCGCACATCCTGGCCGAAGTGGAGGCAACCTGCGACAGAATTATGATTATCAACAAAGGTAAAATTGTTGCCGACGGAACAGCCGAAGAGCTGCGCGGACAGGCACAGGGCAGCGAAATGCTTAAAGTTACCATTGAAGATGGCAGTTTAGACGAAATTTTTAAAGGGCTTCAACTGCTTAATACCGTTGAGTTGGTCGATTTTGCCGACAAATCAACACAAACCTTTCAGGTTAAAAGCAAACCGGGGCAAAGCTCACGCCGTGAGGTGTTTAACCTGTGTGTAAAAAACGGATGGACACTTACACAACTCACCTTTGTTGAAACCCGCCTCGAAGATATCTTCCGTGAATTAACCCTTGAAAATTAACAGGAGGAAAATAGTATGAAAGAAATATGGATTATCACAAAACGAGAATTGCAGGCCTATTTCGATTCGTTAATGGCCTATATCCTGCTCATCCTGTTCTTAGGCTTTAGCGGCTTTTTTACCTGGATATACGGCAGCGATATCTTTTTTGTAAAACAAGCCAACTTGCAGGTGTTTTTCAACATCGCCTATTGGACATTGTTCTTTTTTATTCCGGCATTAACCATGCGATTGCTTTCGGAAGAAAACCGATCGGGCACCATCGAGTTGCTGCTTACCAAGCCCATTAGCGAATGGCAGGTAATTGTGGCTAAATTTTTAGCCGCTCTGTTGCTGATTGTAGCAGCCCTTTTCCTCACCCTTCCTTATTATATTACGGTCAGCTCGCTGGGCAACATCGACAACGGAGCTGTTTTTAGCGGCTACCTTGCCCTGATACTCGTTAGCGGTATGTACATCGCCATCGGATTGTTTACCAGCAGCGTTACCAACAACCAAATTGTGGCTTATCTGCTGGCACTCAGCATCGGCATCTTTTTCCAGATTATTTTCCAAATGCTCAGCACCAACCTTACCGGAATACTCGGCGGAATTACCGATTACCTGAGTATTAACAGCCATTTCGATTCAATGACAAGAGGGGTAATCGATTCGCGCGATTTGGTTTATTTTTTCTCGGTAATGCTATTGGGGCTGGTTTTTTCGGAATCGATGCTGATGAAAAAAAGAAGTGTTTAATACAGTAAAACAGTAATTATGAAAAAGAAATCATACATTGGAACATTATTACTGTTAACCATCATTGTTGTGGTGATTAACATCATATCAGCCAAGTGGTTTTTCCGTATCGACCTTACCGAAGACCATCAATATTCGCTTAGTCAGGTTACCAAAAACATATTAAACGATTTGGACGAAACCGTTACAGTTACTGCCTATTTTACCAAAGATTTGCCCCCAAACCTGCAAAAGGTAAAGCAGGATTTTAAAGATTTGCTTATTGAATATGCCAAACGTTCGGGCGGAAAAGTGGCATATAAATTTGTAAATCCCAACGGAGATACTAAAATTGAACGCGAAGCCATGCAAGCCGGTATCCGTCCGGTATTACTTAATGCACGCGATAAAGACCAGATAAAACAGCAAAAAATATATATGGGTGCCAATGTAATGTTGGGTACCAAAGCCGAAGCCATTCCGTTTTTAAGTGCCAACCAAAGCATGGAATACACCCTTACTTCGGCCATTAAAAAACTTGCCGTTAAAAACAAACCGGTTATCGGGTTTATTACCGGAAACGGCGAACCGACAGTGAACGAAATGCCGCAGGCAATGGAAGCATTGTCGGTGCTTTACAAAGTGGAACCGGTAACCATTACCGACTCTACCCACCTGTCAAAATACAAAACATTGGCACTGGTAAATCCACAGGACAGCATATCACTGGTGGTGTTTAATAAACTTGATGATTATCTGGCCGGTGGCGGACATCTGTTTATTGATATGAGCCGCGTTAAAGCCGACTTTCAAACATTAAAAGGAACCGCCCTTAACACGGGATTGGAAACCTGGTTATCAAACAAAGGAATTGTTGTTAACCCCGATTTTGTAATCGACGAACGTTGTGGTTCGGTGGGTGTAAATCAGCGGCAAGGCTCGTTCAGTTTTACCACACAGGTAAAATTCCCCTATATGCCGTTAATAGCAAATTTTGCCGATCATCCTATTACCAAAGGGCTTGAAGAGGTTATTATGCAATTTCCAAGCTCAATTGATTTTAAGGGTGACACATCCGTTCAATATACTCCGCTTGCTTTTACATCGGAAAAATCAGGCAAAATGAAAGCGCCTATATGGTTTGACATTCAAAAAAGATGGACCATGGCTGATTTTACCGGCCAGAAAATTCCGGTGGCAGCACTTTTTAACGGCAAGATTAACGGAAAATCGAGCAGCGAAATAGTGCTTATCACCTCCGGCGAAATGGCCGTAAATGGCAGCGGAAGAGGCCAGCGAAAAATTAACGAAGACAATGTAAACCTTTTTGTTAACAGTATTGATTATCTGGCCGACGATACCGGCTTAATCGGCTTACGAACCAAGCTTATCAAATCGAGGCCGTTGGCAGAAGTGAGTGAAGGAAAAGCCTTGTTTTTAAAATGGTTAAACTTTTTGTTACCGGTACTGTTAATCATTTTATATGGCATTATCAGAGCACAATATCGTAAAAATCAACGTATTAAAAGAATGGAGGAAGATTATGTTCAGTAAACTTAACACCAAAACACTGCTGGTGGTACTGGTGGTGTTGCTTGCCCTATTTGCTGTTATTGAATATACCGACACAAGCGACAGCTCTTATAGTGATGAGGTGATTAAAGTGGACACCTCGGCAGTAAATAAAATTGAGTTTAAAAGCAACAAAGATACCTTTAACCTGATAAAAGAAAACAACAGATGGTTTGTAAACTCCGGTAAAAACAAATCGGATGCCGATGAGGCTAAAATTAAAGCTTTACTGAGCCGGATGTCGCCCTTAAAACCATTACGGTTGGCGGCAAACTCAAAAGATCAGTGGAAAAAATTTGGCCTCGATGACAAAGCCATGCAGGTTAACTTCTATGATGGCAACAAATTGCTTAACACCCTCTATCTTGGCAAAGTTGATTATCAGGCGCCGCAAAACACCGACCGACAAAACCCCTATTCAAGAGGAAATCAGGGGATTATGATTGGCTATGCCCGTGCCGGCAACAGCAATACGGTATATGTTGTTGATGGATATTTAAAGTTGAGTTATGCCGGCGACAAAAACAGTTTCCGGAAAAAATCGTTAATCGATACCAAGCGCAATTTAATTAATAACGTTGCCATTAACAGCGGAAACGCCTCTTTTAGCTTAACCAAAAAGGAAAACCGGTGGCTTGTGAAAAACCAACCTGCCGATTCGGCCAACACAGCTAAATATTTAAATAACATAGTTCGGTTGCGAGGATACGAATTTGTTGATAGCGATGTTATTAAAGGAAAATCACCCATTGGCAGTGTTACCATTAACAAAGGGGAGCCGGGAGAAATAAAAATTGATGCCTATCCGGTGGATTCGGTAAATTTTGCTCTTGTAAGTTCACAAAACAATGGCAATATCATAAAAGACAAAAACCACAAACTACTCGACCGGTTAATTAAAGAGAGCGATTATTTTGTTAAAAAATAAATAATTGGATACCTGCTTACGGTTGTAAGCTGTAAGCAGAACCTTGATTAATTGTTGAGATGAACGACCGTTCGTCTCAACAGAGCCAAGATTCATCTAAACTCACAGATGCAAACTGTGAGTTGAAATAATAGAAGTTGAAATAATAGGAAAAACGCGTAATATCAGCTCACAGTTTGCAACTGTGAGCTGAGTTTATAAACTTTTCATTATCAACTAAAAATACCAATCTTTTTACCTGTTTTATAAATCTTTTCGATGGTATATTCTATCTGATCTTTTGTGAGCGTTGACATAAGCGAGAAACGCAACAAAGAGTGCTCAGGCGGAACAGCCGGCGAAATAACCGGATTAACAAATATCCCCTCATCCAGCAACATCTTTGTTAAAACAAAAGTCTTTTCGTTATCGCGCACATAAACAGGAATAATGGGTGTTTCCGATTTGCCGATATCTATGCCGTAATGGTTAAAAAGTTTAATTGAAAGATCAGTATTTTCCCACAAATGGTCAACAATTTCGGGTGACTCCTGAATTACATCAAGTGCTGCAATTACCGATGCTGTTGCTGCCGGCGGCAAGCTGGCACTAAAAATAAAACTGCGTGCCGTATGGCGTAAAAGGTCAATAAGCTCGTTTGAGCCTGCTATAAAACCACCCACGGTAGCAAGCGCTTTACTAAAAGTACCGGTAATCATTTCAACATCGTCGGTGGCGTTAAAGTGATTAACGGTTCCTCTGCCGTTATTTCCCATAACTCCCAAACCATGGGCGTCATCCACCATAATGGAAGCATTGTACTTTTTAGCCAGCTCTATAATTTTATCAAGCCTGGCTATATCTCCTTCCATGCTGAACACCCCGTCCATGATGATAAGCTTAAGGTCGTAACCGGTTTGCTTGGCAAGTACTTTTTCCAACGATTCCATATCGTTGTGCTTATATTTATACACCTTACCAAATGCCAATCGTGTTCCGTCAATTAATGAAGCATGATCCTGTTCGTCAATAATAATGCAATCTTTCCTGCCAATAACACCGCCAATGGCACCCAAATTAGTTTGAAAACCGGTAGAAAAAGTAATGGAATCTTCTTTTCCCACAAAATCTGCCAGTTTTTTTTCCAATTCCAGATGTATATCCAAAGTACCGTTTAAAAACCGCGAGCCGGCTGTTCCCGACCCATATTTTTTTATGGCGGCTATGGCAGCCTCTTTTATTTTAGGATGACTGGTTAAACCAAGATAGTTGTTCGACCCAAACATTAAAACCTTTTTTCCGTTTATAACAACCTCTTTATCCTGTCCCGATTGGAGTACCCTGAAATAGGGATACAACCCTAAATCTTTTACCCGCTGAGGTTCAGTAAACTTAACCGCCCTTTGTTGAAGTTCTGACATTTTATTAGCTGAATTTATTGATAATCTAATATCAAATGATAACACATACTGTAAGAACACCAAAAATAGGAATATTTTTGATTGTATTAAGAAAACATTAAATTTGGCACTTGTTAATAAATATCAAAATCATGGTTACAGTTAAAAAAGTCGAGGGTAAAAAGGCACTAAATCAGTTTATTGATTTCCCTTTCAGGCATTATAAAAATGATGAAAAATATGTTCCGGAGTTGCGGATTATGACCAAAGAGACGTTGGATAAGAAGAAAAACCCCTTTTTTAAACATGGCGAAGCGGATTATTTTCTGGCTTTTAACGAACATAATGAAGTGGTGGGACGAATTGCTGCCGTAACCAATCAGGCTTATGTTGACCATTGGAAAGAAAACTGGGGATTTTTCGGGTTTTTTGAAGCCATAGAAAGTAAAGAGGTAACCAAGGCGCTTTTAGATACTGCCGTTGCCTGGCTTAAAGAAAAGGGTGTTGAAGGCATGTACGGCCCCATGAACCCGTCAACCAACGACCCGTGCGGCATGCTGATTGAAGGTTTTGACACCCCTCCTTTTGTAATGATGACGCATAACAAAGAATACTACGATAATTTACTTTTGGATTACGGCCTCGAAAAACGTATGGACTTGCTTGCCTGGTATTTACGGGAAACCAAAATACCGGAAAGGATGCTTACCCTAAGTGCCAAAATTGAGGAACGGCTAAAATCGCAGGGGATTATCATTCGCGAAGTTGATTTTAAAAATATGAAGGATGAGATTCCTAAAATCAGGCACATCTATAACGAAGCCTGGAAAGACAACTGGGGCTTTATTCCCATGACCGAAGATGAGTTTATGGCACTTGCCAAGGAACTAAAAATGATTACCACTCCCGATTTGGTTTTAATGGTAGAAGATCACGGTAAACCGGTTGCTTTTTCGGCTACCATCCCAAACATTAACGAGATATTTATTAAAATACGAAACGGCAAGCTTTTCCCCTTTAACTTCTTAAAACTTATCAATTTTAAGAAAAAAGTAAAAAGTGTTCGTGTACTTACACTTGGTATTCTCGAAAATTATCGCAAAACCGGTATTGATGCCTGTATGTATGCTAAAACTTTCCACAACGGAACCAAACGGGGCTATCACATGGGAGAGGCAAGCTGGATACTGGAAAACAATACCATGATGAACCGTGCATTAATTAACATTAATGCCGAGTTGTATAAAAAGTATCGGATTTATCAGTATAAATTTTAAACGGCTACTTTTTTGGGTTGTACGCTCTTGTAGAATATAACAGCGCCTCTACCTGCCTTAATAAATTACGCTTGTCTTTGTTGGGCTTATACACATACCCAAACAAAGTAGTAAGCTCTTTGGTTACCGGATTTATAAAAGTATAAGCAACATAGGGGCCGGCCATAAAATCGTGTTCAACCCGCCACATTCCACGTGTTTCAACGGTATAAGGAACAAAAAAATCGGTAACGGGTTTGCTTACCGGAGGTACATAGGTGGTGTCAAGCGACATGTAAGAGCCATCCGTTGGTCCCGGAATATAATTCTTCATAAACAGCATAACACGCGAAGCGATACTGGCATTGGTAAACTGAATGGTGTCCTTGTATGGCACCGAAATGGCTATTATTCCAAGATTATATTTGTTGGCATCGCGCTTAAGCCACATAAAACCGGCATCACTTTTAGCAACATAAAACCCTTCGGGAAATACTGTTTTAAGCTTAAATTTATCAGCAAATTGTTGCATCACCTTAATATCGGAGGCGGCATCAAAAACATTCATAATACGCTCGCGTTCAACCTTGTTTAACCCCATAATTATCTGGGTGCTGTAATCTGCAAAGGCACTATCAAAAGCTTTGTTCGATGGAGCCGAGAGTTTAAATATTACTTGTGGTTTTGCCCATTTGTTTTCAAATTTGGTAAGCTTAACCCGTTTATATTTTTTGTTGACATCAACAAAAAAAAGGCTGTGGTGCTTTTGAAAAAGCTCGCTTAACGACGACTGATTAATATGTGCCAGTTTAAAAAGTGATTCCTGCTGGGGTAACCCGTATTGGTCGGCTTCAAGATATTTTTTAAGTGTTTTCCCAACCTCTCCTGTCCATTGGCTTTCATCCTGAACAACCACCAACACTTCCGAAGTATTTCCTATGGAACGCGGCATCCGCGATTTTGAATTGTTATTATCGCATGAGCTAAACAAAAAAACAAACGCTAAAAGCGAAACTATTCCAACTTTTTTAAATGTAATCATGGCATAAAGGTATTAAAAATGCAATTCCAAAGTAAGCTGCAAAAATGCTGCCATTAACTAATAACTGCGATTTTAATTTTCTGTCCCGGTTTTAAGCGATGCGTATTGGTGATTCGGTTAAGGCGTTTTATTTGCTCAACGGTTACCCCGTCATACTCTTTGGCAATATCCCACAAAGTATCGCCCTTTTGAACCACATGGTACATATATTTTCCGCTTTTTACGGTCGCACTGTTTTTGCTGTCGGGTTTGTAAACATACAACCGCTGTCCAGGATGGATAGTATTGCTACGCAGTCCGTTCCATTCTTTTAAATCAATTACCGAGCAATGGTACTTTTTGGCAATTAACCCAAGATTTTCACCATTTTTAACGTAATGATACGACTTGTTTTTCGACCGTTTTACCGGTGCTTTATGTGCATGCGAGCCTGACTTACCGGCATACCCGAACAATACCAGTTTTTGGCCGGGATAAATGGTATTGTGTCGTAAGTGGTTCCATCTTTTAATCTGACTAACATATACATGATATTTTTTGGCGATAAGCCCCAGGCTTTCGCCGCTTCGCACAATATGAATATTACGATTTCCTGCTTTTTTAACTTCTGCCATCAGCTTATCATGTTCCAGACCTTTAACGGTTTTATACATGTAAAGCGAATCTTCGTTATTGATAAAATCAGCCGTGTAGCGCCGGGGTAAACGCAACACATATTGCTTTCCGTTTACAGCCGGAATAATATTTTTTTTGTATTGAGGATTTAAAAATTTAATTTGCTCCATGGGGATGTGCAACATTTCGTTTAGCTGGTCAAAAGCCAGCACATCCGTTACATGAACGGTATCAATATCAAAGAAAAATATATTGGGGCGCATGGGATACAGGTTGTGCTCGGCAGGATAGTTCATTATGTAAGTAACGGCAATAAAAGCAGGAACATAACCACGGGTTTCGCGGGGTAAAAAGGGCCATACTGCCCAATAATTTTTAACACCGCCGGCACGGCGAAGCGCTCTGTTTACATTGCCGGCACCTGAATTGTAAGCCGCCATTGCCAACGACCAGTCGCCGTAAATATCGTACAAATCCTGTAAATGTTCGCAGGCGGCAACGGTTGATTTATACGGATCATACCTATCGTCAACCATCGAGGTAACTTTAAGCCCGTAAACCTTGCCCGTACCGTACATAAACTGCCACAGCCCTTTGGCTCCTTTGTTGGAACCCGCCCGCGGATTTAAAGCCGATTCAACCACGGCAAGATACTTCAGCTCCAAAGGCATATCATACCGGTCAAGAATTTCTTCAATCATGGGAAAATATATTTCCGATAACCCCAGCACCTTTTCGGTAAGTAACCTGCGCTTGTTGGCATAAAGATTAATAAACGCCTTCACCTCCTTATTATAAGTAAGTTCAATGGGTGTTTGGGCATTTAATGCCGCAAGCCTTTTTTTAATAATCGAATCGGGAACAACGGGAGCAGCATCCGGTTTGGTTCCCGGTTTTTGAAAATGAGTGCTGTCAAGCGTAAAATATTTTTTGCTGTATATTTTCAAAAAAGCCATGCTGTCGAGTGCTTTCACAACCGGAGAATCCTTAACCAGAAACCGCCCGGATGATACTGCCGGCACGGTAGTGTCATGCTTTTGCTGACCCTCGGCTACAGTTGCGAAAAAAAAGATAAAAAGAGGTAATATGATGTTGAAAATACGATGCATACAGATAATTTTTTTGCAAAAATACAATATTCAACCCGCTAAAAGGTAATAGCGACAAATAATAATAAACGATAAAAAGTTAAAAACTCTTAAGCTGCCGGCGTTATTTGGAATGAGCAGATGAATACTTAGTGTAAATATCCCATTTATCTTTCGGGCGTAAATCTTCGTACCAGTTAAAACCCTTTAGCTTTTTTCCCTCAGCCGGAAACTGCTCGGGGGGATAAGTGGTTTCCTTGGCATCTTCGTTATAGCTAACCGTTTTTACCTTGCCGTTTTGAAGCCGTATTTCCATGGTGCTCGATTCGGCTTTGTTTATGCCAATCAGATAGTCATCATCATCGCGCAGATAAAAAACCGTTTGGGCGTTGCCGTCAACATCAATGCTTTTAAGCTTGTTGCCGGAAAAGTAGCCAATCATGTTACGGCCTTTTATCTGATTAAACGAATCAGTGGTATCCTGCATCACAATAAAAGCCGTGTTGTACATTATAAGTGAATCGGGCTGATTATTTACAATGGCAATGTTCATTGAATCGGCGGTAAGCTGGTTTTTTTCCGACCACAAAACCGGCTCATAGTAAAGCCTGATGGTGGAATCTTCCATGCTGTACGAAAGCGAATCACTCTTTCCCTGCATATCCTCTTTAAAAAACCGCACATTGTAATACGCCAAAATCCTTTTTGTCTTTTGATTTTTATCGAAATAGAGCCATAATGTATCGGCACTTATATACAACGAATCGCCGGCTTCATCGTACGAAATGGCTGTGGCACTATCGGTAACGTATGCCATACCGCGTGTTTTCCACATTTCTCCAATGGTTCCGCGTATCAATACCCGCATGGATGTGTCTAAAATTTGTACCCTGCCATAGGCGTGGCCAATATTTTTTAAATTATCAAACATAATGCTGTCGGCCGATAAAAACTGGTCGTTTTGGTTGATGGTGGGTTTTTTAACCAGTTTCGACAGGTCGTTTTTGGTATCGTACCACCCGTCTTCACAATAAACAAGCCCTTCCTTCCCTCGAATAACCGTAGGCCCTTTAAAATAAGCCGTTTCATTAACAGTATTGTAAATTAGTGTATCAGAATAGGTCTCCTGATCGGGATTTTTTAAAACCACATCTTTTTTAAAATAAAATATCTTGGTGTCGGTAACATAATATCCCTCTTTACTTGTAAGTGTATTATCGTTATCAACAATTTTACCGTTGTCGTAGTAATAACCGATATTGGTTTTTCTGTCGAAAAGCAGATGATCGGTGGTTAACACGGTGTTTTTATCCACCAGTTTAACATTGCCAAAAAGCTCGGCCATTTTTGTGCTTCCCGTATAATAAAGGCTGTCGCTAAAAAGGTCGATGGTATCGTTTACAATAATGTGAACGTGGTTAAAAGCCTTAAAATTTTTCGACTTGCTGTTTAACAATGCGCTATCACAATAAAAAAGGGTGTTTTCGTGGCGCAGTTTAACATGGCCGGTAAGGCTTTCGATGTTTTTTCCCAGCTTTTTCTCGTCGTACGATTGCAAATCGGCATGTTCAACATACACCTTTGTTTTTTTCTTTTTCTGCTGTGCAGATGCTGAAAAACCAACAAAGAGCAGTAACAGGAGAACCCAATATTTGAAAATATTTTTCAATCGGTATAAAAGTTATTAAGCTGCAAAAGTAACGAAAATCAGGGTGTAAAATTATTTGATTTTTCAGCATAGGGTGGCACAAATTTTTGCTACATTTGGGCTTTTTTGAAAAATACATGTAACAATTATCTATATGCAGTTTGACCCCAAACGCAATTATGAAGATAGCCGGAAAAAAACCGGTTATGTTCCACGCAAAAGCGCCTCCCGCAAAATTTATGGCAAGTATGGATTCATGTCGGGGCTGGAGGTTCATCAACAACTTCTTACCAAAGAAAAGCTTTTTTGCCATTGTCCGGCCGGGATTTACAATAAAAATGACGAATATGACGCCGAGTTAATCCGCCACATGCGCCCCACCCTCAGTGAGTTAGGTGAATATGACGGCACGGCTTTAATGGAATTTAAAACCCGTAAGGAAATTGTTTATCGCATTAACAACGAAAACGCCTGCACCTACGAAGTGGATGATACGCCACCGTTTCCCATCAACCCGGAAGCGCTGGAGATTGCCCTCGAAATATCGTTGTTATCAAAATTAAACATTGTGGGCGAGGTGCACATCACCCGGAAACAATATCTTGATGGCAGCATTCCGACCGGTTTTCAGCGTACCGCTATTCTCGGTGTGGAAGGCGAACTTCAGTTGCCCCACAAAAAAATAAGGCTTATTCAACTTAGTATTGAAGAGGACTCCTGCCGTGAAATTTCCGATATCGGGCATCGACGGGTGTATAAAACCGACCGTCTTGGCATGCCGCTTATCGAAACGGTTACCTATCCCGATTGCGAAACCCCCGACGAAGTAAAGGAAGCCTGCGATTACATCCGTTTTTTAAACCGCAGCACCGGAAAAGTACGTACCGGCGTGGGAGCAGGGCGACAGGATGTAAATGTAAGTTGCAAAGGCGGAACACGTGTGGAAATTAAAGGGGTTGCCCACACCAAATGGATTCCCGAACTTACCCACAACGAAATGTTCCGTCAGTGGGCTTTGTTACAGATAAAAGAGCTATTACTTCAAAGGGTAACCAATCCCGAAAGTTGGAAAATAAACAGCATTGAGGTTGTTTCCGACACCCTTCAAAAACAACAATCCTATTCGGAAACCAACAAGGTAATTGCTGTCAACCTGCCCGGATTTAAAGGGATACTGTCGCATTTTACCCAACCCGGAAAAATGTTTGCCAACGAAATTTCCGACAGGCTAAAGGTTATCGCCTGCCTCGAAAAACCCAATATGCTTCATTCCGAAGAGCTTGAGCCGTTAATTGATGAAGCTACCTGGAAAAAGATTAAAAAACAGCTAAAAGCCGAAGCCAACGATGCTCAGTTAATTATTTGGGGCGACGAATCCGATATGCCCACCGCCCTCGAAACCATTGAAGAGCGCTGTAAAATGGCTTTCGATGGTGTTCCGCCCGAAACCCGCAAATCGCTGGAAGACGGCACCACCATTTTTGAAAGGGTACTGCCCGGTGCCGACCGAATGTATCCCGATACCGATTCGGCTCCCATCCCCTTAAAAAACGAGTACATCGACGGGCTGGCAAAAAACCTGCCTGTGGATATTATCGATCGTTACAAGCAGCTTAAAAAATGGAAGGTTCCCGAAGATACTTACACCTACATCTTCTCGAAAAACCTGTTCCCGCTTATGGAACGAATCGTTAATGAGCTGCAGGTTCCGCCAAGGTTTTTAGGTAACTTTTTAGGGCATCGGCTAAAATTTTCACTGGGGCATTATAAACCATCAGGCGAGTTTAAATTTTCACTGTTGTATCCTTTGTTCAAATTTTTAAAGGACTCCGAATTACGTTATGAGCTGGCTTTAAGAATGATACCGGAATTGGTTCAACATCCTAAAATGGAATTCGAGTCAATATTGAATGCCATAAAATTTAAACGTTACTCCATGGATGATATTACCTGCAAAATTCCAATTTTAACCGATAAATTTATCGAAGGGAAAGAGATAATCAGCGAAACGGATTTAATCAACTTTGTGATGGGACAACTGCGGAATATGGCGCTCGGCAATGTGGACATGGAAGCATTAAGCAACGAAATAACCGGAATAAGATTTTATTAACCCATGAACAAGCCACAACAAATTATCGAAACGGAACTGCACAACTACTTTGAGCAGATTAAGCCTTTGTTGTTGGAAAAAACCATGCAGCTGGAACAGGAAAACCTGACCATCGAAAAAAAGGTTTCCATCAACCTTGAGTTCTTTAAAAAAGCAATCCTGCTGTTTATTCCCGTACTTAAAAGCTTTATTACAAACCCCATAAAGGCCGCCGCCCAAACGGCTTCAAAAGAGGCTAAAATTTTTGGCGCTTTGGGAATGATTTCCATAATACTGCTTATCTTTTTCATTATCGGGTGGTTTACATTGTCGGTGTTGGTGGGAGCATGGTTTTACGACCACGGCAGCAGTTTGACCGTTTCGGTACTTTACTCGTTAATTTTTCAAATTATCTCATTTTTATTGGCCTCATCGGCAGGCTATCTTTTTCTTTCAAAAAGTGCCATTGTTTCATTTATAGGCCTTTTTAAACAAAAGAAAAAAACAATTGAACAACAAATTGAAAACAACAAAAACAATGAATAACGATATTTTTCAGGGATATAAAGGTGATGCGTTAAAGCTGTTGCAAAAGTACAAGGTACGTGTTTGGGGAACCGCCACCATTGAAACAACAAGAGGAACTTTTGAAGGAACGGTGTTGCCGCGGGCTGAAAATGATGACGACCAACACATTGTAATTAAGATTATTACCGGATACAACATTGGCATTGACGTTACCACTGTTAAAACCATGAAAGAAACGGGATACAAAAAAGCCAATTATAAAATTCCCGAAAAGGAATTTCCCATCACGCCGGGGCTTCCGAAAGTTAAGCTTTTTGGTACGGGCGGCACCATTGCTTCACGGCTTGACTACCGCACAGGAGCTGTTATTCCCGCTTTTTCGCCGGGCGAGCTTTACGGCGCCGTGCCCGAGCTGGCCGACATCTGCAACCTTGAAACCGAGAAAGTTTTTGCCGTTTTTAGCGAAAATATGGGTGGAAAGCAGTATGTATCGCTTGCCAAAGCCATTGGAAAAGAGATTGAAAAAGGGGTTGACGGTATTGTTATCGGCCACGGCACCGACACGCTCCACCACACCGGTGCCGCATTGACTTTTATGTGTCAAAACCTGCCCGTGCCTGTGGTGCTTGTAGGCTCACAGCGTTCGTCGGACAGACCCAGCTCCGATGCCGCCCTTAACCTGATGCATGCCATGAAAGCTGCCGGCCACTCCGATATTGCCGAAGTGATGGTTTGCATGTTCGGCCCCACCTCCGATGAATACGGACTGCTGCACAAAGGTACGCGGGTGCGTAAAATGCACTCCTCCTACCGCTCCACCTTCCGAACCATTGGCGACACCCCGCTGGCCATGATAAGCCGTAAAGAAATTACACCCATCAAAAAGCACTACAACCATCGTCGCAACGACAAAAAGGTTAAGATTCTTCCCTATTTCAGCGATGAGGTTACCATGCTCTACTATTCTCCGGGCATGAAACCCGATGTGCTTGATGCCATGGTGGATGCCGGATACAAAGGAATTATTTTTGTGGGAACCGGCCTGGGACATGTAAACAAAGAGCTTTATCCCGCCATTGAACGCGCCCACGCTAAAGGGGTACATATGTTTATGACCCTGCAAACCATTTGGGGATATGTACAAATGTTTGTGTACGACACAGGCCGCGATATGATGGCCAAAGGAATTATCCCCGCCGGCAATATGTTGCCCGAAGTTGCATGGGTAAAACTATCGTGGATTTTAGGCCAAACCAACGACCCCGAAAAGGTTAAAGAGATGATGCTCACACCCGTAAACGACGAAATTACCCTGCGCGAACCCTATAACGGATACCTTGTCTATCAGGGCGGTGTTCCCGAAGTGGAGGAGTTTATTAAGAATGTGCATAAGTAGTTATTGTTAAGTTGATAACCTTTGCTCACAGTTGCATACTGTGAGCGAAGAGTAATTGATAGTCAATGCTCACAGTTACAAACTGTGACTTGAGTTTGGCTAATTTCGGGTATAAAAAGGAGCATTAATAAAGGGGTTTTTAGAGTTTTGAAGGCTTTGTGTCTGGAGTTGCTGGTTAACGAAGTCGTTAAAACTAATTCCCATGCCTTTAACGTAAAGGTGAGCACGCACATTATT
>WGDP01000111.1 GCA_015493215.1 Bacteroidales bacterium | reverse complement strand
TTGTTATTGTGGGCGTAAAAAACAAGCTCTTTGTTTTTTTAAGTTGGACATGGAGCTATTTTACTTACGACCAGTCACTCAGAGTTCTTATCAAACCAAAATTCAGAAAGGTTTAAAACAAATTTGATTTATTAATAAACTAATTAAAGATAAGGGCACTATCCTTATTGATGCCCGCCAGATTGATGCCTACAACGGGTGGAAACTTCAGAATGAACGCCGTGGAGGCCACATTCAAAGTGCCAGGAGCATCCCCTTTAAATGGACAAAATATATGGATTTGATTGAAATCATCCATTCAAAAGGAATTACGCCCGATAAACAAATAGTTATTTACAGCTACAGCGAAGATGAAAGCAACAAAATGGCCGTTTTTTTTAACCGCATGGGATTTACCCACACCGGGGTCTATCTTGACTTTGTATCCCAATGGTCGGCCAATCCCAATTTACCCATGGACAAACTGCCACGCTACAAAAACCTTGTTTCGCCTCAATGGGTTAAAGCTGCTGTTGAAGGAAATATCCCACCCAAACACGATGGAAGAAAAATTGTTATCTGCCATGCCCACTATCGCAATCGCAACGCCTATCTCAGCGGCCACATTCCCGGCGCCATCGACATGGACACCCTTGCTTTGGAAGCCCCTGAAACATGGAACAGGCGTTCGCCTAAGGAGCTTAAAGCAGCCTTGGAACAGCATGGCATAACGTCGGACACCACCGTTGTTGTTTATGGCAAATATATGAACCCCGACAATGCTGATGATTTTCCGGGAAGTGCAGCAGGCCACATCGGAGCCATCCGCAACGCCATGATTATGATGTATGCCGGGGTAGAAGATGTAAGAGTGCTTAATGGCGGTTTCCAATCGTGGGTTGATGCAGGGTATGAGATAACGACTGATGATGTGGAAAAAGTTCCCGTGAAAGATTTTGGTGTTGCCATTCCCGCGCACCCCGAAATAATTGTGGATGTGCCCGAGGCAAAAAAGATGATTGCCTCCCCCAATGCCGAGTTGGTGTGTGTACGCAGCTGGCCGGAATACATTGGCGAAGTAAGCGGATACAACTACATAGAGAAAAAAGGCCGGATTCCGGGTGCTGTCTTCGGCAACTGCGGAACCGATGCCTATCACATGGAAAACTACAGAAACAGCGATCATACCACACGCGAGTATCACGAAATTGAAGCCAACTGGCGGAGTATCAACCTTACACCCGACAAGCATCTCGCCTTTTATTGCGGCACAGGCTGGCGTGGCAGCGAAGCATGGTTTAACGCCTGGCTGTTGGGATGGCCTCGGGTATCGGTCTTCGACGGCGGTTGGTTTGAGTGGAGCAACGACCCCGAAAATCCTTTTGAAACGGGAATCCCGGAATAAAACCCCTTACAATGGAAAAAATAGCGTTACAACAGGGATTTGCAAAGGATGTGCTCGACGGGCTGACTGCTGAAAAAAAATATCTTTCATCAAAGTATTTTTACAACGACAGAGGCAGTAAAATCTTCCGCGACATCATGCGTATGCCCGAGTATTACCTTACCGACTGCGAGCTGGAAATATTTAAAACCCATAAAGATGCAATGCTAAAGGCCTTTACTGAAAACGCCACCCGGTTTGAGCTGTTGGAGTTGGGAGCCGGTGACGGATTAAAGACAAAAATTCTGCTTAAACATTTCCTCAGCAAGGCCATCGACTTTAAATATGCTCCCATCGACATTTCGGAGGAGGCTGTAAAAACCCTTATCAACGACCTTGAAAAGGAGCTGCCCGCAGTTAAAACCGAAGGGCTGGTGGGCGACTACTTTAACCTGATAAGCAATATCGGGATGAACGGATATACCAAGAAGGTGATTCTTTTTCTCGGCTCCAACATCGGCAATTTTGACGAACCCACGGCATTGCATTTTTTAAAACAATTGCGTTCGGCTATGAACCCACAGGATCAACTGTTGATTGGCTTCGACCTGAAAAAAGACCCGCAGCTTATACTCAATGCCTACAACGACCCGCATGGCCACACGGCAGCCTTTAACCTCAACCTGCTGCAACGTATCAACGATGAACTCCACGCCGATTTTAACCTTACCAACTTTGCTCACCGCGAAGAGTACAATCCGGAAACCGGCACAGCCAGGAGCTTTCTTGTCAGTTTAAAAAAACAGCAGGTTACGATAAACGAAACAGAAACCACCATCCGGTTTGAAAAAGACGAGAAAATCTTTATGGAAATGTCGCAAAAATATGACATGCAAATGATTAACAACCTCGCCACAAGATCAGGCTTTGAAGTTGAAAACAACTTTTTTGACTCAAGGGAGTATTTTGTAAACTCGCTGTGGGAGAGAAGAAGCTGAGGTAAATAGCGATTGTAGCAGTTAACCCCAAAGCTCGCAAAGCTCTTTCAGATTTGCCCGCCCGTGCCGCCCGTGCAAATCCGGACGAGCTTGAGGTTTTTTTTAATTTGCATATTGCTGATTTGTAACTTTTAAACACATTAACTGAATGAAAAACCTTTTGTTTGGCAAACACCCCCCCAGTTTTTACTGCTTTCTTACCCGCTCTCCTTTTTTATTGATATAAAACTTTTCCCCGTTTAATTCTACTTTTGCCAGGCCATCTTGAAAATAATCTGCATCTGTATAAATAGCAGGAACAACAAGTTCCCCTTGTTTGTTAATATATCCCAATTTTTCATTTAATTTTACCGCTGTCAGCCCTTCACTAAAATAATAGACATATGTATAAATAGCGGGAATAACAAGTTCCCCTTGTTTGTTGATAAAACCCCATTTATCATCTAATTCTACTGATGCCAGGCCTTCTTCAAAAAACATGGCATGTGTATAAATAGCGGGAAGAACGAGTTCCCTTTGTTCGTTAATAAATCCCCATTTCTCATTTAATTCTACCGCTGCGAGCCCTTCAGAAAAAAACAAATCATCAATTGAAATATTGTTTAATAAGAGAACCCCCTCTTCTATTTTATCTGTATAAGCAGCAATATCTTTTAATATGTTATCAGAGGGGTTCATATCGTACAAAACATTCAATTCTCGCTGTGCACTTTTGTAACTTCCTTTGCCAACATAGCATTTTACTTTCAGGTTTTGAATTTTGGCTGATTTAGCGCCTTTGGATAGTGTTTCAATATCTTCGATTTTTTTAAGGGCATCGTAATACTCTCCTTTATTGTATAAGTCTTTTGCATTTATCAACTTTACTTTGATGATATTGATGGTTTTTTGATCGAGCTGCTGCGCCTGTACCGTTTGAATGCCGATTATGGCGATGATAATAATGATAAGGTTTTTCATGGTAATTTGTATTGTGATATTATTGATTTTTCCCACTGGATAGCATCTAATCTGCATTGTTTGCGCTTTTTTTGTGCTTCAAGCTTTTTTCTTTCTCTTTTCCTTTCTATAGCAACTCTTTCAGCATACGTTAAATTATTTGATGTCGCATGAATTACTAAACCTGGATAATCATGGAAACTGTCCTCCGAGAAATCAATTTCATATCCATCTATAAAATCACCACTATTATCAACAAACCCCACTTTATATGCTACATATATTGCAGTACAGAATTTTCTTTTCTCTATTAGTTTTCTAACTTTAGCAATCCCCATTTTATATTCAGTTACCTTCCAGTCTTTATATGGAATCAACACCTTTCCTTGCGAATCAATCACACCCGTAAGGCTATTTTTATAATCAATTTTAAAGTCACTTTCCGTAGCGTCACCTCCAGTATTCAGGAAGTCATCAAGATTGTCGCTATTTTTCGTATCTGCAAGAAAATCATCGGATTTACCGTTGCTATTGGATAATATGTCATCTAAATCGTTGTTTCCGTTTGATGTGGGGGTGTCAAGGAAGTCGGTTTGTTTTGTCGTATTTTTATGTGTTATCAAAAAATCATCAAGCGAGGTATTTGTATTACTTTTATTATATGTTTTAATTTCTGTCTCATTGGCCTCTAACAAAGCATCCAAATCGTTAATTTGCGCATCAAGGTTTTTTATTTCATTTTCATGTTGTTCTTTTGCGGCAACGTTATCTGCACTTTGCTTATCCAAACCTTTTAATCGCTGGTCAGCCCAAATATTGTTGGCTCTCAGTTTATTAATCTTATTATCTATACTTGAACAAGCATCGTTTTCGTATTGGTTGATTGATTTACGAAGCTGGTTTATTTTTGAACACTTACCTTGCAAATCTGCACTCATGGCAAAATTCAATGCTTCAGTGTTTCGCTGAATCATTTGGTTTAGTTGCTTTTTATCCGTCATACCTGGATTAAACGAAAGAAAGTAATGGTCGAAAAAATAATCGTAATCTTTTGACATGCCATCACGAATATCTCTTATTTGTTTTTCAATATTTTGAACACGTTTTTCTTCTGCGGTCACTTCTCTTGCTTCCTGTATTGACCCCTGCGAGAAGCCTTCAAAAGCAGTAATAATGAAAAAAAGCAAGAAAAAAGTTCTTAAAGTTTTCGGTATTTTCATAACATTTTACTTCATGTTCATAAACAATTATTACTCTGTTATATATACGAAATGTTTATTGATTGCTATTTTGGATGTTGTAAACCGTATCATAATAGTGCCTAATTAATTCCACCTATTTACCTATTTGCCAGGAAAACCCCACCAACCAACTTGCTTTCCAAAGAGAGGATATTGGAATCTCATCAAATGTTTTTCGATAAAAAACGTTGGTTTCATAGGGTTGCGATAATCTGTTAACTTGTGCCATAACCACTCCTGCATGGAATGTAAATCGTTGGTTTCTCCCTAAAATCAGTGAACCTCCAAAGGAGCCTGACCATCGGGTCTGGTCGCTAAACAACGCGCCAATACCCAAATAAAAACCATAGTTTACAAAACTTGCATTTTGTGTATGAGCATTTAAAAACATCATCCCTCCAAAACTTACTTTGGTATTGTTTTGTGGATATATAGCTGTAAATTTATCATTTACAAGCGAATCAGCAAGGGTTGGAACAGAGTCGTATTTTATATACTGCGATGTAAAAATTGAATCTTTTGAGTACAAAGTAAATTTTGCGTCGTAAAGCCCGCTGACAAACAGTCCGCCTGAAACATCAATTTTAAATCCACGTGTCATTTTTACGTTTATAATATCATAAAGTTTTTTGTTGTCAGAACCTTTTTCCAGCTTATAAATTTTAATCCGCCGCATATCTTTACTAACCGTGTATGAGCGGGTAACAATCAAAGGTACTCTATATGCCCAATCAGTTAAGTTGGAATATGTAATCATAATTTTCCTGAAAGCTGGGGACGTCTGATACTTATGTTGGCTTTCAAACTCTTGTAGAAACATTTTAACTTTAAAAATACTATCTATTTCTATTTTAAAACAAGCATCAGGAGCTCTTTTTATTTGTTTTTCAAGTGAGTCGAAAACTGTTTTGAACTGAAAAATACTACTGAACAAAGCTTCTTCTGTCTCTACAAACCAACTCGTATCAGGTAAAATATTTGAACTGTATTTAAGTGACTTAGGTAAAATATGATTTATTCTTTTAACTATCGAATCATTTATTATATTCCTGATATCAGAAGGTGAAAATGTCTGTAGTTTCGTTGTTCTCAAATAAACTTCATTTATTAGGTTCAAACTTTTGATAAATTTATTGTATCGGTAAACTGCTGCGAACATACTATCTGAAGATTTCTTTATCGAAGAAACATTTGGGCAAACATTTAAAACTTTAGTGGTATAAAGTGTATCATTGCCATCTTTATTGGATTTAGGGGAAACGGCACTTGTATTACCCCCTTGAATAGTTGAAGGGTTAAGCAGATTAATAAAACCATCAATATTACTGCTAAACATATTATAAGCAGTATCTTCGATGATAATGGAATAATCCAAAGGGTTGAATCCGGTAAGTTCAATTTGAAACTCTTCTCCCTCTTTAACCAGTAAAGGCCGTTCCGCAAGAATAGTGTGCTGAACATCTTTGTAAAGTTGTTTTTTGTCGAAATCGTAATAATAGCGGTTAGGCTTGTTATCTTTTTGAGCTTTTAAAAGCATTCCGGGTAATAAAAAAAATAGAAGGAAAAAAGTAATGATTGCGTAGTTCTTTTTCATAAGAATTTGTTTTTCTGTTAATTATTTAATCGCTACAAAGATGATATATATTTGCTTACATATTTAAATAGTAATTATGATATATCTCATATGCAATAAACGTTAATATTTTATTTAAAAACAGAGAAGGAGTTGTGGTTGCTAAATTCATATTTTATCAAATTTCATAGCAGATACTCGTCAGGTGCACCGCACCGCAACAAAAATAATTTTTTATGATTTATGTCAGGAAACAGCCTGAAAACCGACAGTAATAATGAAAGAAATTGTTTAAAGTCAACCTAATGATGATGAGTGTTAAATATTGTAAATCAGAAAATGAATTCCATCACTCCCCTCCTTGGAGAGCCTGTCCCGATTTTTGTCGGGAGGCGTAGGGGTGGGTTATTCCCCTCCTTGGAGGGGTTAGGGGTGGGTTTAAAAAAAGATATTCACTTTCTGATTTACAATATTTTACCAGAAGTTCAAATAAAAGACTTTAAAC
>WGDP01000110.1 GCA_015493215.1 Bacteroidales bacterium | reverse complement strand
TACCTGAGTATAAGGCAAACAAACTCCACGAACTACTACCCCAAAACCTCGAACTATAGTCTCCCCCACATTACCGCAAAGTAAATGGTTTTTCAACAACTTTTGATGACCTACTTGGTAGAGGGGATACTGATAAAGTCTTTAGCACGTCAAAATAATATTTAGCCGGAACAGTGCAGGTGATGTTAACCTCAAAAAAAAGTTGTATTTTTGAATTGTGAAAACACTTCAGGAAATAAAATCAACATTAAGTCGGAATAAACAATACTTGTTTTCGGCCTATCCGATAAAGTCATTAAACCGGATTTAACCTATGTCTAACAGGGATGTAATATTACTTCTTGATGACATGCTTGAATCTGCCTTGAAGATTAAAGTTTCACCCTTTTTGCTATTTTATTTTTTAATAAACAGCAACATTACAAAATCTAAATCCCCAAAATCTTAGCATCTACAAAAAAGGTACTTTTAATTTCAACCTTGGTATCGTGCGAAACCAATTGACGGGTAACTGTTTTGGTTTCAAGTTTGTACTCGTCCTTTTTGATGTGCTCTTTTAAATCATCCGACGAAACAGTCAGGTCGATGGATTTTAATCCGGTTTGAGGAATGTCATCTAACCAGGCAATCTTTTTGTCATCCAGGCCATCGGCACTGATGTAGATTTCAATCTTTTTAAGAAAATCCCAGGTGGAAGAAGCCGGTGAGGTGATGGTAAGGTTCATTTTTGTGAGGTTAATCTTCTGAATCAAATCCTTGTGTGTGTTATTCGATTCAAAAGTGGAGGTAGAGTTGGTTGGAATATTTGGTGTCCATATATCAATGGGCAGGTCAATGCCAAGGGTGGCAGGGATGGTTATCTCATCGCTGTAATTCATGTTAAACTGGGTAAGCTTGTTTACCTCTTTGCACGACCATGTTGAGGTTATAATAACACCCAATAATACTAATGCTAACTTTTTCATTTCTATAATTTTAAATTATTTGTTTCCATTCCATTCATCGTAAAACTCATTTAAATATTCCTCCATAAACCGGTGGCGCTCAATGGCCATTTTTTTTCCTGTTTTTGTATTCATCTTATCTTTTAGCAACAGGAGTTTTTCGTAAAAATGGTTGATGGTAGGCGCGCTACTGTTTTTATACTGCTCTTTGGTTAAATTGGTTTCGGGTTTTATATTCGGATTGTAAATTTCTCTGTTTTTAAACCCTCCATAGTTAAAAGTCCGGGCAATGCCAATGGCTCCTATGGCGTCCAAACGGTCGGCATCCTGAATAATATCAAGTTCTGCCGACTTAAATTGATTTTCCTCAAAGCTGTTTTTAAACGAAATATTACGAATGATATTTATTACATGCTCAATAATTACGGTATCAACATTTTGGCTTTTCAAAAAACCGGAAGCAATTTTGGGACCTATGGTTTCGTCGCCATGATGGAATTTGGAATCGGCCACATCATGAAGCAATGCTCCGAGTTCGACAACCATCATGTTAACGTTATCTTCGTTGGCTGCAATGGTTTTCGAAAGCTTCCATACCCTGTAAACATGCCACCAGTCGTGGCCGCCCTCAGCATCACCAAGTGTTTGCTTAACAAAAGATACCGTGTTGTCAATAAGATTGTCCATTTTTTAGATCCAGCTTTCAAACATTTTAATATTCATGTACTTAGAAGTGCATGATGGTGTCAAGTATGTCAATTACCTGTGAGGCGTATTCTTCGGCCATGGCAGGAGTTTGCCCTTCGGCATAAACACGCAGGATGGGTTCGGTATTAGAACTGCGCATGTGTACCCAGCCTTTGTCGAATTCTATTTTTACACCGTCGATGGTAAGTATTTCGTTGTCGGGAAAGTGTTTCATCACAATTTCAAACATGGCCTGAAGATTGGTGTCGGGCGGAAGCTGAACCTTGTTTTTTGAAATATAATAGGCAGGATAGGTTTTTCGCAACGCTGACATCTTGATGTTTTTTTGAGCCAGATTGGTTAAAAACAGCCCGACTCCCACTAAAGCATCTCTTCCCAGGTGGAGGCCGGGATAAATAACCCCTCCGTTGCCTTCGCCGCCGATAACGGCATTTACTTCTTTCATTTTAGCCACAACATTTACTTCGCCAACGGCTGAGGCATAGTACTTTCCACCATGCTTCTCGGTAACATCTTTGAGTGCCCGTGTGGAGGAGAGGTTGGAAACCGTGTTGCCTTTTTTATGTTGCAAAATGTAGTCGGCTACGGCAACAAGGGTGTATTCCTCACCAAACATTTCACCGTTTTCCATTATAAAGGCCAGTCTGTCCACATCAGGGTCAACCACAATACCCAAATCGCAATGTTGTTCTTTTACAACTTTTGAAATCTCAGTCAGATTTTCGGCCAGCGGCTCCGGATTGTGTGCAAATGCTCCGGTAGGCTCGCAGTTTATTTCAACAATATTTTCTACACCCAATGCTTTTAATAATTTTGGTATGGCTATGCCGCCTGTTGAGTTTACCCCATCCACGGCAATTTTAAAGTTGGCTTCTTTTATGGCTGACGGGTCAACAAGCTCCATGTTTAACACGGCTTCAATGTGTTTGTCGATATAGGTGTCGTTGTTTGTGACGGTTCCCAAATCATCCACTTCTGCAAACAAAAAGTCTTCTTTTTCAGCCAGTTCCAGAACCTTTTTTCCAATCTCATCCGAAATAAATTCACCTGCCGAGTTAAGCAGCTTGAGCGCATTCCACTGTTTAGGATTGTGGCTGGCAGTGATTATGATACCTGCATCGGCTTTTGAATCGGTAACGGCTATTTCTACGGTTGGGGTGGTCGAAAAACCGAGGTTTAGTACTTCAATACCCATCCCCGAAAGGGTGGCCGTAACAAGATTTTCTACCATTTCGCCTGAAATGCGGGCATCACGCCCCACCACAAATTTAACGGGTTGTCCGAATTTTTCGTCTTTAATAATAGCTGCAAAGGCGCCTGTAAATTTTACCACATCCAACGGGGTGAGGTTGTCGCCCGGAAACCCGCCTATGGTTCCTCTGATGCCTGAAATAGATTTTATTAATGTCATAAATAATGCGTGTTTTTTTAATAGTGCAAAGGTAGCAAAAATGTGGGGTGAGATGGGGCGATTTGTGGTTTAGTGGCGCACAGTTACAAACTGTGGTTGGAAAGTTGAGGGTGTGAATAGCAGCATAGTGCTCACAGTTACAAACTGTGAGCGGAGGATTTTTAGTATTATTAGTGTATTCGTGACATGTTGTGCTAATAGCAGGCTGGATGCTCACAGTTGCAAACTGTGAGCAGAGGTGGTTTGGTTGTAAATGGTTCACAGTTACAAACTGTGAGCAGCAACATTTAGGGAGTTGCAAGTTGTGAACAGCACCATTTAGTTTGTGATTATTCAAAAAAAGCGATAACGGTTTGCCGGGCTTTGACCTTTTGGTGCATTTTAACATTTATTTTTACATTGATGGGCAGGAAAAAGTCGATGCGTGAGCCAAATTTTATCATGCCCATTTCAGAACCTTGCTCTACCTTGTCGCCCTTTTTTGAATAGCAAACCACACGACGAGCCATTACGCCTGCCACCTGACGGATTAATATGTCTTTGCCTTTTTGCTTTTCAAGCACCACACTGGCTCGTTCGTTGTGCTCGGAAGATTTGGGGTTGTAAGCAATAAAATAACGGCCGGGATGGTATTTGGAGTATTTAACTTCGCCATCAAAGGGATACCAGTTTATGTGAACATTCATGGGCGACATAAAAACCGAAATCATCAATCGCCTGTCGTTAAAGTACTCCTCTTCAAATACCTCTTCAATAACAACAATTTTTCCGTCGGCAGTCGATAAAATATGGTTATCACCTTTGTTAATAGTTCTGTTTGGATATCTGAAAAAATAGATAGTCCAGCTTAGAAGGACAAAAAATCCGGTGAAAAGAAAATATTTTGCAAAAAGAGGAGCAGGCAGAAACCAAATTCCCACCGACAAGAGCGCCAGTACCAAAAAGGTGGTACCTATAATTGTATATCCTTCGCTATGCAGTTTAATTTTCATCGAACAAAAAAGCTAATGTATAAAAAAACAAAAGGAGTGGCAAAAAGCACTGCGTCAAATCGATCCAATACACCTCCATGGCCGGGAAATATATTTCCCGAATCTTTAACCCCTTTGTTGCGTTTTAACAACGACTCAGCCAGGTCGCCAAGGGTTCCGAATACAGCTACAATTGCAGCGGTAATAATCCATTGTATTTCGGTAAGCTGTGTAAAATATTGTGCCAGTATCCAGGCCATTACCATGGCAAACAGCAGGCCTCCGAGGCAGCCTTCCCAGGTTTTTTTTGGCGAATGGCGCGGAAATAGTTTGGTGCGCCCGATGGCAGAGCCTGTGAGATATGCAAAAACATCGTTGCTCCAGGTAAGCAGGAAAACACCGAGTAAAACACCGGGAAAAAAGGTTTCTCCGGATTGATTTCCCATATAAAACAGGGCGTTTAACAGCCCGAAGCTTAACGATACATAAATCAGCCCTGAAAAATAAACGCCAATTTTATCCCAGGATGAATCCTTACGGAACAGCTCAAGCATGATGATTAAATAGAAAAGAATAAGCACAAAAATCATCATCCGTACATCAAAAATTTCGATTCCCACCAATCCCGTAAGGAGATAAATAAACAATCCTGATAAGTAAAAGGCAAGATGATTGGAAACAGTATGCTTGGGATAAAACAACCTTAAAAACTCGTAAAGCCCTATCATTGAAAAAATGCCTGCCACCGCAAAAAATGCATACTGGCTCCAAAGTATGGAGCCTAAAATAAGCACCAAAAAAACAATGCCGGTCAATGTACGTGTAATAAGTTCTTTCACCGTTTAATAGAGATTTTGGTTTATAAATCGTCGATCATAAAAACATACAGTTCTTTGGGGCCGTGCGCACCCATTACCAACGTTTTTTCGATGTCGGCAGTACGGCTTGGGCCGGTAATAACCGTGACCTGTGAGGGGAAATTGCTGCTGTATTTTGTTTTCATAGCCTTTAAGGCGTCCTTAAGTTCGGCGACAACCTGCGAGGCGTAGGCAAAAACAATATGAGTTTCGGGATAAACAAACATTTGGCGTCCGGTACCCATGGCAGAGGATACCATTACGCTGCCAAATCGCGCTATCAGAAATTCGCACCGTGTAATTCCGGCTTTGGTTTCCAAAAACTGCCTTTCATCGGAAACCACATTGATTCCTGCCGGTTTCAGCATGTTAATCAGGTGGGTGTCAGTTGTAAAAACCGATTCCCATCCTTTTTCGGTAACCAATGATTGTAATATGGATGTGGCTGTTTTAGTGTCCTCGCAATAAACAAACTTGCCGTTGTTATCCAATAGTTTCGATGCAAAAACCACCTCCTGTTCATCCTCAAGTTCGTGATATACAGGATCGTCAAAATTAATTCTTTCAAAGGGGTTTTCCCGCTTTGAAATTAAAGCATTGCGAATGCTTGTTAAAATTTTTTCTTTGGTGGTGGTCTCTTTAATCGACATAACAAAAATTATTTAGATGGTTTTTCATCCGTTGGGGATGATGCGCCCTTATCATTTGTTTTGTTGTCAGTATTTTGCTTTGAAGCAACTTTTTTCGTGCTCTTTTTTGGCTTTTCTTCTGCCGGTTTAATCTGTGCAGGTTTTTTGGCTGCTTTCTTTTTTTCCTTTTCTCTTTTGTTAATCTTCTCCTCCTCGGCTTCCATAAGTTCCATGGCATTTCCCCATGGGCGTTTACCAAAAATTTGTTCCAGGTCTTCGCCAAAGATAACCTCTTTATCAAGAAGTTTGGCTGCCAGTTGTTTTAATCCTTCTTTGTTTTCGGTAAGAATTTTAACGGCACGTGTATAGGCCTCTTCCAGTATTTTTTTTATTTCAGAATCAATTACCTCATTTGTTTTTTCGCTAAAGGGTTTGCTGAAGGAGTACTCCTGCTGCCCTGTTGAATCGAAATAGCTGATGTTACCGATTTTTTTACTCAGACCATAATAAACCACCATTGCGTAGGCTTGTTTGGTAGCTTTCTCAAGGTCGTTTAAGGCGCCTGTTGATATTTCGTTGAAAATTACCTGCTCGGCGGCACGGCCTCCCAAAGTGGCGGTAATTTCGTCAAACATTTGTGCGTAGGTGGTAATTTGCCGCTCTTCGGGCAGATACCAGGCCGCTCCCAGTGATTTACCTCTGGGCACAATAGTAACCTTAACCAGTGGGTGGGCATGCTCAAGCAGCCAGCTGGTGGTGGCGTGTCCGGCTTCGTGGTGTGCTACCACCTTTTTCTCGTTGGGCGAGATAATCTTGTTTTTCTTCTCAAGGCCTCCGATAATTCTGTCGATGGCATCCATAAAGTCCTGACGAGTAATGTCCTTGTGTCCGTTACGGGCGGCAATCAGTGCCGACTCATTACAAACATTGGCTATGTCGGCACCCGAAAAACCGGGAGTTTGTTTGGCGAGGAAGTTTTCGTCAACCGACTTATTAAGCTTTAACGGGCGCATGTGCACCTTAAAAATCTCTCTCCGTTCATTCAGGTCGGGCAACTCAACATGAATCTGGCGGTCGAACCGTCCTGCTCTCATCAGAGCTTTATCCAAAATATCGGCACGGTTGGTGGCGGCAATGATAATAACTCCTGAATTGGGTGTAAAGCCATCCATTTCGGTAAGCAGCTGGTTTAAAGTATTTTCGCGTTCGTCGTTAGAGCCGGTCATGGGGCTTTTGCCTCTGGCACGTCCAATGGCATCAATTTCATCAATAAAAATAATGGAGGGCGATTTGTCCTTCGCCTGTTTAAACAGGTCGCGCACCCTTGAAGCTCCTACTCCCACAAACATCTCAACAAAATCGGAGCCTGAAATGGAAAAGAACGGTACGTGTGCTTCGCCGGCAACTGACTTGGCCAACAGGGTTTTACCTGTTCCGGGAGGGCCTACCAAAAGGATACCCTTGGGAATTTTTCCACCGAGACGGGTATATTTTTCAGGACTTTTTAAAAAGTCAACCACCTCTTTAACTTCAACTTTTGCTTCTTCAAGCCCGGCTACATCTTTAAAGGAGATGTTTACCGAAGTGTTTTTGTCGTAAACCTGGGCTTTTGATTTTCCAATGTTGAAAATCTGGCCGCCGGGACCACCACCGCCACGGCTCATCATACGCATAATAAAGTACCATGCGCCAAACAGAAGAAGAATGTAAAATCCAATGTTTAACACATCGGAAGTCCAGTCGTATCGTATCTCACTCTGAACATAAATGGGGTTTTTAAGCCCCTTTTGAACCTTTGCCACTTTTTCATCAAACTTATCGGGCGAAATAACGGTGTAGGTGTATTGTGGCCTTTCGCCACCAAAATTTGACTTTTTGCTTACATCCTTATACTTATCTTCTTTGAGTTTTTCGGGTTTGATGTATATTTCGGCAAACTCTTTATTAACCAAAACTATTTTTTTTACATCGCCATCCTTTAGCATGGTTTGCAAAGCACCCCAGTCGGTTTTTTTTGTTTCTGTATCAGAATAAAAAAACTGCATCCCGATAAAGATAAGAAGCAGCAAACCGTAAATCCAATAAAAATTGAACTTTGGTTTTTTGTTATTTGTCCCGCCGGGTGTGCCAAAGGGTGAAACGGGTGGGATTTTTTTACTCTCCTTTTTATCGTTTTTTTTATTTTCTGCCATGTTTTATTTTCGCTATAATATTAATTATCACTTTTATATTCGGTTTTGGGAGCATCGGCCCATAATTCTTCCAGCTTATAAAATAATCGTGTTTCTTCCTGAAAGATATGTACTACAACATCAAAATAATCGAGTAAAATCCATTCGGCATTGTTAACTCCTTCGCGATGAACCGGATTGAGGCCGCAGTTCATTTTAACTTTTTCCATTACATTTTCGTAAATCGCATCAACCTGTGTTTTGGAAGCGGCGTTGCAAATAATAAAATAATGTGTAACTGCGTTGGGAATTCCGCTTAAATCAAGGCTTACAATGTTTCCGGCTTTTTTGTCCTGCATGGCTTTAACCACGTTTTCAAGAACAAAATCAGCCTCATCCCGAATTTTTTTTACCATAGATATTTTTTCAGTGTAATTGGCAAAAGTAATTATTTTAGGTATATAATCCTCCATTGTTTAGAACTCTTAACAAATGTGAGGTTTGCCGGCGGCTAATTCGTGTTTTGATGTGTTTGAGATATTGGAAATTCTTTAATGTTTGTATCATTTTAACCACCGGTTTTACCGATGGTTTTCATATTAAGCCACTCCGTGGTTTGATAAATGGAGAACTAAGCAACAACAAGAAGTTGATTTTGTAGAAGAAAACAGAGGAAAGATTTACAGGTATGAATTTAAATGAAATAATAGGAAAAATGTAAGACTGCCAATGACATTTATTGAAGCATATAATGCAGAAAGTAAAGTAATTGATAGAAATAATTTTAGAGAATTTGTGATAATATAAACAGCTTCGATAAATAAAAACAGGTATGTTTGCCAAAAATCCCGTTGTAAATGGTAACAGCAAGAAATAGCAGCAACAAAGTTGTTGTAAGTAACGATGGTTCAAGCACTCTGTTTAGCAGCCGTTTTGGCGAGCATTATCACAGTACATTCGGGGCTGTTCAGGAGTCGAAACATATTTTTATTGGAGCGGGATTGGCACCGTTGACAAGTAAAAACAGTATGTTGAATATTTTTGAAGTGGGTTTTGGAACCGGGCTGAATGCCCTGCTTACTTTACAGTATGCATTTAAAAACAACCTTAGAGTTAATTATGTTGCTGTTGAGGCTTTTCCGGTTGATAAACAGGAAGTAACGGGATTAAACTATCCCGGATTATTAAATGTTGATACTGCTGTTTTTGAGGCCATGCATAAGGTGTCTGAAACGGCTGTTGACATTACTCCTTTTTTTAGTCTTAAGGTAATAAAAGGCACTTTGCAGGAAACAGATTTGGAGCATCATTTTTTCGATTTGATTTATTTTGATGCTTTTTCGCCGGAAACGCAACCTGAAATGTGGCAGCAATCATGTTTCGAAAAAATTTATGCTGCCATGAAAAGGGGAGGAGTGCTCACAACCTATTCCTGCAAAGGAAGTGTAAAACGAGCCTTAAAGGCTGCCGGATTCTCCATTGAAAAGTTGCCAGGGCCTCCCGGAAAACGCGAGTTTTTGAGGGCGCAAAAGGGTGAGTAAAGGTTTATTGAAAGTCAAGCCCCCTGTATTTAACGGTTAACAACACCGGGGGTTTGACTTTTAATGAATCAGTCACCCTTCGATACATTTTTCTCCGTTCATCGAAAAGCATTCAGGGTGATTAATTGAGTTGGTCTTGTTGTTTGTCACACTTCGACTTCGCTCAGTGTGACAATACCGACTTCCTGCCAGCTGTCAGGGGGTGCTCAGCGTGACAATGCAAACTCTAAACGAGTGTATGGGATTGGGTTTTGTTCCGAAGGATAAGCCTGACTAATATTTCTGTTTCTTCACCTACTTCACCCAAAATTCATCGGTAAACAACCAACATGGGTTTGGATAGCCTTTGTGATCTTTGGGACAAACAGCACGATTTTTGGCCACAACATGAATATATCTTGCTTTTTTGTTTACATTTTTCAATATAAAATCTTTTACAATGCCACCCTGTGCATGTGGGTCAACCCAATTGTTTACCGTACCCGCTTTTTGAAAGGTTTTTCCGTCGTTTGATATCTCAAAAGATACTTTTAAAGGCATAAATATCCATGCGTTCTCATCTTGTAAAAAGCCTATTCCCATTTGATTAATCCATTGTTTTTTACCAAGGTCGATAATTGCATCTAAGTTGTTGCCGTGGTAGCCTTGCCAGTTGCCGGTTTTAAAATCGGTTCCGCCACGCAGGGTATTTATGAGTGCATTATTGCCTCCCCCTGTGTATTGCTTGCTGTATGCTGTTTTTAAGATTACTTTTCGGTTGGCGGGAATTTTAAAATAGGAAGCCTGCTCGAAAAAACTCTTTTTTTTATTTTTCACGGCATAGGCTGAAAAGTTTGTTGATGCATTAATTGTAACCGGCTGTGTATAGTTTACCCATGCCTGTTTGTTTTTTTTGAATTTAAGCTCAGCGGTTGTGTCAATGTCTGACAGGCTGATTTTTTCCTTGTTTAAAAATGTTTTTGATGCTGCCTTAAAAACTGGCACCGGGGTAATGAGGTGGTCGGTTATTTTACTGTGTGGCCGGTCGTTTGTCCGGCTTCCCCAATGTTTGTCTGGTGTTTCTCCCAGTTCAAATTCAAGTGTGCCACCGTTCATAATCATATCCTGAGTAATATACGAGCGGGTATAGGGCTTGCCGTTATACCGGGCACTTTGAATGTAAAACCGGCCGTCTGTTTTGTTGTTGGCAACAATGGTAAAGGTGTTGCCGTTTTCAAGGTTTATTCTCACGGTGTCGAATAGCGGAGTTCCAATTTCGTATTGGTCTGTTCCTGGTGTTACCGGGTAAAATCCCATGGCGCTTAATACATACCAGGCCGACATTTGTCCGCAGTCTTCGTTGCCTGCAAGGCCATCCGGGGCATTTTTGTAAAGTTGCGAGGTGATGGTATGAACCAGTTTTTGCGTTTTCCATGGTTTTCCGACAAAGTTGTACAGGTAAGCCATGTTGTGCGAAGGCTCGTTGCCGTGGGCATATTGGCCTATCAGCCCGGTTATATCCGATTGTTTTCGTCCGGTAAGGGTGGAAGCAGTTGAAAAAAGCTCGTCAAGTTTTGATTCAAACGAATCGTTGCCACCCATCATATCAGCCAGTGTATTAATATCTTGGGGAACAAAAAAGTTGTATTGCCAGGTGTTGGCTTCGGTGAGGTTAAAGTTAACCTGGCGGGGATCGAAAGGCTCGGTGAAGCTTCCGTTGGCTTTGGCCCTGAAAAAGCCGGTTTCCCTGTCAAAAAGATTTTTGTAATACTGCGCACGCTGTATAAAACGGTTGTATATGGTGTCTTCATTTAATTGCTGTGCCATGGTGGCAATGCACCAGTCGTCGTAAGCATATTCCAATGTTTTTGAAACCGATTCTCCCTCCTTGTCGGAAGGAATGTACCCTTTGGCTTTATAATATTTTAACCCGAAATGGTCGGCATCGGCTGTTTTTACCATGGCTGCCAGGGCTTGATGCGCATCCCAGTTTCTGATGCCTTTTATGTATGCATCCACAATTACCGGTACCGAGTGGTAGCCAATCATGCAGTTGGTTTCGTTTGAAGCCAGTTCCCATACGGGCAGCAGGCTGTCGGCTTTGTACATCTCCATCATGGAGGCTATTAAATCGTTGGTTCTGTTACGCTGGATGATGGTAAACAACGGATGCAATGCTCTAAAGGTGTCCCAAAGCGAAAACACCGTGTACATGGTAAAACTTTCGTCGTAGTGTATCTTGTTGTCGTGCCCGCGAAATTTATGGGTAACATCGCTGTATATGTTGGGGGCCAGCATGGTGTGGTAAAGCGCTGTGTAAAAGATTGTTTTGTTGTTTTCGGAGTTGTTGGATACTTTAATTTTACGTAGCTGACGGTTCCATTTGTAATAGGCTGCCTTGCGGATGGAGTCGAAATTGTATCCAGGACATTCGGTAATCAGGTTTTCGTGTGCGCCTTCCAAATCAACGGGCGAGATGGCGGTTTTTACCACGATGGCTTCTGCATCATCGGTTTCAAAATTAAACCATGCTTTCAGATTGGTGCCTTTTTCGTTGCGGACACCTTGTGTAAATTCGCCATCCTTGACAATGCCAAAATCGGTAAAAGGTTTTGAAAAGGAGGCGTAAAAATATACATATTGGTCATTTGCCCAACCATGGGTTCTGCGCAGGCCGGCAATTTCGTGGTTACCGATAATTTTAATTTCCGAGGCCAATATTTTTTCGGTGGTAATTGCCTCTTTAAGGTCGAGAATAATGTGTGCCTGATCTGTTTTGGGAAAAATATAGCGCTGAACACCAACACGTTCGGTGGCAGTGAGTTCAACATCGATGTTGTAATCGTCAAGATGAACCACATAGTAGCCCGCTTGTGCATTTTCTTTTTTATGGCTGAACCGTGAGGCGTACCCGTCATCGGGATGGTTTTCGTCTCCGGGATTAACCATGATGTTGCCCACGGTAGGCATAAAACGGATGTCGCCGTAATCGCCAATGCCCGTGCCACTTAGATGTGTGTGGCTGAAACCCAAAATCACATGGTCGGAGTAGTGGTATCCTGAACAGTGATCCCAGTCGTCTGTTTTTGTGTCGGGACTAAGTTGAACCATCCCGAAAGGTACCACTGCCCCGGGATAGGTGTGGCCATGACCGCCGGTACCGATGAAGGGGTTTACGTAGGCTGCCGGCTCATTAATTTTTTTTTGCTTATTACACGACAGGGTAAAGGTGATAACTCCTGCAATAATAATCATTAAACCACCTTGAGAAATGGTTTTAATATATTGGACGTTTTTCATGGATGAAACGATTTGACAAAATAGTGCCTGACAAATCTAACGTAATTTTTCTGAATTTGGCTATTCATCAACAGGAATCAACTTGTCTTCTTCATCCCAAACCGGATAAAGTTTGTTGTAGTTAAGGTTGTAATGCCAATAATATTGTAAGGTGTCGCCGGGCTGTTTATGTGCCAGTATGTACTTGTTGAGCAGGTAATCGTATGTGTAACCTGCGTATCTTTTGCCCAGCTCAATGGCCAAATTGTAAACCTGACTAATGGTTAGCGTGTCAATGTTATAATAGTATTTAAGTTGGTCTTTTTCTTCATCGTAATCAAATGAGCCGTTGAGGTCGTCGGTAATTAAATCGCTGGCAAACATTACCTCCTTATTAATTACAGTATCGTTAACATGGCTTATTTCGAACCATGTGCTCAGGTCAAGGGCATTTAAATAGTGCTGATGAAAATAGGTGTAGCCGTTAATTACCGTTTTATCTTTGTAAGGATAGATGGTTTCGTCCAGCTCGATTTGCGGAATATTGATAAGATATGAATTTGAATCGTTTTTCATAAACAGCTCAATGGCATCCTGATCGTAAACGTTGAAACCATATTTTGCAAGCTGATAGAAAAATCCGCGGCTAAACTTTTTTATAAAAACCGAGTCGTTGATGTTTTTGATGTATTTCGACATCTCCCAAAGCAGGGAGTCTTTCTGCTCTTCAGTAAAAGTTCCCTTCAGGCTGTCGAGAAGCCATGTTTTTTGGTTGGTTTTATAAAGAAATTCAGGAGTAAATACCAGTGCATTCCGTTTACCGGGTTGATAAACAAATTGTTTGGCAAGTTTTTTTTCGGGATTACAGGCATAAAAAAAGCCTGACACCAAGATAACCATTGTCAGTATTTTGACTGTAAGCATTTTCGATGTCAGGTTTTTTTTACTCATTAACTAAGCTTTTTTAGCTGTCATTTTTTCTAATTCTTTACCAAAAGACGTGCCATATTCAATTGCAGCTTTTATTTCTTCTTCGCTGGGGCCAAATTTAACAAATACACCCTCGCCAAAATATTTAAGTTTCAGGTTGGTAAGGCTTGTTTCAAGTAGTTTCTTGTTTTCGCCACTCCATCCGTAGGATCCGAATCCGCCTGCAAGTTTTCCTTTATCACGATAAGGGTTTACCAGTGAAAACAGCTTGTAAACAGGAAGCAGAATATTTTGGTTAATTACCGGGCTGCCCACAATCAGTGCTGCACTTTGAGTGAGTTTTGAGTCGAGTACGCCCAATGGAAGCTGTTCAATGTCCAGTACTTCAATATCAAAGTCGCCGGCCTGTTTTATACCTTTGGCAATGTATTCGGCAAGTACACCGGTTTTGTGGTATGCCGAAACATAGGCAATAAGCACTTTGTCTTTATGGGGTTGCCGGGTAAATTTTTCCGACCACATGCGAGTCATATCCACAAACCGCTTCCAGTCTTTTCGCAGCATGGGGCCATGTCCGGGTAGTATCATGCTTATTTCCAGCTTGTCAATTTTTTCGATGGCCTTCAGCATAAACTTGCTGAATGGTTTAATAATCACATCAAAGTAATAGCGAAAAGCAGGATTGAAATCATCTACCGAGTCGTCAAACATATTTTCATCTGCAAAATGGCTTCCAAACGAGTCGCAGGTAAAAAGCAGCTTCTCTTCTTCGAGATAGGTGTACATGGTATCAGGCCAGTGTAGATTGGGTGCCGAAATAAAACGGAGTGTTTTATTGCCAAGGTCGAGGGTGTCGCCATCTCTGGCAACAATGTGCTTAAACTCTTCATGCATCATATCCTTTAAATACTTAATGGCTGCCACACTGGCTACCACCGTTGCATTGGGAGCAATATTCAATAAATTTTTCAGGTTGCCTGAGTGGTCGGGTTCCGTGTGATTCAATATGATATATTCAATCTCCTTTGGATCAACTACCGACCTTACCTTGGCTTCGTATTCATCCCAAAAGCCCTCTTTGGAGGTGTCGATAATGGCTTTTTTATCCGCATCAATAAAATAGGAGTTGTAGGTTGAACCATATTCCGTGGTCATTACCACATCAAAGGTTACCAAACCATAATCCAGAATACCTATCCACTTTACATCGTTGGTTACTTCAATTACTTTGTTGTTTTTCATTGTTTTAACAATATTGTATTTATGCTAAGACTAAGTGTGCAAAAGTAGTAAAAAAGGTTGGGTATTAAAATGGTAAATATTGTTAATTAGTATAATGTTGCATTGATACATTGTTTCACTGTTGTATTGGCACATTGATAGATTGTCTAATTTCTGTACTGATGTACTAAAGGTTTCATCAAACCAAATAGGGCACTGATTTTTATTATTTGATTGTTTTTCTATTTCTTATCATAACAATCAGTTTTATCAGTCCATTCAGTGTACTATTTCAGTGCAGCAGGTTTTGTTCCTAACAGGAAACAACGCAACAATATTGGCTTTGTAAATCAAAAAAAAACGCTACTTTTGGCTGCCTATGAAGAAATATCCTCCCGAATATTGGAACACCTCTTACAAAGAAGGTAAAACCGGTTGGGACATCGGTTATGTTTCAACTCCATTAAAAGAATACTTCAATCAACTGGCTGATAAATCAATAAAGATTTTGGTTCCCGGCGCAGGAAATGGTTGGGAGGTGGAGCATTTATTTAAAAACGGCTTTGTTAATATTTTTATGCTTGATTTTTCCGAAGAGGCAATTTCTTCATTTAAACGTCGGTTTCCGAGTTTTCCTGACAATCAGATTATCCACGAAGATTTTTTTAAACATGATGGTGATTATGATTTAATTGTAGAGCAAACTTTTTTTAGTTCGTTGCCAAGAGCCTTTCGGCCTGATTATGCAGAGAAAGTATTCCAATTGTTAAAGCCCGGAGGCAAAATGGTTGGGTTGCTTTTTAATCATGAGTTTCCGTTTGATAACCCACCCTTTGGCGGTTCGCCTGAGGAGTATGAAAGCCTTTTCAAACCCTGGTTTGAGTTTGTTCATTTTGACATAGCTCGTAATTCCATTAAACCCCGGAGCGGAAGGGAGCATTTTCTATTGTTTAAAAAGAAAGCCTTTTAAGCCGTTATTATTAACCTGTTAATTGTTTATATGTTAATTGTTGCATATTTTTTACTATTTTAGCAGTGAAGAAATTGTGGTTATTACAAACTTAAACGAAAAAAACAATTGAATTATGAATAGGAAAAGTATTGCTACCGTAGGAAATATTACTAAAAAGGAGCAACTTCACTCTGTTGATCTTGAAAAATGTAAAACGTTGGTTTTGGAAACTTCGGTACCGTTTCCCGGCTATCATGGTATGAATCTGCCTGAAAAGGTTATTAACGGATCACAGTTTTTGCTTACAAAATCAAATTATACCGATGAAGTTATTATCCGTGCAATACAGTCTGTAAAAAGCCAATCGGGACTTACCTTCGACGCTACCCCGAGCACCATTACTTTTCAAAATAAGCCGGTAGGTGCCATTAGGTTTAAAATGTTGCATTACAATGATATTCCTAACGTAGTTCAGCTTTTTAAAAAGTTTGATATTTCTTTTAAGGAGAAGAAAAAAGTAAGCCCTTACGATAGCATTATTAGTATCAGAAAGTTCTTTAAGTTTACTAAGTTGGAGGAAGGAATATATCAGGATTTGGAGAATAAGAATCAGTACTATATTCACATTCCTAAGGTGTTGAGCTGGGATGATTTTGAAAATATTACTTTAAACATCAAATATAATTTGGAAGATAGTAACTTTGATGCCGCTTTGGTTTATGTTTATTCTGAAAAAGGAATTGTTGATTTTGTAAGAATATTCTGTCTTGATAATAACATAGAGATGTTAAAGCAGGT
>WGDP01000109.1 GCA_015493215.1 Bacteroidales bacterium | reverse complement strand
TATCATCAACCTATTACTTAAAATTCAGGTTTGCAGGCATCCCTATTTTCAGCATTCCGTTTTTGTTAGCTACCTTAACTTTTATGGCATACACAAGGTTTCTGCGTTCCTCTTTGGTTTGAATTTGTTTGGGGGTGAATTCAGCCTTGCTGCTTATCCATGTGATGGTTCCGGGCAGGGTTTGGGTGCCCTCTAGTGCGTCAACCTCCACATCTACTTTTTGGTTTAACCTTATTTGCGAAAGTTGGGTTTCCGAAATATAAGCTTTTAATGTTAGGGTATTTACATTTTGAATGGTATATAATGGCTTGCCGGGAGCTGCAAATTCACCCTGCTTAGCAAAGTTGACCAGTACGGTTCCGGTAACCGGATTGTGAATCAGGCATTTTGATAACATGTCGTCCACCTGTAAAATTTGTGCTTCGAGGCTCTGCTTTTCGGCCAATACCGAGTTGCGCTGTACCCTGATGTTATCAATTTTCTGTCGGGTTATGTCAACCTGAGCATCAATGTCGTCCAGCTGCTTTTGGGTAGCTGCGCCGTCTTTGAACATTTTACGGATACGGCTTTGGTTGGTTATTAACAAACTAAGCTGCTTTTCCAGCACCGATTTTTGTGCTTCCACATTTTCGGCTTTACTGTCGATGGTTTTCATGCCCGCAAGCAATACTGCTTTTTTCAGGTGATACTGTGTGGTGTCGATAACTGCTGCCAGTTCATCCTTTTTCAGTGTAATACCCTCATCTACTTTGTAGTAAATCAGTTTGCCGGCATTTTCAGCCGATACAGTTACTGCGTCGTCTTCAAAATTTCCGTAGGCATCGGCTTTTTCGGTTTCGCTACACGATATCAGGAATAGCAAACTGATTAATAGCGCTAAAGGTTTAAAAATGTTTTTCATCTGTTTATTGTTTTGTGTTTTTTATCTCTAATTTACAATATCAGCCCCTTTTGCGTGATTGTAATTTAACCTGGCAGTAATTAGCTTAAGCTTATCAAGCTCCGAAGTAAGCTTTGCCCGCTTCCATTCGTTGAATAGTTTTAAATATTCGGTTGACGTGATGGTGCCGTTTTTCATTTGACTTTCGGCAGCGAGATAAACACTTTTTTTCAGCTGTTCAATTTGAGCATCAATCTCTGTTTGCTGTTGATATTGGTCAATCTCATTTAGATAACGCTGCTCTTCAATGGATATTTGTTTTGCCATTATCGCTTTATTGTCCGAAATAATTTGCTGCTGCAAAACCACCTGCTCCTTTTTCTTCTTAAAAAGATTCCAGTCGAAAACCTGCCAGGTAAATTTTGCGCCAACCATATAATATCCATGCAAATCGGTGTTCATAAAGTCGTAACCCGGGCGGCCATATCCTGCTTTTCCAAAGGCAAAAAATTTAGGCATCCTCACGGTTTTATATTTTGCGATGGCCGAACCCGAAAAATTAAGTTGCGCATCCATCAGCGCCAGCTCGGGTCGAACGGCCTGTACATCTTGCTTTATTTGCGGTACAATAAATTGCCGGGTTGTGTCGAGCTGCAGTCCGGTAATCAGATTTAAGGTAGTGAGCACATTGAGCTTTGACAACTCAACGCGAACCATCTCCTTTTTAAGTTTCAACCTTTCGGCTTTGATATTGTTGAGATCGCTTTTTAAGATGGCTCCGTTTTGATATGCCGATTGTAAAGTGGCCATGTTTTTATCAAGCTCACCGGCAGAAACTTTCAAAATACTGCCGCTTTTATCGAGAAACAGATATTGCGTATAAAGCTGATTGATTTTTCCAATCAAACCAAAGGTTTCCACGTTTAACTTTTCGACTTCTACCTCGTTGGCAGCGTACTGCATGGCTTTGTTGAATTTTACAGCGCCACCATCCCATATAACCTGATTGACACCAAGTTCCACATTGTAATTGTCCTGTGGAAACTCAGGAAAAAACCCGGGTATGGTTGGCACTTCAGGAAAAGTAACAGCTTCCGACTGGTAGGTCGCCTGGCCTGAGAGGTTTAGTTTAGGCAGCCGGTTTTTATTGAGCGTTTCATCAATAAGCTGCCGCTGACCTGCAATGGCAAGCTGCTTTTTAAATGCCGGCCAATTTTGTTTGGCCGCATTTACACAGGAGTCTAAAGTTATTTTCTGCCCGAAAACCATCAAAGGCAGCAAACCTATTATCAGAATGAGTTTTTTCATTTTTTAATGGCTTTAATTATAAACCGGGAAACCTCTTTTTTGCGGGTTTCCATAAATTGTTGATACGCTTCCTTGTCGTTGTTGAGCACAATACCGGTAATGATGGGTTTGGAAACAAAGGGAAAAACCGACAATGAAATCACATTTACAATTAGCTGCTCGGGGCTAATGTCGTCAATTAAACCATCATTTACAGCTTTCCTTATTTTCTGCGTCAGCGGTTTAATATCCAATCCGGAAGCTTTGAACAGGTTCAGGATTCGTTCGGGGTTATTATTGATTTCACGCGTAATAAATCCCGGAATGCGCGGATGCTGAATTAAAAAGTCGATGTAAGCATAAATAAAGTCTTCAAGACCGGTAAAAAAATCAATACTTTCATTAAAAGATTTGGCAAGGTTGGGCAAAAACAAATTGATGGCTTTTTGAATAATCAGCTGAAACAGCGCATCTTTACTTTTGTAATAGTAGTGTAGCAGGGCTTTGTTTATACCCGCCTTGTCGGCGATAGCCTGCATACGGGCACCGTTGTACCCTTTTTCTTCAAACTCCTCAAAAGCCGATTGAAGAATTTTTTCGCTGGTATCCTTTTTGTATTTCATTTTGCAAACTTAACCATTTGGTTAAAATTAACCAAATGGTTAAGAGGTTTTTTTGATTATCCTTATATCCGTAAGCTAACGCTGTTAATTTTTCTAACTTTGCCGGCTATGTTGAACCAAAAACCAATATCACCCCGTTTGCTGGACAGCATTCAATCGCCCGACGATATTAAAGGGTTTTCAAACAGTATGTTAATACAGCTGGCCGAAGAAATAAGGTCGTTTATTTTAGATGTGGTTTCGGTTCATCCCGGCCACCTTGGCGCCAGCCTTGGCGTGGTGGAACTAACCATAGCACTGCATTATGTATTTAATACTCCTTACGACAACCTTGTGTGGGATGTGGGCCATCAGGCATACAGCCATAAAATATTAACCGGACGAAAAGCACAGTTTAATACTTTGCGCCAATGGAACGGGATTAGCGGATTTCCAAACCCCGAAGAGAGCATCCACGACACTTTTGCAACAGGCCACGCTTCTACCTCTGTTTCTGCAATTTTAGGTATGGCAAAGGCGGCGGCTTTAAAAGGTGATAAAAACAAAAATCATATTGCCGTTATCGGCGACGGAGGCCTTACGGGAGGCATGGCTTTTGAAGCATTCAACAACGTGGGCAATGCCGATGTTATTATTATTTTAAACGATAATGGGATTGCCATTGATAAAAACACCGGAACCATTGGTGAATACCTGAAAAAAATGGCGCTACAAAACGGGGTAAATCTGTTTGAAGCCATGGGAATTGGTTACTTTGGGCCTGTTGACGGCCACAACCTTCCGGTTTTAATCGAACAGCTTGAAAAGCTAAAGCGGATACCGGGGCCAAAACTTTTACATGTTACCACCACAAAAGGCAAAGGATTTAAGCAGGCCGAACAAAACCAAACCACTTTTCATGCTCCGGGTCAATTTGACCGAAACACCGGCGAAATAGTAACCGGCAAAAAGGAGTTTAAAACCTATCCTGAAGTCTTTGGTAAAAGTTTGTGCCAACTGGCAAAAAAAGATAAAAACATTGTAGCCGTCACTCCGGCCATGGTAACCGGTTCATCGTTGCAGGAGTTTCAAAATAATTTTCCTGATAGGATTTTTGATGTGGGCATTGCCGAACAACATGCGGTAACCTTTTCGTCCGGGTTGGCTGCCGCCGGATTAAAACCCTTTTGTGTTGTTTATTCCACTTTCTTACAACGCGCTTACGATCAGATTATTCACGATGTAGCCTTACAAAAACTACCGGTGGTTTTTGCCAT
>WGDP01000108.1 GCA_015493215.1 Bacteroidales bacterium | reverse complement strand
AGTTAAGGTTCTTCAAAAATGGTAACATTAAATTTTTCTATATCCGGGAAACTACTCAGGCAATTACCCTGCAGGCCGGCTTTTTTGCACAGATGCTCAAAAAACAAATTAAAATCGGGCAGCTGCTCCCACACCTGGGGCAGGAAAACGGCACGATTAAAACCGTTTGTTAAAACAACACCGTCAACGTATGGTTTAATGAGGGTTTTTAATTCACTTATCGATTGATAACTCACCGGCTCGGGTTGCGACAAAACAGATACTTCAAGTTTTATTTTATTGAGTTCCTCCGGCTTTAGCGCATCAAAACGGGGATCATTAAAGGCAGCCGATTTTGCATTACCGATGATGTCGTCAAGCAGGGTGCGGTAGGGTTGAATACTGCCGATACACCCCCGCAACCGGCTGCTTTTATTGAGAGTAACAAATACTGCCCCCGGCTCTTCCAATTGGGGAACCTTTTGCAGCAGTTGCTTTTTGTTAATCATTGTTTCTCCCGTAAGCTTTTCACGAATTGCATTTCGGGCAATATTTAGTACTGTTTTTTGAAAATCTGTCAACATCATTAAATCAGCTTTTCGTTTGCATACAAATATACAACATCAGCAGGCTGAAACAAAGAAAAATGTTTTGGAGAAAATAAATGGTGCTAAAAGGAGTGCTTTTTGATACAGTAATTGGCAAAAAAGCATTATTTGACCCGCCCATAAAAAGATATTGAAACTCAAACTAACAGTGAATGTTTTAGACCACTTTTCATTTTATCAGGTATTTAAACTATTTTTGACGACTAAACAACATCGCCTTGGAAATTAGAAAATATATAATTTTAATCATCTTTTTTGGTTTTACTCACCTGAATGTTACTGCAAGCAACCGAAACCTGGACAGTTTGATAAGGGTTGCAGAAAAGTCTTCGGATACAGCACTTATAAATACTTTGGTACAAATTGCTGATTTACAAAAGCTATCAAATCCTGACACTGCACTTTATTACATTAACAAAGCTAATAAGCTGGCAGCACAAAGCAACAATAAAACAGTTTTAGCCAATGTACTTTTTGAACAAGGAAACATATTATATTTTAACAACTTTTATGCTGATGCAAAGAAATCGTTCAATAAAAGCCTTGCACTTTCTAAAAAACTCAATGACCCTTTGTTAGAAGCCTGGTGTCTTGAAAGATTAGCCTCATTAAATCTTGCAACTGGTAATTCAAACCTCTCCTTGAGCCTATATTACAAAAGCCTGAGCCTTTTTGAAAAAACAGACAACCTGAAAGGCAAAGCAAAGATTTACAACATACTGGGGATATATAAAGCAGACACAAAAAAGTATGATACTGCAGAAAACTACTTATTAAAATCGCTTGAAATACACCGGAAATTGAATGATACATTTAACATTATTGAGAATATAGGAAATTTGGGATACTTGTATCAAGAAATGGGAAAACTTAATAAAGCTGAAAAAACTTATAAGGAGTTGATTCCGGTTATTATAAAATCCAATGATGCCGAGGCATTACCGGTTATTTATTATAACTTGTCTTCAATTTATCAGTCAAAAGGAGAAATGGAAAAAGCCAAAGCGTATTTACAAAATGCAATCCAATTATCTGAAAAAAGAAACGACTCGGCATTGCTCACAAACTTATATGGGAATATGGGTGAGTTATTGCTTTATTCCCACTCATTAGATTCTTCCAAAATATTATTAAACAAATCAATACTTTTTTCAAATGCTATTGGAGATATTGAAGCCGAAATACATGCATTGTCATTACTTTCAAAAATTGATTCTTCAGAAAATAATATGATATCGGCTTTGAAGATTTTACAGCGCATTTCATCATTAAAAGATACGCTTTACGACATGAAGCTGGCTAACCGACTAAAGGAATCTGAACTGGAATATAAAAATCGTAAATCAACGGCTATTATTTCAATGCAAAAGGATATAATACGTGCAAGCCAAAAGAGTAAAATGCTTTTTGTTCTCTTGTTTATTGTTGCTATCATTTCTGTGATTTTGCTAATCAGGCTGTTATACATGCAAAAAAGAGTTCTAACTAAAAAAAAGAAAATTCATGCTCAGGAGATAAAACTAAAAGAGTTGGAACTTGAAAAAGTATTAAATAAAAAGATGCTTCAAAAACAACAACAGGAAAAAATAGAAGAAGAACTAATATTAAAGGAGCGTGAACTTGTTACCATAGCTATGCAAATGGACAAAAGCACGATGGAAATGGAGTTCATAAGAAATAAAATTAAAGAATTGATTGAAAAGGACAACGTCAGCACTGCCGACCTCATAAAACTTAACGATGCTATATTACAAAAACTTAAAGACTTCAATAATTGGGATCTTTTTTACAAGACTTTTAATAATGTCCATACAGATTTTTTCAAAAAACTTAAAGAAAAACATCCTGAACTTACAAAATCAGAGCTGAAACATTGTGCCTACATACGTATTCATTTATCCTCAAATCAAATATCATCCCTTCTGAATGTTACCATTGGTGCTGTACGCAAAACAAGGTACAGAATGAGGAAAAAACTAAAACTAAAACCAAATGAATCCCTTGAGGATTATTTGATAAAATTGTAATTTATTTACTAAGGTGGAATTCATTGAATAAACCACTTCTGTCCTTGTTTTGTCTATACCCATTATTTGTAGGTTTTCATTTTTACCGATAGTTTTGCGGTTTAATATTTCTCGTTATTAATTTATCTTTTGTATAGTTTACAAAAATCAATAAAAATAAATAGTTAGAGATATGAATACTGCATTCAGAACATTTGTTATGTCAGCATTAAATGGTATGCCCAAAATAATCGCAGCACAAACCCCTCCCCGCCCAATGAAGATTCTGGCTGGGGAAGTGGTAATGCACCTGCTTGAGGAGATACCCCACTTGATGGTGGATAACTATTTTGTTACTTCTTGATGCAGCGTATAGAAGTAAAAAAAAAAAAATTGAAAAGGATACTAACGTCTATAATTAATTTTAATTAAGCATAAATAATTCTATGAAAAAAATCATTTTACTTTTTAGTCTGATAATTTTGTTTACTTCCACAGTAGTTTTTGCCCAGGTAGAGCAAAAATATGGAAACCCCAATGACACCAACTTGCCTGATTATGCAAGGGAAATGTACAAGGAAAATCCGGATTACGGGAAAGTGATTGATATGTATGAAGCATATTATAAGACCCATAAACTTGTTAAAAATACGCACACCCAGTATTACAAACGATTAATCCACGAATTAACCGAAGACCCCTATGGTATTCAATTTGGTTTAATGACCCGGGAGCAAGCAAATCTCGTGAATAAGGAGTATCTTCAGCGAATTGAAAACTCCTCAATGAAAGGGAGCAGGGCTGTTTGGTCTTGTATTGGCCCGTTTGATTTTGACAAAGATGCAAACAGCCGTAGTTATGCACCCGGAGCAGCCCATATGTACACGGTGGAACAATCGCAATCGAACCCAAATGTATTGTATGCCGGAGGAGCTACATCAGGGCTTTGGAAAACCATTGATAAGGGAGCACACTGGAATTTGCTTACACGCAACTTTGCATTTAATACGGTTTATGCACTTGAAATTGATTACACCAATGAAAACATTATGTATTTCGGAGCAGGCTCCGCCATGTATAAAACAACTGACGGAGGAACAACCATAACCCAAATTGGTGATGCTGCTTTCCAGAGTGCACCTCACGGAACATTTCGCGAAATAATGATGGATCCTGCCAATACAAGTATTGTATGGGCCTTATCGGATGCAGGCCTTTACAAGACCATTGATGCAGGAGCCAATTGGATCCAGGTAATGAGCGGGCACTTTAAGGAGATGGAATATCACCCCACTGTAAATACCACATTGTACACCGTAAGGGAAATCAGCGATACCACTGAGTTTTATAAATCCATTGACGGCGGAGTGACCTGGGTAAAAAAAACCAACGGTTGGCCGGCACCCTCAACCCAGGGACAACCCGCAGAATGCAAAAGAGCTGAACTGGCTGTAACCCCTGCTGCTCCTGATATGGTCTTTGCCTATGTAACAGGTGGAGCCAATGGAGGTTCAGGTACTTACGGAGTGTATGTGAGTTCGGACGCCGGCGAAACATGGAATTTTCAATGTTGCGGAACACAACCTGCCGGACCTCCTGATCCTGCAACCAATCCCAACCTAATGGGCTGGTCTGACGATGGTAGCGATGATGGGGGACAATATTACTATGATGTTGCTTTTGCCGTATCGCCTACCAATGCCGATTCGGTTTATGTTGGCGGCGTAAATATGTGGTATTCTTCCGATGGCGGGGCAAATTTCACCTGTCCGGCAAAATGGAGTCATCCATATAAACCGAATTACATACATGCCGACTTGCACGACATTAAGATTTACGGTAAGGATATCTGGATGGCATGTGATGGAGGAATTTTCTATTCCAACGATGGTTGCCAAAATATTACCAAACAGATGTTTGGTATATCAGGCACCGATTTTTGGGGATTTGGAGCAGGGTACTCCAATGGAGACGTTATGATTGGCGGGGCATATCACAACGGAACCCAGCTGAGGGACGAAAATGTTTATATCAATGGCTGGGTATGCATTCAGGGAGGAGATAACACACGGGGTATGGTAGATCCATATAACGACCGTATTGTTTACGATGACGGTGGACGGAAACAACTGTCCGGTGACCGAAACCAAAACATATTAAACCTACCCTATTCATTATCATCAAGTACCAAGAGCAACCTTGAATTTGACTGGGACAATAGCCAAACTGTATATTCAGGCCTTGGAACCCAATTGCGGAAATCAACGGATCTGGGTGCCACCTATTCAATTGTTCATGATTTTGGAGTAACTCTAGGAAGAATAAAAGTAGCCCCTTCCAACTCAAATATAATCGTAGTTGCCACATTTGCAGGAACCTATGACACGAAAAATATTTACCGTTCAATTGACGGGGGAAGTGCATGGACAGATATCACACCTTCGAGTGCAACATTGGATGGATATATATATATACCCTATGATTTTGAAATAGATGAAAACAACCCCGACATTATTTATTTGGCGAGGATTCCAAATCTCACATATAGTTCATGGTTAAAAGACGGATATAAAGTATTTAAAACAACTGACGGTGGTAATAGCTGGACAAACATCACATCTCCTGATCTTGACGGTGAATTCATTACCAACATAGCCTATCAGCATGGTACAAACGGAGGTTTATATTTGGGAACCAGAAGAGCTGTTTACTACAAAAATAACTCAATGTCCAATTGGGCATTGTACAGTACCGGGCTACCGGCATTAACCTATTCACGACAAATCGAAATCGACTATCATAACGGGAGAGTATTAAATGGAACCAACCATAGTGTTTATGCTGCCGATTTATACGAACCCTCTGCGGTAAAAGCGAATTTTGCCGTGGACAAAAACTCTGTTTTTTGTGCCAGGGATACCATATATTTTGTTGATCATTCAACCGTATTACAGGCAGGTGCCACCTGGTCATGGTCTTTCCCGGGAGCTGCCTATGTAAGTTCCACTTCCGTTAAAAATCCAAAGGTGGTTTATGGCACTGCAGGAACCTATTCTGTTTCAATGACGGTTACCGATGCCGGCAGCAATTCGGATACAAAAAGTAAAACAGATTTCATAGTTATTGCTGCTGAATGCGATCCTGAAACAGTTCCAGGAAATGCCCTGGACAACCCCGGTGGAAGCAACGATTATGTTGTTGCACCTCCGCTAAACATAACCAGCAATACAATGACGTTCTCGGCCTGGATAAAAAGAAACGGTGATCAAAACGATTGGGCAGGATTAATTTTTTCAAGAGGAGGATCACTAGGAGCCGCCGGACTGAATTTTGGAACAAATAACGAATTAAGGCACCACTGGAACGGGGGAGACTGGGGTTGGAATTCGGGTCTGGTGGTACCTGATGGTGTCTGGACACATGTGGCTCTGGTCATTGAACCAACAAAAGCCACCATATACATGAACGGCGAACCTGCAGTACATAACTCTGCTAAAGACCCAAAAACCTTTGATGTGGATTTGAATATCGGTGGCGACGCAGGCTATGCAAGCAGGAAATTCAAAGGTTTAATGGATGAAGTATGTATTTACAATGCTTCTCTTACGCAAGAGCAGATTCGCGATCTGATGTACAAAACCAAAGACCCTGCTTCAATACCAAACCTAATACATTACTACCAGTTCAACAGGGCTTCCGGAACGATTACAGACCGTGTAGCACTCGCCCATGCAAGTTTACAAGGGAATGCCACCCGAACAAACTCAACTGCACCTGTTCCATACAATAGCATTGCTGATGGAAACTGGAGCGATAGCACCACATGGAACACCGGCCAGAATGCCCCCGTAAAAGACTGGGCCAGGGTGAAGGTGGAAAACAATGTGAATCTTGACCAAAACCAGACTTTGAAAAGCCTCGAAATTACCCCAACAGGAAAACTGACCGTTAATGCCGCCCAACAACTTACTATGGACGGAACCGATCTGACTAACAACTCAGGCACAGACGGATTGGTATTAAAAGCTGATGCCACGGGGACAGCCTCTTTATTACACAATACCAATAATGTGGATGCAACAGTAGAAAGTTACATTTCACAAGACAAATGGCACTTTGTTTCTGCTCCTGTAAACAATGCCCAAACAGATGTTTTTACCGATATGTATTTGATGAGTTTTGATGAAACCGATTATACATGGCACTATATAACTTCATTAAACTACGATTTAACCGAAGGAAGAAGCTTTACTGCATGGTCACAAAGCGGCACTACCGGTAATGCAACCGTTAACTATTCAGGAGTTTTAAATAACGGCGATTTAACAGTTAACGGATTAAGTTATACCGCCTCACAACCCGAGGCAAACAGAGGATGGAATATGGTTGGAAACCCCTACCCGTCAGCTATTCATTTAAACAACAGTTGGACAAGAACCAATGTGGATGCTACCGCGTATATTTACGATGGAGCCAACTATTTAACATGGAACCTCGCAACCAATTCGGGTACACATGCCAATGGCGATGTGGCTGTTGGACAAGGATTTTGGGTTAAGGCAAATGCAGCAGGTGCCTCCATTACAATTCCTCAAAGCGAACGAAAACACAGTACACAACAGTTTTATAAAGCCAACAGGCAGTTAAGTCAACTGTTACTCACTGTGGAGGGCAATGGCTATTTCGACAAAATGATTGTTGAGTTTAATAACGAAGCAACCGCAGGTTTTGATAGCGAATTAGATGCATGGAAATTTAAGGGCAGACAAGAAGCCCCGCAACTCTATTCTGTTTCTCAAGAGAACAACCTTACGGTAAACGTGTTGCCATTTGAAGATCAAACAATGATAATTCCGGTAAACTTTGAAGCAGGTGTAGAAAACAATTATACGATTACAGCTTCTGGTATTGATAATTTTGATGAATACACTGCCATTTGGATAGAGGATTTAAAAGACAATAAAATGGTTGACTTGAGGCAGAATCCATCCTATACTTTCGATGCTAAGCCCGATGATACGCCAAACAGGTTTTTACTGCACTTTAAAAAATCAGCATTTGGAACCGAGGAGCATTCATCCGAAGGTTTCAATATTTATTCCTATGGTAAACGGGTTTACGTAATAGTTCCAACACTCACAAAAGGGAATATAAAGGTTTATAATTTAATGGGACAGGAGATCAAGAATGTTTCAATAAACAGTACCATTACCACCATTACGCTTAATAAGAGTGCTTATTATGTAGTTGTTGCAAAAGGCGACAAAACCGTTACCAACAAAAAAGTATTTATTGAATAGATTTAGCCAACATCACCCAAATAAAGAAAAAATGAAAAAGAAAATACAAAGAAAAATCAATCAGGTTATCAAGGCATTTTTTATAGCTGCCTTAATTGTTGCACCAACGCTGATAATGGCACAGCCTCCCGACCCCAACGGAGGCTCCAACCCAAATGGTGGTTCAACCGTTGGAGGTAATGCTCCTATTGGTGGCGGCCTGTTTATTCTTATGGGACTTGCAGCAGGGTATGGAACGAAAAAGGTATATCGTTTCAGAAAAAACAAAAACGATTAATGCTATTTGGTTTAACAAAGTATTTGTAACACATAGCACTGTGTTACAAATACTTTACCTGAGAAACAACCTACATATACCTATTCTTACAATCTCTCCATCACCACCATAGCAACAGCGGTTTCTTTTACATGCGAGATGGAGAGATGGACAGATTGGATATTATTCTCTTCAAGATAGGCCTTTACTTTACCCAACGGATTTACATAAGGCTTACCTAAATCATCGTTGAGAATTTCAATTTCGTGGAACGCCATGCCATAACGATAACCGGTGCCGAGAGCTTTAAAAAAGGCCTCTTTGGCCGCAAAGCGGGCGGCATAACATTGATACATGGTTACCTTGCCCTTTTCGCAATATTTTTGCTCGCGGACTGTGTATAACTTTTGCTTCAGGGCATCGCTTTTTTCGAGCCGCTTGCCAATGCGTTCCACTTCAATAATATCGGTTCCTATTCCAAAAATCACAGATGTTGTATTTTGTACAGTGTTATTTAAGAAGTTCTTATTAACAAAACTTCTTTACAGTTTACGTGTCACACTGAGCGTAGTCGAAGTGTCATTCTTCGACTACGCTCAGAATGACAAAACTACTCTATCATCCTTACGCCTCTTTTTTACTTTATCACTTTCAACTCTTTACCCACCTTAATAAAAGCGGCAATGGTTTTATCGAGGTGCTCCCTGGTGTGCGCTGCCGACAACTGCACCCGAATGCGCGCAAGGCCTTTGGCAACCACCGGATAATAAAATCCAATTACATAAATCCCCTCATCAAGAAGTTTGGCAGCCATATCCTGCGACAGTTTGGCATCGTACAGCATAACAGCGCAAATGGCTGATTGTGTAGGACGAATGTCGAAACCGGCATCGGTCATCTTACTGAGGAAATAGTCGGTATTTTGATGAAGCTTATCCTGAAGCTCGTTGGTTTCGGTCATCATTTCAAACATGCGGATGCCTGCATTTACCACCATGGGAGGCAGCGAGTTTGAAAACAGGTACGGACGCGAACGCTGACGCAACATCTCAATAATCTCTTTTTTACCGGTGGTAAACCCGCCAATGGCACCACCAAACGATTTGCCGAGGGTTCCGGTAATCAGTTCCACCTGTCCCCTTACATCGTAAAGCTCGGTTGCCCCGCGGCCTGTTTTACCAACAACGCCTGCCGAGTGGCTTTCGTCGAGCATCACCATGGCACCATATTGGTTGGCCAGCTCCACAATTCTTTTAACATCGGGCACATGGCCATCCATGGAAAACACGCTGTCGGTAACAATTACTTTAAAACGTGCGTCTTTAGCGGCTTTAAGCTGCTCTTTAAGGTCTTCCATATCGGCACTTTTATAGCGAAAACGCTGTGCTTTACAAAGACGAACACCATCAATAATGGAAGCGTGATTCAACGCATCCGATATAATGGCATCCTGTTCGGTAAGCAACGGTTCAAACACACCGCCGTTGGCATCAAAAGCAGCAGCATACAGAATGGTATCTTCCGTACCGAAAAATTCAGCAATTTTTTGCTCTAACTTTTTATGCAGGTCGGTAGTACCGCAAATAAACCTTACCGATGACATCCCATAACCATGGTGGTCAAGCCCCTCTTTGGCTGCTTTCACCAGCTCGGGGTGGTTTGAAAGCCCAAGGTAGTTGTTGGCACAAAAGTTCAGCACTTTCTGTCCCGATTCCAGAGTAATTTCTGCTCCCTGCGGACTAACAATAATTCTTTCTTCTTTATACAATCCGGCATCGCGGATATCCTGAATCTCTTTGGTAAGAAACTCTTTAAAATTGTCGTACATAGCTTTACTGTTTTCAGGTTTTTATATGGCTCAAAAGTAGTAATTCTTTTTGATGAAAATATAAATTAATCAGGCTAAATGAAGTTGTTTGAAATTTTAACGTGTTAAATAAACAAGGAGCTGTCTATTAATATATTGCATTACAATTGTTATTTTTACCTCATATTATCATTTGTTAAGCCGCTCTTCTTCATGCCTTTGGCATGAAGAAGAACCATCCCGACAGTTGTACAGGACGTTAAATTAGAGTATTCCTCCGATAGCTCCGATAACTATCAGAGGAGCTATCGGAAGATGATAAAAGTCATCGAATTACACTAATTACACCAATTATATCGCGCCTTTAGCGAGATATAATTCATTCTATTAC
>WGDP01000107.1 GCA_015493215.1 Bacteroidales bacterium | reverse complement strand
AGCATGAAATATGAAGCCGGAATAAAGGATGAAAAGATTAAGCAACTTGAATTAAATGAAAAACTGACTACCATACGAAACCGCACACGGATTATTATTTTGATTTCGGTAACAATTTTGATTATTTTATTAGTTACCATTTTATATTACCGAAAACGCATCCAACATAAGATGTTAACAATCAAATCGGAACTGTGGGAAAAAGAAAAAGCCGAACTCGACAAAGAGTTAAATTTTAAGAAAAAACAGCTAAGCTCGCATGCGTTGCACATGACCCAAAAAAACAAAATACTTCAAAACATCAGAAAAGCTGTTAACGAAGTGCTGCCGGAGGTTCCCGACAACACAAAATCCCGAATCAGGGCTTTACAAACGGAGCTGAACAAAAGCCTGCGTTATGATAAGGACTGGGAAGTGTTTAGCAACTATTTTAACGAGCTTAACAAAGATTTTTTTGAAAAACTAATGGCCATCAACCCGGTTTTAAGTCAACACGATTTAAGGCTTGCCGCTTTGCTGCGTATGAACATGAATATTAAAGAAGCCGCAGCTATTTTAAACATTGCCCCCGACAGTGTTAAAACAGCACGCTACAAACTACGAAAAAAACTGGGATTAACGCCTGAAGAAGATTTGGTAAAATTTATTACTGCATTAAATTGAGAAGAGCATGATACTTCCTTTGATTCCGGTAATTGGTTTTAATGACTAAGTTATAAAAGATATTAATGGTTTAATAGAAGTAACACAAGAACAAAATAAAACATTAAAAAAGATATTGAAAAAACGAGAAAATATTAAAATTATTTATTAATTCTTAAATTCCACTGAAATGACAAAGAAAATTACATTATTGATTTTAGTGTTGTTTATTACGACATTAGGATTTGCACAACAAATGAACCCGGAACATCATCCCTTGGTAAGAGATGGAAAAAAACATTTTCCCGTTGAAGCAAAATATGAGCATTTTCATACAATGCATTATATTTTATCCGGCAATAATCATTTGAAATCATCTCCAAAGAATTTTAAAGATGTCGAAACTAACAAACAAACCTTAGATAGCCTGATTTATTACGACCGGGACACAAGCACAAGCCAGTGGACAAATTCTGATAAATACGAATATACTTACGATGCAAACGAAAGCCTTACATTATTAATTCGATATAAATGGAATGATAGCACAAGCCGGTGGACAAATTCTAATAAATACGAATATACTTACGATACAAACAAAACTCTGAGATTGAAAATTGTTTATGATTGGGATGACAGCACAAGCCAGTGGACAAATTCTGATAAATACGAATACACTTACGATGCAAACGAAAACCTAGAATTAATAATTGGGAATAAATGGAATGATAGCACAAGTCAGTGGGTAATTTATAAGAAAGATGAATACACCTATGATACAAATGGATATCTAACAACAGTAATTACTTATTATTATAGCACAAACTCAAGTCAGTGGTTCAGTTATTTTAAATACGACTACATTTACGATGCAAACGGTTATTTATTATCAAGAATTTGTTATTACTGGAACACAAACACAAGTCAATGGACAAGTTTTTGGAAAGCCGAATTCACTTACGATGAAAACGGAAATCAAACATCAAGAACTACATATGACCGCCATAATAACAATGGGCAGTGGTCAGTTATTTGGAAAGATGAATACAATTATGATTTATCAGTCAACACATCTGACTTGATTATGCCCTATTGGAATTATAATTTTTCTTCAAATAAATTATTAGGTTTTGTGCGTTATATTTGGGATGCAACAACTAATAACTTAGTAAAGCTAGAGAAAGATACTTTATTTTATTCAGAAGATAATGCTGGCGTAAGCGAGTCTTTCAATGAAAATGTTATACTCTATCCTAATCCGGCAAGCAATACTTTAAGTATTAAATTTACAGGTAATAGTGGTCGGGCTGTTTTTGAATTGTTTGATATGCAGGGAAGAAAATTAGTTTCGCAAGAAGTTTCGACTAAAGAACAAATAAACCTTAACCATTTGAGTTCTGGTTCGTACATATATACTATTTCGATAGACGGTAACAAAAAAAGCGGAGAATTGATAAAGAGATAAACCCCGACCTTACCACCAACGACCATCGTCTGTGTGCGATCATCAAGCTTAATATGACTCCTAAAGAAATGGCATCGGTACTAAATGTGGCTCCAAACAGTATTAAGAGCTCACGATACAGATTAAAGAAAAAACTCTGGCTGAGTGTGGAAGCCGATTTGGAGGAGTTTATCAGAGGATTGGAGTAGCACCCCCGTGGGAAAAAACTGTTTGCAGAAGGCTTGATATAAGCATGCCAGAGGCAACCAACTCTATCTATCTCGTAAGTAAGCCGTTGATTTCCATAATTTGCGGGATAACCATGCTTATTCCGTCATTTGTAACGACAAAATCAGCCTTTTCGTTTTTCAGGTAGTCACTTAATTGATTGGAAATTCTTTTTTTAACCTCCTCAGGGCTAACATGGTCTCGTTGTATAACACGCTGAATTCTAATCTCCTCAGGACAATAAACCACAATGGTTTTGTCAAATCGTTTTTCAAGGTGATGCTCAAAAAGAATGGCCGATTCGTGAATGGTATAGCTGCTGTCGGAATGATTGTCGAGCCACTTGCCGTAAGCCTCAAAAACCAACGGATGAATTAAGTTATTGACAAAATCGAGAGAGGCCTTATTGCTGAAAATTACCGAGGCAAGCTTTTTAAAATCCACCTCCGAGCCTTTAAAAACGGCCTTTCCAAATTGATGTTTAAGCTGCAATTTAACATCATTGCGTTTATAAAGTTTTTTGGCCTCCAAATCGGAGTAAAAAACCGGAACGTCAAGTAGTTCAAAAATTTTGCAAACGGTACTTTTACCGCTGCCAATGTTACCTGTAAGCCCGATTTTAATCATCTTAGTAAAATAAATTCCACTTCGGTAGGCTCGGTACGAATATTCTTAACAAAACCGGGATACCTCGTTACCTTTAACAAAAGTTTATTGGCTTTTTTTAAATCAACTCCTTTAACTTCAGGCGATACCACAAACTGTTTCGGGTTTACTTTGTCAAAGTCATTAAGTGCCACGTTAAAATATACCGTATCCATTTTGGGAAATGTTTCTATTTGATACCCGTTTCCTCCGGCAGAGATGGGGACAACAACCTTTGACTGTGTAAACTTTGCCACCTCTAAGGTAAGATTTATTTTTTCGGGATTAAGTTTAAAAAAAGCCGGATTCGGGTTTTCCAATTCAATTTCCAGCGTACTGTTTTTACTAATATTTTTTAGCTCAACAGCTTTTGTTTTAACAAACTGAATGGTATCAAGACTTTTTTTCGTGCCATAAATTTTTACCCGCGATGGCGTTAAAACAGGTGGTTTATATAAGCTGTAAGAGCCTTCAAAACTAAGTTTTATGTTGCTTTTTACATCAACATTTTTTGAGTAGAGTTTTTCGAGACGGAAGGAGAGTGCGTTTTTTGAGAAACTAATTAGTTCAGGGTCGATATCCAACAATTTTGCAATACTCTCTTTAAGGGGCTGTGTGGAAATATAATAGATGTTGTCATCCGACTTGTGGATGGTGTAATTTTTTAAATGGATGATTAATTCTTCGGGATGCAGCAAGCTGAGTTCGGCAAGGTAAAAACCTCTGGCAGTAATATTAAATTTTACGGTTGAGTCTATTTTTTGAGTAAGCAGTTTATTGTGAGGAATATCCTGATAAGCTATGCTCATGTTGTAGGTTTCGGAGTATTCCTGCGATAGTTTTATTAGAAACCAAAATATGGTTGAAACAACAATAAATATGAGAAAAGTAAAATATTGCGAATGGTCAACGCGCACCTTTTTATTGCGTAATTCCCTGTTTTTATTTGTGTTGACGGTTGACATTTATTTGGTTGACATTTTTGATTGGATGAAACAACGAAAATACAATAAATATTTATATTCAGTCGTGCTGTACCTTAGGTATTGTTTGAAGGAATAAAAACATTGGCCAGTTCCCCTTTATAACCTTACCGTGGTTTGCTACGGTAAAATCGATTTATGCCAATAAAAAAGCCGGAGAAAACACTTCCCCGGCCTTATAAATTTTAAAAATAGTAAAACACCTACTTTTTGTCGCCAATACCAACGGTATCCATGGCAACAGCGCTCTTTTCAATGGTCATTTTTACGCCGTTTCCAACTTCAATCATAACGGTAGTTTCTTTAACTTCCAGAATTTTACCGTGGATGCCACCGATGGTAACAATTTTTTGGCCTTTTTTAAGCTCTTCTCTGAATTTTTTCTGATCCTTGGCCTTCTTTTGCTGTGGACGGATAAAGAAAAAGTAAAATACAACTAAAATTAAAAGCAACGGCAAAAACTGCATCAGGGCATTTGGTTCGCCGGCAGGAGTTGCTTCAAGTAAAATAAATAATGTGTTCATGTTCAATTTGATATTTGTTTAAAATTATTTTTTTAAGGGATTAAGCACATTGGCTTTAATACGCAATACGGTTCGGTTGGGTTGCGTGTTGGCCAAAATGGTAATGGTTTTGTTTTGTATGCCTCTTTTGTGGGTACTGTCAAAGGTAACGCTAATGGTTCCTTCCTCTCCCGGTTTAACAGGCTCTTTGGGATAACTCCCTACCGTACAGCCGCATGAAGTGCTTACTTTGCTTATTAACAGGTCTGATTTACCTACGTTTTTAAAGTTAAACTTATAACTCACTTTTTCGCCTCTGATAACTTTTCCGAAATCGTGAACCGTTTCGACAAAGGCCATTTTAGCCATGTCGTTTTTGGTGTTACCTTCGGCACTTTTGTCGTTTTTAACAACATCGGTCGAAATGTTTTTGCTGTTACTGTTGTTTTGGCAGCTCATTAACGAAACGCCTAACACCACAACCAATACAAAATACAACTTTTTCATAATATAATGTTTTTTATTCGCCACCTCTGAAAATGGCTACCGACCCTTTGTAGGTGTAGTCGTTTTTATATCCGTGGCATTTTAAAATATAAAAATAGGTTCCATCCGATAAATTTCCACCATCCCAGTCATTTTGGTAGTTATTCGATTCAAATACTTTGTTACCCCACCGGTTAAACACAACCAAATCGGTGCTCTCATAGTAAAAGTTCAATGGTTTACCATTGGGATTCGTCTCTTCAATGCTTTTAAAGGCACCACCCCCATTATCGCCCCCTGAGCTTGGCGGAGCAACTTTAATAACGAAATAATTATTGATGTTGTCGCTTTTGTTGGGGGTAAATACATTTGGGATGGTAAGCTGAACAGGTTTGATTGACACCTTTTTCAGATAGGTGGTATCGCAACCCTGATCGTTGTATGCTGTGAGGACAACAAAATAATCGCCTTCGTTTTCATAGGTGTGCATGGGAGTATCTTCATAGCTTGTACAAGCGGTTCCCGCACTGTCGCACAAATCGCCGAAATCCCAAAAATGGTTGGTGATGGTTATGGAGTCAGCCGAAAGGTTTTCAAAGGAAAAAGAGATGTGCGGCCTTTCGATGTAAGCTGTATCAGGGTCAGCGGTTATTTCAATTTCGGCATTGTCGTACGCCTTGGTTCTAAAGGTATCAACAACATAACAGCCATAGTTATCCATCACCTCAATGTCGTAATTAATATTGGCTTTTAAACCAATGGCCAGCGATGAATCGTTGGGCGCAATTTGAAGCGGATGAACATTCCAGATATAATGATATTCCGACGACGGAAAAGCACCTGTTGCAGTGGCTTTTACCTGAGCCGTATTGCCGTTGTCGTTGTCGCCGTTGGTGCAGGTAAGCTGAACCTGCTCAAACGATACTTCGATGGGTGGGTAGGTTTGAACCCAAAAGGTGTCGCTAACACACTGTTCCAAAGTATTGGTGTCGGTAACAGTAACAATAAACCCCGTTGTATCCTGTATGTTAATAAGTAAGGTATTGCTGTTTCCCAGCGAAGTGGTGTCACTGTCGGTTTGCCATTTAAAAGTACAGCTGTCCTGCTCCGGCACGCTTAACTGAAAATCGGCACCTATACACAAAGGGGGCGGTGTGTCGATAGTAATGGTACAGTTAAGCTGCGAGTAAGCATTTGGCGCGAGCATCACAATGTTTGCCAATACTATTAAAAATGAAGCTATATACTTTGTCGGTGATTTCATAAAATGCAAAATTATTTTGCCGGGCAAAGGTAAAAATAATATTGATGATTTGGCATATAACCCTGCTTTAAAACAAACCGCTGTTTAACATAACCAAAGTACAGTTTTCAACAACCTCAATTCCCTGGTTATTCAATAGTTCAACAAGCTCATCATTTTCAGTACCAGGATTAAAAATAGCTCTTTTGGGTTGAAGCTTAATCAGATAATCGTAAAAATCTTTTTGTCTTGAAGGACTCAGATAAAGCGTAACCGTATGAACATCATCTATTTTGGGGAAGCCGGTTTTAAAGTCAACATCCGCCACGGTACCTTCTCTTAATCCTATGGCCTCAACGGGATGGCCGTATCGGCGTAACAGCCTGATGGCCTTGTTTGAATATCTTTCAGGCTTGACGCTGGCACCTATTACCAGCGTCTTTTTGTTTGTCATAAAATAGAAATTTGATTTACTACTAAACGAATTTTGTAGTGTTTTAGTGCTTTATATCGGTTTTAAATTGTGAATTGAAAATGAAAAATGAAAAACAAAGCGTCTGAATGAACTGAACTCCGAATCCTGAACACCGAACCCTGAACTCTGAACACCGAATTAACGATTAACGATTTCGGATTGGAGCTGAACTCTGAACCCTAAACTTTCCGCATCCCCAATATCAGTATTCGTCTTTTCTTTACAAACGCATAATCCCTTCGGGATTTAACATGAATAGCCCTGTACGAAGTGCGGGGAAAAGGGAAAGGAAAAAAACAAATTATAACCCTGAAGGGGTTGAACAAAATTTATTGAACCCCTTTGGGGGTTCTCTGATGCATTGTCATCATAGCCACCGGTTTCACCGATGGTTATTCATGTTAAACCACTTCGTGGTTTGGTATTGCATTCCCCAGGAACTACAAGCACGTCCGGATTTGCCCGCCCGTGCCGAACAGGCACGTTCGGACGGGTAATCCGGATGACATAGAAAAAGATGTAAATAGTTTATATTAAACATGTTAACTTCTTTCAGATTTCAAATCTGAAAGAGCTTAGGGGTAACCAGCGACACAACCCCAAGCTCGTCCGGATTTGCAATCCGGATGACAAAGAAAAAGATGTAATCAGTTTATATTAATCATGTTAACTTCTTTCAGATTTCAAATCTGAAAGAGCTTAGGGGAGGGCTTGACATCCAATAAAGCTCATAAGCTCGTCCGGATTTGCAATCCGGATGACAAAGAACCCAACCTCAGGTAAACCCTCGGAGCCGTT
>WGDP01000106.1 GCA_015493215.1 Bacteroidales bacterium | reverse complement strand
CCCTTCTACTGTTACCTTTTTAGAAGGAACGGATGCCTTTTCTCAAAATCCGGTGGTTTCGTTTGACGAATCGGGTGTTTACACTGTTAAATTATCGGCAACCAATCTTAACGGAACTTCATCGGTAACAAAATTTGATTTGATAACAGCGGGTGGGTTTATACCCTATTTCCACGAAAGTTTCGAATCAGGGTTCGACACCAGGTTCTGGACCATCGAGAACCCGGACAACGATACAACATGGACCATCCGCACAATCAATGGCCCTTTCAGCGATCATGCTGCTTGTTTGGGATTCACAAATTATATTAACTATGGTGAACGCGACAGATTAATCACACCACCTCTTAACCTGGAAGGAATGAGTAATGCAGTACTGGAGTTTAAACATGCTTACGCATTACGCTACGATGGTGGGTCCGACTCATTAATTGTGCTGCTTTCCGATGACTGTGGCACCACTTGGACAAGATTGGCAGCCTATGGTGATGATGGTACCGGTAACTTTGCCACTCATGAAAAATATACCGAAAAGGAAACCTGGATACCTTCTAACTGGAATGACTGGTGCGGAAGTGGCTATGGCAGCGATTGCAACAGCATCAGCCTCGATAGCTGGGTTGGTAAAAGCAATATAAAAATTGCATTTGAGAGTTTTAACTCATTTGGAAACCCGTTATACCTTGACGATATCACCATCTCGCAATTTGTAGGCGTTGAGGAACCGGAAGCAGATAATAGTTTTAAAGTTTATCCCAACCCTGCCAAAAATCACCTTACGGTTGAGTGGAACAGTGGCAATACTTTTTACAAACTGACTATTTCCAATCAGTTGGGACAAACGGTTTTTGCAGGTGATGTTTCAAACAGCAACAACTTTAACCTTTCTACCAATGGCTGGCCCAAAGGAGTTTACCTGGTTCGGCTGGAAAGTAACAGCAACACTAAAATCCAAAAGGTTGTAGTTTATTAGTGTCAAGTTTAAAGGTTGAACTAAGGTTAAGGGTGTTTATTAAGTTACAACCGCTTCATCTCTCCCTTTGGAGGGAGATAAAGAGGGAGGATAGAAAATTCGTAACTTAATAAATAGTCGCTCCTTAACACTCTCATAAAATGTTAATAATCAACAGTAATATGTTGATAAACCACTTGAATTTAACATGCATAATTGCAAGAAATTGTGTACTTTAGTATCAAAACCTTGCAAAAATGATGGGAAAATCACCAATACAAAATCAGGGGGAATTATTTCGGCCTTTGCTATCGGAATTCATTGATATGGATCACGAGCTAGTTCTTTTATCAAAAAAGATTGATTGGAATTATTTTGAAAAAGAGTTTTCACAGTTTTATTCCAATACAGGCCAGCCCTCTATGCCAATACGTCTTATGGTTGGCTCACTTTTACTGAAAAGGATTTACAATCTGGGAGACGAAACACTTGCCCAGGCTTGGGTGATGAATCCCTATATGCAATACTTCTGTGGAGAATCGCACTTTCAACATAGGTTTCCGTGTGACCCCAGTGATTTTGTTCATTTCCGTAAACGAATAGGGGAAAAGGGAATAGAAAAGATATTCATTCAGTCTGTAGAATTGCATGGAAAACAAGCAAAAAGTAAAATGGTTTTATCTGATACCACTGTTCAGGAAAACAACATTACTTTTCCTACTGATGCAAAACTGGCTAAGAAGATTATCGATAAGGTTAATAAAATAGCAACCAAAGAAAATATCAAGCAAAGGCAATCTTATAAAAGAGTCAGCAAAAATTTGGTAAGAACCACATACAATGGAAAACATCCAAGAAGAAGAAAGAATGCCAATAAAGCTCAACGCAAGCTAAACACAATTGCCGGCAGAGTTGTAAGAGAACTTTTGAGAAAGCTACCAAAAGAAATATTGAAAAATTATGAAGAAGAGCTTTTGCTTTATCAGAAAATATTAGGACAAAAGAAACAAGACAAAAATAAAGTTTACAGTACTCATAAACCATTTACATCCTGCATAGCAAAAGGGAAAGCACATAAACAATATGAATTTGGCAATAAAATAGGAATAATGATTAATCCCCAAAGTTTAGTAATACTTGCAGTACAAAGCTATGAAGGGAATCCTCATGACAGTAAAACTATAGAGCCATTATTAAATCAAATTCAGGAAAATTTAAATTATAAACCCGAAGAAGTAATTTATGACCGAGGCGGACGCGGTAAGTCAACAATTAACGGAGTAGCTATTTCTACGCCAAAACCACCATCAAAAAAAGATAGCAGATACACAAAACTTAAGAAAAGGAAGAAATTTCGTCGAAGAGCTGCTATTGAGCCAGTTATCGGTCATTTAAAAACAGATTTTCGCATGGGTCAAAATTACCTAAAAGGGGTTAAATCACCACAAATCAATGCAATGCTGGCAGCAACAGGTTGGAATTTAAAGAAATTGATGAAGAAGTTAAAGCAAGAACTTCTTTGGCCTTATTTTACCTTGCACAAAAGCTTTCATTATTTCTTAAAACAAAAATATTTTGCTCTGAATTTTGGTTGATAAGGAGCGACTAAGTAATATGTATTTGATG
>WGDP01000105.1 GCA_015493215.1 Bacteroidales bacterium | reverse complement strand
GTTAGGGAAGTAGTTTCTTAATACCATGTTTATGATTATTGAGGGTTATGCAACCTGTCATATCTCCGCTCACAACCTGTGTTCAATTTGAGGTTTTTGGGTTTCTCTGCGCAACCTTTCAGGTCTCCTACGCACAACCCAACTTCGACCTGAAAGATTTTTGCCTTCTGCGCACCTGCCATCTTCGACCTGAAGGGTTTTTGCAGAAAGCAAAAAAGGCTGTCACACAATCGTAACAGCCTTTTTTACAAGGAAAGAGTGTTTTAAAACTAACTTTCCAAATCCTCTTTTTTCATGTTGTAGAGTTTTTTGCTGCCGTAGACGGCACCCAATCCCAATAAGATAAACAGGCCACCGCCTATGGGGGCATTGCCTCCGGTTTGGTTACCGCTTGCACCATGACCGGCGCCGGTTGGTGGTGGTGGTGGCTGGGTGAAACCATTTAAAGCAAACAGAGAAAAAATCATTGTAAAAGCGAAAGTTATTATTTGTTTTTTCATGACAATATGTTTTTTAAAATTAATATACAATTACTTTATGGTTACGTGCTGTTCCCGCACTTACAATGGATACCACAGCCATGCCTTTGAAATCTTTCATGTCGATGGAGGTATAGGTCTGTTGGTTTAAGGTAGTTTTAGCCATCAGCTGACCGGCTACGTTATAAACAAAGACCTGAGCATTAACAGCTTTTTCAGTCTGAATTTTAATCAGGTTATGCGAAGCGTAAACACTGTACAAGCTTTTAGCACTGTTTTCGTTTACGCCCAAGGGACCAAAATAAAGTTTAAAACGGTTAACGGCATCACCTTCCTGAGCGCTGAAATGATACACCGGGTTTTCGTTGAGATTTTGGGTGTAGTTGGTTTTTAAGTCCGTTAGATAAACCTTTTCACCTGTTGTTAACGAGTTAACTCCGTCCACGGTTAAGGTGTAGTCAGCAGCACTGTTTTTAATAAAGTTAAACGGAATGGAGGTGTTTTCGGAAACATCAGGAAGCGTATTGGTAGATACTGCCGAGCCGTCTTCCAAAACCGAGTAAAACTGCGGGGCAAACCCTGCAAGAAAATGTGAATCGAACTGCGGGTCGAAACCGGCAGTAGCATCTTCATTTATTTTGACAATGCTTTCCTGTGCCGTATTGCTCTGCTCTTCGGAAACAGTTAGTTTGAGGGTGTTTTCTTCATTTGTGCTGTTTTTGTACCAGGTGGTTGCATCATGTACCCTGTCGGAAGCATCAATGGTTAATGAACCCGAAGTGCTTCCCGAAGTAGTAACATGCACCATAAACCCTTGCATTGCCGGAAGAATACCTCCTGCTGCTACATCAGTATAGGAAGCAGTACCTTCATCCCAAACCTTGGCTGTTGCATCAATATCAGATAACGACCAGGCTGTATTGTTCCAGTACAATGCACTCGGGTATGGATTACCCAACAGATGCCATCCTGCACTTGTATTTCCTGATGTATTTGTTAAACCTGAAATAGAAACATCTGCAGTATTAAACACCCCGGTAAAGTTTTTGGTTACAGCACTGGTACCATAGGCAATAAGGTAACCGGTACCTACTGCAAATACCGGGGATGCATCATTTGAAAAGTTAGTATTGGCTGAACCCTGATTGTAACTGCCATCTGCTGCTTTTTTAATATTAATATACAAATCTTCTGTTTCACTCCAGCGGTAGAAATCAACGTCCGAGCTAATTGGAGTAGCAGTAACATCTACAAACTCAGTACTTATCTCCTGCCCTGTTACCGGAGATGATATCAGGTGCCAGCCATCGGTTGCGCTGCTACTGCTCCAAGGTGCAATGTAGCGTTCCATAGTAGAATTTCCGGTTACGGTTCCTTCCACAATCAGTGACCCGGTGGTGGCACTGGCAGCAGATTGAAGCGTTACATCCGATGCTGTTGCATTGTTAGTATAGTCACCATATACAGTAAGCGCTTTGCCGGTGGGGATGGTAAGGTTTGCTCCCGAGGCTATTGTAAGATTATTACACTCCGAAGGGGTAGTTGCATCTCCGTCTATGGAGGGGTAATTAGATGCTCCCGAAGGAATAGTAACATCCATCGAAGAGGTTGGCGTAATAAATGTCCAATTTGCATCAGAATTCCAAGTTGAAGTGGAATTTCCAGTCCACGTTGCAATTCCAAAAGATTTTGGAGTACCACTTGAAGTTTGTGTCCAATTTGCTTGAGTTGCCCCACTACCAGTTGAATTTCTTTCCCAGGAATAGGAGTCAATCCATGTCCAAGGAGATGATCCTGAACCAACTTCATTGAATTGATCAAGAATACCTACAGTAGAGTGATAAATATCACAGCCATCATCACCTCCATTAAAATAAAAGGTACTACCTGAAAAATCAGCACTAAATCCATAAGTTGAATTAAAATTTGTACCATCCTGCGTAACAATTTTAAAAGCACCGGAAGCAATTGAACCACTTAATGACACTGTTTGTGTAGCAGCTCCCGGATTAGAATTATAATATCTTGCAGATACATTTGCTAGTGAAATTTCATGGTCTGATGCATTATAAATCTCCATAAACCCATCATCATTGTTGTTTCCGTCAATTCCGTCACCAGCAACTTCAGTTATATATAAATCTCCAACTTGAGGCTCAACTGCCGGAGCATCAGTAGTAGCACTTGCTGAAGGAACTGTTCCGTCAGTTTTAAAATCTATTGAACTTCCAGAGTTAGTATAAGGATAAATCTTAAAATTATAAGTGGTAGTAGCACTACAATCTGTAAAGCTGTATGATGTTGTACCATGAGCAACTTTTACATTTCCTGCTCCGTCAGTTAAATCGGTATCATCAGCAGGGTCTGTTCCATCCGTAGGGTCTGAAACCGCCCCTGTACTTGCTATAATCAAGTAGCCATCGGGAACAACAGCACCGTCATTTTCTGTCCATGATAAGTCAATCTGTGAGGAACTGGCAGCGGTGGCTGAAAAGCCTGTAACATGATTTGTAGGTTCTTGTTTGTAAACAGTTCCGTCACAAGTAACGGTTTTAGAAGTTGCTCCGGTAGAAGCAACAGTAATATCCTCACTATTGTATGTTCCAGCACTCAACCCTGCTTTTAAACGAACATATATAGTAGTTGTTGCCACACTTCCTCCTGATTGGGTAAGTGTTATTGGGCTTGTATAACCACTACCCGAAGTTTCCGAAATTTCATAATCAGTTGGTGCAGTAAGCGTAATGTCATTTGTCAGGTCGGATCCCTCTACGGTAAAAGTTTGTTCTGCTGACGGACCGCTTCCCTCAACATAAGAAAATCCACTAAGCGAAGTTGTGCTTAATGTTATTGTAGGACTGCTAGCTGAATAATTTGTGACACTAAAATCTTCAATAAATAAATGAGCATTTTGATCGTCACTTAAAACTCTTATATACACTGTTGCAGATGCATCATTTACATCATATGAGTAATTAACATATGATAAATTAGCAGAAGCTCCTAAAGTATGCGTATCAAGATCCGTAAATGTAGTTCCATCTGTTGATTTTTGCAATTTAAAAACATTGCTGCTGTTACCATTTATATACGCATATTTGAATGAAACAGTACCACAAGTATTTAAAGAAGGGGTTGTGATTTGAGCGCCTGGCTTATCATCGTTTATTGTGAAAGCAGGAGACCCCATATTAGTATTTGCATAAGAAAAATTCCCAGCATCTTGGCAAGTCCATGTTCCACTAATAGCACACGTAAAAGACGTTCCGTAGCTGTTTGATGTTTGATCATCAAAAGTTTCAGTCCAACTTTCTCTACTCTGCCCCCAAGCCATACTACCCATAAGGGCAAAGGCAAATAAAATAAGTAATAATTTTTTCATTTTAGTAAAATTTGATTAATAATTTGATTTTTGTTTATCTATTGTTTTTTGTTTTTGTTGTGTGTAAGGTGATATAATTTTTCACCTCCGTAGGCTGCACCGAGGCCAAGCAAAATAAACAGTCCGCCACCAAGGGGTGCGCCGCCGCCAAGGGGCGGGTCGCCACCCAAATGCGGGTCTCCTCCCGGTTCACCGGGGTGGGTTGTTTGTGCCGCAACCGGCAGCGTAAAAAACAGCAGGCAGGCGGCTGTAAAAAGGATTGTGATTATTTTTTTCATCGGTTTATTATTTTTATTCGTTTAAAACTTTATATATGAACTTGTTTAAAGTCTTTTATTTGAACTACTGGTATAATATTGTAAATCAGAAAAGTGAATATCTTTTTTATACCCACCCCTGCACCCCTCTGAGGAGGGGAATGTGGAATTCATTTTCTGATTTACAATATTTTATACTCATTATCATTATTATCATTAGGT
>WGDP01000104.1 GCA_015493215.1 Bacteroidales bacterium | reverse complement strand
TCGGTAGCCACTGAATTTATTATGTTTAACGATTCCCACGATTCCCAACAGGGAACAAAATTGGTGTTGTCATTTTTCCTATCCTTATAATCGAATGATGCATCACCAAACAGCAACAGATATTTTAATTTTTTGCCGGGGTCGCTTTCGTCGTAAAGTGCCTTTGCAAAATCGCGAATGGCTGAAATGTCCTGCGCTCCCGATGAAAATTCATTGTAAACCTGATTGGTTGTAACCACAGCATAGGTCATGCCATCGGTTTCTGCGTGATACTGTGCCAAACGGTTTGCCTGATCAATAAAATCAGGATGAGTTACAATCAAATAATCGATGTTTCGGATAGCATGCAGGTTTTGATTGGCAACATTTTCAACAAACTCAACGGCTTTATAGGCGGCTCCATCGAACGCAATGAGTTTTTTTACGGGCGCCACACTTACTTTAAAGGTGTAGTTACCACCTGCATAAGATGTTTTTATAATTTTAGCGTCAACGGGGTCGGTAACATCCCAGATTTTAAGATTGTTGCTACCCTGAAGTTGGTATTGAGCTGTTGTTCCATCGGTAAAAATATTTCGGAACAACATTTGATCTCCACTCATTATTAAACGCCGGTGAACATTAAATTCGAGATAATCTAAATATCCTGTTGAACTGTTGGAAGTTCGCTGATACTTAACATCAATATTCAAATTGTCATTTTTAGCTAAAAACGATTTGCTTCCGGTTCCTTTGCGGCCAAAGCTGTAGCCGTTGCCGGGTGTGGCCGAAATGGATATGGAAGAGATGAGTACATCGTTATTAAAAACTCTAAAGCTTGTTGCTGTTGGCGAAAAAGCGGCAAAGCTGCCTCTGAAATAAGCCGGTTCGTTGGCAATAATGTTTGGAAAATTAAACTGAAAAGATTGGTCGGTGTTAAAATCAAACACTTCTCCCACCCATAACCGTCCGGTGGAGGCAATATTTTTTTCATCGAGTTCGTGCACTGCACAGTCGATAAATGAATTTACCATAACATCGGCATTGGCAACAGGCGGCTCCTCTTCAGTTATTCGTTTGGCAGGCCGGTTGAGAGCCGTAATAAAGTAGTAGGCGTAATCATCATATATATTGCTTTGATGCATAAAGGTGTTGGTAATAATGTCGTGAACCCACTTTACCGGTCCCTGAGCATAAAACAAAAGATAATCACCCTGATTAAATTTATCATCATCTTCACCCACTACTTCAATGGGATTTTCAACCAAATCATCGTGACGGAACAAGTCGTTTTGTTCGGGAAGCATCCCACCGCCATTTCCAAACACGGCAATATTTTTTGGGTTTACATTAACATCAAACCCCATCTCACTAAGCTCGCTGTAGGTAATTTTATAAATCCCGCTTTCAGATACCCTTACCTTAATCCAGTTTCCGGTTGCTAAAACCGAATTTGAAGCATAACTTCGTGAGCTTGATTCTGATGTGGTCATTTCTTCAACATTAACAATCACGGTAAACGAAATAAGCTTTTCGTACTGTTTTAAGGTGGGATTGTATCTTATTGGAATAATGTTAACAACAGCAAACGACTGTTGGCGAGAGGTGCTTTTGGTAACTGTTATTGTAAAGGTTGTATCAACATTAACACTTCTCAAAAGATTTTTTTCCGTTTCGGAAAGGCTGCCGGTTTTTTCAATGTTAATTGAGGCCGACAACGAAACGTTTGAAGCATGAACAGGATATTGTTTCTGAAAATAGGGTACCGGACTTTGATTGTGATAAAAGGCACTTGAAAACCTTAATCTGCTAAAAGAATAATTTTCGTCAACCCTGATTTGTTGAACCGGTTCCCAAGAAAGATCCTCGTCGAAAGTGTAATTGATACCCTGTGCAATGATAGTAACAGGAGTTATTACAAGAAAAAATATGATAAAAAACAGGACTTTGTGCAACATAATTACGTTTTTAATGGTCAAATGAAACGACATAAACAATAAAACTTCTAATGAATAGTTTTATAACCAACGCAATTAAGACTAATTTATTATGGGTATAGTTGTTTGTCGAGTAAGTAAAAAATCTATTTTTGTGCAGCTTTTTAGGGAAAAAGGTTGTATAATTGTAGGCTAAAAACCAAAAACCAAATTTTAAAGTATTAATGTATAAATATTTACGTTTTATTTCCATTTTTACATTTGTTTTTGTTTTATGGAACACGGGACGGGCACAGGATGCTGAATTTTCGCAGTTTTATGCCAATCCGTTGTACCTTAACCCTGCATTAGCCGGTGCTACCGAATGCGGAAGGTTAAACTTAAACTATCGTAATCAGTGGCCTTCGCTTGGCAATGCTTTTATAACCTATAGTGTAAGCTACGACCAAAATATTCCTTCAATTAATAGTGGGTTTGGGGTTGTATTGATGAGCGACCGTCAGGGCGACGGTGCTTTAACACGTAGCAGTGCTTCGTTGTTTTACGCCTATAAGTTAAAGGTGAGCGATCCTATTGTTATTAGTTTTGGGGTTGAAGGCTCGTTTTATCAGGAACATTTGCAATGGGATAAGTTGCGCTTTGCCAGCGATATTGATCCCACAACAGGAAATTATAATCCAACCTCAATGGAAACACCTCCTTCGAAGACTTCGGTAATGACCCCGGATTTTTCGGCAGGATTGGTTATGAACTACTACGATCAATGGTTTGCAGGCGTTGCCGTTGGGCATCTTACACAGCCCGACCTTTCGTTTTATGATAATACAACAAGCAAAATGCCCATGAAATTTACCGTACATGGCGGGGTAAATGTTAACTTATCAAGTGGAATGTTAGGTAATTTTAAGCAAGATGACTATTTGTTGCAGGTAAATTTACTTTATTTGCAGCAGGAAAAATTTAACCAGCTCAATGCGGGTATGTATCTTAACAAATATCCCTTTGTTATAGGTGCATGGTTCAGGCATAACTTTAGTAATCCCGATGCTGCTATTGTGTTGGTTGGCTTAACCTGGAACCACATGCGGTTTGGATACAGTTACGACTTTACGGTATCAAAAATTGGTGGAAGTTCGGGTGGAGCACATGAAGTTACCTTTTCATGGGATTTTTGCATTTATAAAGGACAAAAAAGAAGAACTATCAGGGCAATAAAAGCACCCATGTTTTAGTTATTAAGAATTAGAAAAACAATTAAATTGGTTTAAGATGTTAGATATCAAAAGACTATTGCTATTATTAGTTGGATTTGCAGGCGTTGCATTGCTAATATCCTCGTGTAAAAGTAAAGAGCGGTCGCGCACAACGGGAATGGAGTACAACAACCCGCAAAACGGTGGGTTTGAAGTACCAAAGGCTAAACCGCAGATTACAGGCCCCGGGCTTCAGCTTATTGAAGGCGGAACCTTTGTGATGGGAGCCACCGAGGAAAATCCGTTTTACGAACACAACAACATGCCTCGCCGGGTTACTGTTGGCAGCTTTTATATTGATGAAGCAGAAGTTAGTAACCTCGATTATCAGGAATACATTTACTGGCTTACCCGTGTTTACGGCGAAAACTACCCTGCTGTTGTGCAAAATGCTTTACCCGATACATTGGTGTGGCTCGACAAACTTTCGTACAACGAGCCTTTGGTTGAAACCTATTTCCGCCATCCCTCATATAGAGATTATCCTGTGGTAGGCGTTAACTGGATTCAGGCCAACGATTATGCAAAATGGAGATCCGACCGTGTAAATGAGCAGCTGTTGATTGACGCCGGAATACTTGATTATGATCCTGATCAGAAAGATGATAACAACTTTAATACCGAAGCTTATCTGGCAGGCCAATACGAAGGCCTTGTTAAAGAAGGTAAAGAAGATTTGAGCCAGGATGGTACCGGAACACGACAGGTGCGTTATGAAGACGGTATACTGCTTCCCGACTACCGCTTACCAACCGAAGCCGAATGGGAATATGCAGCCTATGGCCTTATTGGCAACACCCTTTACAACCGTATTGTTGAACGAAAAACCTATCCCTGGAACGGTGAAGCGGTTCGTACCGACGAAACTAAATATTACGGAAGCTTTGTGGCCAACTTTAAAAGAGGCAATGGCGACTATATGGGTGTAGCAGGCGACTTGAATGATGCTGCAGCATTACCGGCACCGGTTCTTTCGTACTGGCCTAACGACTATGGTTTGTACAACATGGCAGGCAACGTAAGCGAGTGGACAATGGATGTGTATCGCCCTCTTTCACATCAGGATGTGTCTGACTTTAACCCCTTTAGAGGAAATGTGGTTAAAGTTATCAAAACCGATATGGATGGCCATATAGCTCCTAAGGATTCGCTGGGACGCATTGAATATGTAAATATTGATGAGTCGAAAATAGCCAACAGAGATAACTTTAGAAAAGCCAACAACATCAACTATAAGGATGGTGATTACCAATCGAGTATTGAAGTTGGTTCCGATTGGACAGCAGGACCTGACAACGAAAATACCACCAAAAACATGTACGATTATGGTAAAACCAGTTTAATAACCGATAAATCCAGAGTTATTAAAGGGGGTTCATGGAAAGATGGTGTTTACTACCTAAGCCCAGGCGTTCGCCGTTTTATGGATGAGGACAAAGCTTCGGCTACCGTTGGTTTCCGTTGCGCCATGAACCGCGTGGGAAGCCCTGCCGGAAATAGTAAATAAAAAAAACTTAATTATCTTTACCCCGGTTTGCATCTGCTTTCCGGGGTTTTTTATATATGGATATTATTCAAAAGTTATATCAGGTTTTTAAATCGTCTTCGGGTATCTCTACCGATTCGAGGGAAGAGGTAAAAAACACCCTCTTTTTTGCCCTGTCGGGCGAAAATTTTAACGGCAACCGGTTTGCGGAAAGTGCCTTAAACAAAGGTGCAATGCTTGCAGTAATTGATGATGCAGCCTACAAAAAGGATGACCGGTATTTACTTGTCAATAATACCCTTGAAACTTTACAACAATTGGCACTGCACCACCGGAAGCAGGTTAATATTCCCGTAATTGGCATTACCGGAACCAATGGTAAAACAACCACCAAAGAGCTTGTGGCCGCGGTTTTAAAAACTACTTATAGCATAGTTGCCACACAGGGTAATTATAACAATCATATTGGCGTGCCGTTAACACTACTGCGTATTGACACCAATACGGAGATAGCTGTAATTGAAATGGGTGCCAATCATCCGGGCGAGATTCGCTTTTTGTGCAATCTGGCGCTACCAACACACGGCATTGTTACCAACATCGGAAAGGCACATCTTGAAGGGTTTGGAAACTTTGAAGGAGTAAAAAATACCAAAAAAGAACTGTATGACTTTTTAGAAGCAAACAACGGAAGCCTGTTTGTAAATACTCAAGACCCGTTGTTGTTAAATCTGACGGAAAAGTTAAACCGAATTACCTATGGAACCGATAGAGGTGATGTTAAAGGTGAAATAGTGAGCCGAAAACCCTTTTTGAAGCTAAAGATTAACTTTGACGAAGCAAACATTATTGTATCAAGCCAAATGTACGGTAGCTATAATTTTCCCAATATAATGGCTGCCGTTGCGGTGGGAAATTATTTTAAGGTTCCGGCTTCAAACATTGCCAAAGCCATTGAAAACTACCGTCCGTCGAACAACAGGTCGCAGCAAATAACCACCTCGAAGAATCATGTTATTTTGGATGCTTACAATGCCAATCCCGTTAGCATGGCCACGGCCATCAATAGTTTTGCGGATGCGGATTTTGAAGATGGTTGTTTGGTTTTGGGTGATATGTTTGAGCTTGGTGCTGAAAGTGACAAAGAGCATCAAAAAATAGTTGATTTGTTATTAAAAACAGGATATCAGTGCGTTTACCTTGTGGGTGAAAACTTTGCCAAAACATCAAATCCGTTTACCGGTTTTTCATCAACAAAAGAAGCCGCTGAATTTTTTAAAAAGAACCCTTTAAAAGGAAAAAACATTCTGATTAAAGGTTCGCGTGGTATGCATTTGGAAACCTTGCTTGAAACGTTATGAAAATTTGGAAAACCATAGGATTAATGTCGGGCAGCTCGCTGGACGGGTTAGATATAGCTTACGTAGAGTTTTGGAAAGATCAAACAGGATGGCAATACAACCTTGTGGTTGGCGAAACAATTGAATACTCTTACGAATGGCACTCCGTTTTAAAAAATATCAGAAATTATAGCGAAGAAAAATTGATGACGCTTCATTTCGATTATGGCAAACTGTTGGGTGAGTTAACCAACAGTTTTATTGCTAAACATAACTTAAAACCCGGGTTAATCGCTTCGCACGGACACACGGTTTTTCATAATCCGGAAAAAGGATACACTTTTCAGCTTGGTGCCGGAGAAATTTTGAGTGAAATAACAAATATTACTACGATAACCAATTTTAGGATACCCGATATTCTTCAGGGTGGAAACGGTGCGCCGCTGGTTCCCATTGGCGATGAGCTGTTATTTTCGGAATATAAAGCCTGCCTGAATCTTGGTGGAATAGCCAATATCTCGTTTATAAAAAACAAGCAGCGGGTGGCTTTTGATGTTTGCCCGGCCAACCAGCTTTTAAATCATCTTGCAGCTAAAAAGGGCTTAAGTTTTGATGAGGATGGCAGGTTGGCGTCGGGAGGAAAAGTTTTGGAAAGCCTCTATCAAAAACTGGCTGAAAACCCCTTTTACTTTAAGTTGTATCCCAAATCGTTAAGTAATGAGTATGTTGCCGAAAGTTTTATTCCTTTAATTGATGGGGCAAAAGGAACCATCGAAGACAAACTGCACACGGTATCCATTCATATTGCTGACCAGCTTTACAAGGCAACATTGCTTATTGAACGGCGGGATGATATTTACAGGCCTGTCGAAATGGACAGAACGCTGGTAGGAAATGGAAAAATATTGGTTACCGGTGGAGGTGCTTTCAACCGTTTTCTTATGGAAGCATTGGAAGATATCGTTCATTACGATATTATCATTCCCGACGCCATGCTTGTCAACTATAAGGAGGCTTTAATTTTTGCATTCATGGGAGTTTTAAAATCTTTAAATCAAATCAACTGTTTGTCTTCAGTTACAGGGGCAAATCAAAACAGCAGTTCAGGCATCATACACTTACCTTAATAATCTGTCTTCTTTAAAATAAACTTATTATAGATTGCCAGCATGGAAGCTGCAATAATACCAATGGCAAATATTACCATCCAGATATTGGAAGGGTGGTATTGATTCCAAAGAAAATTTGTAAACTCACCGGGTGTCATATTTAATTTTTCGGCAGCTTGAACAAAATATTGATGATGCGTCAACCCTTCAGAAAGTGAAATGCCTTTTTCAGCCATCGACCTAACCGCTAAAGTATGCTTGTCCGACATAGTTTGATAAACATTTCCAGAAATAAATCCGGCAAATACGTTTCCAAGAAAAACAGGAATAAACGAATATCCCATATAAAGTGCTTTCTTGTCAGGAGGAGCAATTCGGCCAATATACTCTGTAATTTTTGGCGAGGCAGTCATCTCGCCCAATGCAAAAATAAAGATCGCTGCAATGGTAAACATTACATCCTGAGTAAGGAGTGTAAGGGCCATCCCGATAGAGCTCACTATAAATCCCGTTACCATTGTTCCTACCGGTTTCCAACGCATAACTAAGGCGGAAACTACAATCTGAAAAGCAATAATAAACAATGCATCAAGGTTCGTAATAAACTCAGAATCCATCTCGTTACCATGGCTATAATTTGTAGCAATAAAGGGTATATTATCACTAAAAAAGCGATATAATTCAGAAGTATCAACCCATTGTTCAATAAACACAGGCAGCGTAAAAAAGAGCTGATTATACATGGTCCAAAATCCCGCAACAATAATCAAGAAAATTACAAACCTGAAATCAGTCAGCACAAGTCCTATATTCTTAAATACCTTGCCTAATGAGTCTGCTAAAGTGCCATTTGATTTAACACGATTTCCCGGTTCTTTATAAAAGAAAAGAAGGATAAAGTTCAAAGCAATAATGCCGGCTGAAATATGGAAAACGGTTTCGTAGGAACTGTTCTTGAAAAGAAGTGTAACCATCGGGCCAAAAAAAGCACCCAGATTCACCATCATATAAAATATTCCAAATCCAATGGAAGCATTGTCGTCATTAGTAGTTTTTGCAACAGTTGCCGAAATAATGGGCTTAAACAATGCTGCCCCAAGTGCCAAGTATAAGTACATTATAAAAACACCTGTAAAGCTATGAAACATTGGAAGAAATATAAAGGCTGATGTGTAAACCGTAAAAGCAATATAAAGCACTTTTTTATAACCATACTTGTCAGCAATGGAACCGGTAATAATCGGAAGAAAATAGAGAATTCCGGTTCCGATACCCATAATCATTCCTTTTTCTGTCTGCGAAAACTCAAGCCCACCCAGGTCACTTGACTTTGTAAGATAATTGGCAAACAACATAAAAAAACCATACCACGCCCAACGTTCAAAAAGTTCAATGGTATTGGCTACCCAAAATGTTTTCGGAAATGATTTGAAAACCTTGCTAATATTATTCATGATTTGTATTTTAATTATCCCTTAAATCGGAAGCGCAAATATATAAATAATGTTGAAGCTTCAGGCCTAAGGTATCTCTATCGGTTACAGCCCGGTATTGTTCAATATTTGAAAAGGTGCCGCCTGCCTTTTTACGGGCATCAAAAATCTTTTTTGTAAGCTTATAATTACAGTAAGGATGATGCAACAGCTGCTTAAAGCCGGTTTGGTTAATACAAATTTTGTGTATTTTATTGGTGTCAACAACAACGTATCCCACTATTTTTGAATAATATTTCTTTTTCATTCCATAAACTTCCAGGAGTTGTTTTTTAGTGTAAAAACCACCCAGCTTATTTCGGTAGGCAATCACTCTTTTGCCCAACCAATAGGGAATGTTGAGGTTACCTTTTAAAACATTGGTGTCGGCGCTGTTAATTTCGGTAACTCTGAATTTTGTTTTCCGCTGTTTACGGTTATCAATTATTTCATCTCCCTTTGCTGAGAACAGCGGTTTTATAACGATGTAAGGCTCCAACACCTTGAACTCGGCTTCCGAAATGGAGTACAATTTTTTTAAATCGGATTTGGTGTAAAACTTACCTCCCTTGGCTTCGTAATTCTTTATCACATCAATTTGCCGGTTTGTAAGCCCCAGTTTCAGCCACAGTTTTCGTGGCAGCTTGTTGGGGTCGAAGGGAAAAGGGTGCAGCCTTTCGTTGGCCAGGGCTTCCGACAGTTGCCCTAAGCTCTGAATTTTTTCTATTTGCAACGAATCGTAAATTTGCTTTTGCCGGGCTTGAAACAATTTTATTTGAGCCACTATTTCCGCATTGTCAAATTCATGGTTATTCACCATTGCAGGCAACGCAAAGTAAATTACCGAAAAAAGCAGGATTAAAAAAACCAGAACGATAATTCCGTATTGTTCAGCCTTGCTCAGGCTGAAAAAATCGCGGATTATTTTTTTTATTTTGTGTAGCAAGGCGGAAGTTTTAATAGCGTGGTTGTTTAAAACTGCCCTGTAAAGATAAGCAAAATACTCCAAACTTGTTCAGGTTTGTCCGCCTCAAGCAGGCTCGTTCAGGTTTGTAACCTGAACGCTTGAGTTTGGCTAATTTCGGGTATAAAAAGGAGCATTAATAAAGGGGTTTTTAGAGTTTTGAAGGCTTTGTGTCTGGAGTTGCTGGTTAACGAAGTCGTTAAAACTAATTCCCATGCCTTTAACGTAAAGGTGAGCACGCACATTATTAAGTAGATCTCCCGTAGTGATTCTTTTTTCAGGTTTCTTTTTATACCATTTGGGTCTTGGAATAGTTATGCTATTTGCTTTTTGATAAGCCCTATAGCTTGCAATATGCAGCATGGCATAAGCAGCGGCAATAAATGCAGGAAATGTTT
>WGDP01000103.1 GCA_015493215.1 Bacteroidales bacterium | reverse complement strand
GTTTCGGAGCCGCTTCTCATTTGGTCGGCACTGGCAAAAATAATATTCCGGTTGGTGGCACTTCTTTCCACCCCGGCAAACGTATTTATCAAGTGGTCCTTTTTAAGCGTAAAAACATATCTTAACAGAACCCGGGCATCCCAAATGTAAGTACTCGTATTTTTCTGAATGGCATAGGCCGAACCGTGTATTAACCCTTTTCCAATATTGGCAGGATAATGGTTATAATTGTCCAACAGCTTGTAATCGGCACTAAAGCTGGGTTCCAGCGACAAACCCGGAATAATCCTGTAAATCAGGTTGGCAAACCCCCTGAAATCGTTGGTTTTAATCTCCCTGGTTTCCTCATTGAGCACCCCCACCGGGTTAATGCCGTAATTGAATTTGGTATTGTAGGTACCATCATCATTATAAATTTTCAAGTCGGGACGCAGTACATACATACTCCGGAAAGGGCTGTAAAATGAGGTTCCGGACTCATAGTTTCCGGAAGTAAGATTATTATAACTGATGTTTGTGGAAAGATCTACCTTTTTCAGGACTTTAGCATCGTATTTTACGTTGAAATTAAGCCTGCTAAAATCAATATTTATCAATGGCGTTTTATTATTGAGATAACCCGCCGAAATATAATAACGGTTATTATCGTCGCCACCGGAGAATGACAAATTGTATTGTTGCATCATAGAACTGCGCGTCAACACGTCCTGCCAATCTGTATTTTGGTCAGGATTAAAGGGTGTTGTTGATCCGCCTGGATGTAATAAAAACTGCATGGCTTCCTGTTCGTTAGAAATACCATTATGCGGGTTATTAATTAGGCCTTCCACATAAAGCTCCTGCAACTGTTTGGTGTTTAGGCTTTTGGCTATCATGGTAAATTTTGAAAACCCAACCTGGGTCGAAAAGTTTATTCTTGTTTTTCCGGGCTTTCCAGATTTGGTTTCCACCACAATAACACCGTTGGCACCCCGGGCACCATAGATACTGGCGGCCGAAGCATCCTTCAAAACCGTAATCGATTTAATATCGTTGGGATTAATGTTTGACAAATCCTTACCATCGGTGGTAGGCACCCCGTCAATGACGTACAGAGGGCTTCCGGGCGTAAGCGAGATGGGGGATTCGAGGGCATTTGAAGTACCACCGATACCAACATATCCAACCCCCTGCTGAAAAGCGGATCCGACCCCGCGGATTAACACCTGGGGAACCGCCTGCGGATGGCTGGTGTTGGAAATAATTTGCAAGCCGGGGACACTTCCCTGCAATCCCTCCTGAACAGAAGGGGTATAAGAATTTTGATAAAAACTTTTTTGAACATTTTGGATAGCTCCGGCAACTTTATCCCTTGAAATTTTTTGGTATCCGGTAGATACGATTTCAACCTCTCTGAGTTTCGCAACCGATTCCATCAAAGAAACATTGATAACCTTTTGACCATTTACCTTTACCTCTTTGGTTTGATAACCAATGAAGGAAAAAACCAAAATGGCATTTTCATCCTTCACTTTTATTTCATATTTACCGTTAAGGTCGGATACCACGCCGTTGCTGGTACCCTTCTCAAGGATGGTAACCCCGGGGAGGGCATCTCCTTCCCTGTTTGTTACGGTTCCCTTAACGACAAACTGACCCTGGGGTGCTGTTTCCTTTTTTTCCAGTAAAATCACCCCGTTATCCGCCAGTTTGTAATTGAAATTACCAAACGAAAGGCTTTTCTTTAAAAGTTCTTTTACACTGATTAACCCTTTTTTGACAAAAACCTTTGGCGCATTTTCAAACAAATCGGAGTTATACACAAATGTATAATCCGTCTGCTTTTTAATGAGCTCAAACACCTCATCCACCGTAAGGAGCTGGCTCTTATCAATGCGGATCATTTTTTGGGGATTTGGGGTAAACCCATAAGAGGCAATGCTAAAGAACAATAACATTAGCATGGCCACACCGGCTGCAAACTTTTTTTTGTAAAGCGTGCTAACAGTAAATGTAATTTTCATAATTTTACATGTTAATTATTAATTGTATTAATTACCGAAGAGATGAAGGTTTTGCGTTGTGAGAGGCCAAAACCTCATCTCTTTTTTTATTTTATATAAATCGTTTTCCCTTTCCTCTCATATTTTACATCATTGGTCTTTTCCAAAATAGACAGTATGGTCTCCAGCTTAAGTTTTCTGTCCAATATCCCCGTATATTTCAGCTCTTTTGCATTCTGGTTCAGAAAAACAAACCGGACATCATACCACCTGGACAAAACCTTTGTTATTTCATACAAAGAAATTTTTTCGAAACTGAAAAGCCCTTTTCTCCAAGCCGTAATATCAAATGTGCTCACCTGGTGCAGGGCAATAGCCGGATTGCCTGTGGTAACAATGGCCTGGTAGTTGGGTTTCATTATCTTTTTGGCAGAACCGTTTTCAATCCGGATTATCCCTTTAATTAAGGTCGTTACAATTCTGTTGCTCCCTTTGTAGGCCTTTATATTAAATTCCGTGCCAAGCACTTCCACTTTTTGCCGGCCCGTAAGTACCTGAAACCTCGAGTTGTTGTGCAACGTACTGGGTGAAACTTTAAAATAGGCTTCCCCATACAACAACTCCACTTTTCTTAATTCTCCTTCCACAAATTCATTGGGATACTTTATTCTGGTATCGGAATTCAACCAAATCTTCGTACCATCAGAAAGAATTAACTTGAATTGCGTCCCTTTCGGTACTGTTAAAATGTTATACCCAATCTGCCGGGGGGTAAGACAATATTTATAGGTAATCTTATCGTTGGTTCCATACATGTTATCCAGATGATAAGATTTCCCTTTACCCAGAGCAATTTTAGTCCCATCTTTCAATGTCAGGGTTACTGCATTAACCTCGCGGGAGGCAATTTTTGGTTTAGCATGTTTTGAAAAAATGTTGAGAAAACCAAAATATCCGGAAACACCAAGAAGAATGAGCAGTGAAGCGGCTGCCACATATTTCCATAAGGCAATTTTCCGGTGAGACCGGATGGTTTTGTTTGTCGTGGTGCTTTTTATACGGTTCTCTATAGCTTCCCAGCCTTTATCGACATCAACAGCAAAAACATTTTGGGAAAAACCTTTTTTAACTTTTCTGAAATAGTCCTGATGCTCTTTCGATTCTTTAAGCCAGGCTTCAAAGACTTTTTCCTCCTCGGGAGTAAGTGTATGATTTAACTTTTTTATAATGAATTTAAAC
>WGDP01000102.1 GCA_015493215.1 Bacteroidales bacterium | reverse complement strand
TTGATGGTAAACCGGCCGACACCTATACTTTTAAAATGAACTATTACTGGATGATGGGTGACAACCGCCACAATTCTGCCGACTCGCGCTATTGGGGCTTTGTACCTCAAAATCATATTGTAGGCAAGGCTGAGTTTGTATGGTTATCGCTTGACCCCAATAAATCGTGGCTAAACGGCAAAATACGCTGGAACAAGGTAATGCGAATGGTTAAGTAGTTAAGGTATTTGTATTATTACTACCTTTGTCGGTTACAAAACATTGTATATGCCACCAGTAAAAAACAGAGTAAAACAAGGCAACAGGCTTAAAGAACCGGCAAAAAAAAGCCCTTCTAAAAAAGCGAAAACCTCAAAAAAGCCCACTGCAAAAGCAAATGCAAAAGGCAAGGATAAATCGCAACGAAAAATTGACCCGCGGGTTTGGCGTATTGTTGGCTTTTTGTCCATTTTATTCTCGTTTTATCTTGTACTTTCCTTTATCTCGTTTTTTATTAACTGGTTTGAATCCAACCCCGACACCCTTGTTAACCAAACCTTTCAAATTACGCAATACTTTAGCGACCATGCCCGTCTGGTTCAGAGTTGGACAGGCAAAACAGGTTCCGAAATTTCACACTATCTGGTATTGGAAGGTTTTGGTATAGGTGCCTTTTTTATTGCCGTTTTATTTTTCGAAATCGGCGTACGCATGATGGTTAAATTCAAGCTGCTTCGCAAGTGGCGTTTGTTTGAAGGAATGGTCATCTCATTGCTGTGGCTACCCCTTCTTATGGCCATGATTTTTCCCCTTCACCCCGACAATATTATGGGTGGACTTTTGGGACATCAGCTTAATAGTTGGCTGAACCAGTATGTGGGAAATGCCGGTGAAATTTTCCTGCTGATATTTGTGTTGGCCATATTTATTTTGATTGATTACCAGTTTTCCTTCGTCAGGAAAAAGAAAAAAGCAAAGAAAAAATTGCAATTGGAAAAGGAAGAAGAGGCAAAGAAATCATTAAAAAACAGCCCTTCCGACAAATACAACACAGTGGAGTTTTCGGTGGATGATGATGCAGAGGAATTTATTAAAAAAGACGATGACGAGTTGCCCGAATTGGAAACGGTAATTACCCGGGAATCTGAAATCCCCCCCCCAAAACCATCTAACAGTAAAATTGAAACAGAAAAGGAGCCTGAAAATATAGAACTAACCGTTGAAACGGCACCCAAAGAAAAAGAGGTTAAAAGCACTGTTAAGCCCGGCGACCATCTTGGCATTGATTCCGATTTTGATCCGAGGCTGGATTTACCAGATTACAAGTTTCCACCGATTGACCTGTTGGAAATGTACGATTCGGGCGATGTGGTAGTTGATCGCGAGGAACTTGAAGCCAACAAACTAAAGATTGTTGAAACACTGAAAAACTACAGCATCGGCATTGTAAAAATCAAAGCAACCATAGGGCCAACGGTAACCCTGTACGAAATTGTCCCGGCACCGGGTGTAAGAATATCGAAAATTAAAAACCTTGAAGATGACATAGCCCTTAGCCTGGCCGCCATGGGAATCAGGATAATAGCGCCTATTCCAGGCAAAGGAACTGTGGGTATTGAGGTTCCCAATAAAAACCCCACCATTGTTTCCATGCGTTCGGTACTGGCATCCGAACGGTTTCAAAACTCAAAGTTTGATTTACCGTTGGCGCTGGGGAAAACAATTTCAAACACCAGTTTTGTGGTCGATTTGGCCAAAATGCCGCACATACTTATGGCCGGAGCAACCGGACAGGGTAAGTCGGTGGGACTGAACGCCATCATTGCTTCGCTGCTGTATAAAAAACATCCGGCCGAACTTAAATTTGTGTTGGTCGATCCCAAAAAAGTTGAGCTGACCCTCTTTTCTCGAATCGAGCGTCATTTTCTTGCAAAGCTACCCGACTCGGAAGAATCGATTATTACCGATACGCGCAAGGTGGTTCGCACCCTGAACTCGTTGGGCATCGAAATGGACAACCGCTACGAATTGTTAAAAGATGCGCAGGTTCGAAATATTAAGGAATACAACGCCAAATTTATAAAACGCAAGTTAAACCCGTTGCATGGCCATCGTTTTCTACCCTATATTGTTTTGGTGGTAGATGAATTTGCCGACTTGATTATGACAGCGGGAAAAGAAGTTGAAGGGCCAATCACCCGCCTTGCACAGCTTGCCCGTGCCGTTGGAATCCATCTGATTATCGCCACGCAAAGGCCTTCGGTAAACATTATTACCGGAACCATTAAAGCCAACTTCCCGGCACGAATTGCATTCAGGGTTATCTCAAAAATCGATTCGCGTACCATTTTGGATAACAGTGGTGCCGACCAGCTGGTGGGAAGAGGCGATATGCTCCTTTCAACCGGAAGCGATTTAACACGCTTGCAGTGTGCTTTTATCGACACCCCCGAAGTGGAGTTGGTTACCGATTATATTGGCAGCCAGCGTGGCTACCCCGATGCCATGCACCTGCCCGAATACGCTGATGAAGAGGTGGATGCAAAAGAGGATTTCGACGCCAACGACCGTGATCCGCTGTTTGAAGATGCGGCCAGAATCATTGTTCAAACACAACAAGGCTCCACCTCTTTGTTGCAGCGTAAACTGAAATTAGGATACAACAGAGCAGGACGTATTATCGATCAACTGGAAGCAGCAGGCATCGTAGGCCCCTTTGAAGGCAGCAAAGCACGAGAGGTAAGGGTTGCCAACGAAATGGCTTTGGAACAATTCTTGATTGATTTGAACATGCAAGGAGAAAAAGAGAGTTAAGCTTCATTAAAATCGAAAAAAAAAACAAACCTATGAAAACAATAAAATTAGGAATTACAGCCATATTATTTTTGTCATTTTTTACCGTTCAGGCACAAAGTAAAAAGAAAGCCGAAAAGCTGTTGGAAAGTGTAATTAATAAAATTGCCTCCTATCAAAACTTCGAAGCGGAATTATCGTACACCATGGTAAACACCGAAATGAACATCGACGAAAAGAAAACCGGCAAAATATATGTTTCGGGCGACAAATATCGCATTGAAATGCCGGGACAAATTATTATTTCCGACGGCAAAACATTGTGGACCTACCTCGAAGATTCGCAGGAGGTGATGGTAAGCAACCTGGAAGACAACGACGAAAGCATCTCTCCAACAACAATCCTTACCAGTTATAACAAGGACTATGACGCGCGCTTTGACAAAGATGCAACCTATAAAAACAGCAATTTGAAACAGATTATCCTAAAGCCTTCTAAAGGAAAAAACTTTGAAAAAATGAGCGTGCTGGTCAACAGCAAAAACATGACCCTTGAAAATTTTTCGGTGTACGACCAAAACGGCAATGTATTTACCTATCATATTGTTGATTTAAAACCAAATGTAAAGTTACCCGAAGACACTTTTACCTTCGACACCAAAAAATATCCCGATGTGGAAGTGGTGGATATGAGGTAAGTTAGGCAACACAAAAATAAAACTCGTACGCTCTATCAGGTTTGCAACCTGATAGAGGTAATCCCCCTCACCAAAAAGTTACAATTCTTTTTACTAATTTTGCCGCTTCAAAAAAAAACAAGAAAAATGATAAACGATTTACTCACACTGACTTTGATTGAAGCCGGTAAAGCGCTTTATGGAGAGAAAATTCCCGAGAACATAATACAGATTCAAAAAACCCGGCCTGAGTTTGAAGGCGACTTAACCATTGTTGTATTCCCCCTGCTTCGTATCTCAAAAAAAAATCCTGCGCAAACCGCCGATGAACTTGGTAAATATTTTGTAACTAACCTCGAAAATGTTGTTACCTACAATGTTATTAAAGGCTTTTTGAACCTGACAATTTCGAACAACTACTGGCTTAACTTTTTCAATATCAGCAAAAACCAAACGGATTTTGGAAAAAAAGAAATCACCCGGGAAGCACCTGTGGTAATTGAATACTCCTCGCCAAACACCAACAAGCCGTTACACCTCGGCCATATCAGAAACAACCTGTTGGGCTGGTCGGTTTCGGAAATTCTGAAAGCCAACGGCGAAAATGTTAAAAAGGTAAACCTTGTAAACGACCGCGGCATCCATATTTGTAAGTCGATGTTGGCATGGCAAAAATGGGGTAATGGCGTTACCCCTGCATCAGCATCAAAAAAAGGGGATAAACTGGTAGGCGATTTTTACGTGTTGTTCGATAAAAAATACAAAGAAGAAATTGCCGCCCTTACCGCTTCGGGTATGGAAAAAGAGAAAGCCGAAAAGGAAGCACCATTGCTTGTTGAAGCAAAGCAGATGCTTAAAAAATGGGAAACCGGCGATAAGGAGGTACGGAAACTCTGGGCCGAAATGAACGGTTGGGTTTATGATGGTTTTGATGTAACCTACAAACGGCTTGGCGTTGAGTTCGATAAAATTTATTACGAATCGGATACCTACCTGCTGGGTAAGGCATTGGTGGAGGAAGGCCTTGAAAAGGGTGTCCTTTTTAAAAAGGAAGATGGCTCAGTATGGTGCGATTTGAGCAGCGACGGGCTGGATGAGAAATTGCTGCTTCGAGCCGACGGAACATCGGTTTACATGACACAGGACCTGGGCACAGCTCAACTGCGTTACAACGACTACCATCCCCGTGAGCTGATTTATGTTGTGGGCAACGAGCAAAACTATCATTTTGAAGTGTTACGCCTTATCCTAAAAAAGCTGGGACGCCCCTGGGCAGAAAATATTGTTCATCTTTCGTATGGTATGGTGGAGCTGCCGCACGGTAAAATGAAATCGCGTGAAGGTACCGTTGTGGATGCTGATGACCTGATGGACGAAATGTACAACACGGCGAAACAAACCACCGAAGCACTTGGAAAATACAACGATTTCACTCCTGTGGAAGCGGATAAATTGTATCACATGCTCAGCCTCGGTGCTTTGAAATATTTTATGCTTAAGGTGGATCCCAGGAAAACAATGATGTTTAATCCGGCCGAGTCCATCGACTTTAACGGCAATACAGGCCCGTTTATTCAATATACACATGCCCGTATAAGATCGCTGGTACGTAAAGGAAAAGAATTGGGAAACAATTGGCAATCCGTCCAGTATAAGGATATTGAAATGGCTCCCAAAGAAAAATCGCTAATCAAGCTGCTTTACGACTATCCTTCAACACTTGAGCAGGCAGCACAAAACTTCAGCCCGGCCATGATAGCCAACTATGTTTACGATTTGGCAAAGGAGTTTAACCAGTTTTATCAGGAAATTACCATCCTTAAAGAGGAAGATTCAGAGAAACGAAATTTCCGTTTGGCACTGTCGGAATTTACCGGCAACACCATTCGCGCGGCCATGAAACTGCTTGGCATTGAGGTTCCCGAACGGATGTAATTGGGCAAACAAAAGGGTAACTGTGGTTAAGCTAAAGAGAGATTTCTCTTCCAGTGACACAAAAAAAAATGCAGACAATGAAAAAGGTAAAACTTACTGACAATTTTGAAGTGTCACCATTAATTCATGGCCACTGGAGGCTACAGGAGTGGAACTTGTCTGACCGTGAATTGCTGAAGTTAACAGAACAGCTTATTGAACTGGGAATTACAACCTTTGATCATGCTGATATATATGGAAATTATAGTTGTGAACAGCTTTTCGGAAATGCTTTGGCACTTAACAAAAATCTCCGAAACAACATTCAAATTATCACCAAATGTGGCATAAAGCCGGTTTCCAACCGGTTTCCAAAAAGGCAAACCGGGTATTATGATTATAGTTTCGACCATATTATCTCTTCGGTGAATAATTCTTTGGAAAATTTTAAAACCGACCACATCGACCTTCTTTTACTTCATCGTCCATCACCATTTTTTAACCCTGAAGAGGTGGCTGAAACTTTTTATAAATTAAAACAGCAAGGAAAGGTTTTACACTTTGGAGTTTCAAATTTTAATCCCGGTCAATATGAAATGTTGGATGGTTTTTTAAAAGAGACACTGGTAACCAACCAGGTTGAAATATCGCCCTATTGTTTAGACCATTTTGAGAATGGAAATATTGAATTTTTTCTCAAGAAAAAAATCAAACCCCTCGCATGGTCGCCTTTGGCCGGTGGAAAAATATTAAACCCGGAAAGTGAAAAGGAAAAAAGAATATTCAGTGCGCTATCCAAAGTTGCTGACGAACTGGAGGTAAAAAGTATTGACAAGATTGTTTACTGCTGGCTTTATAAGCATCCCGCCCATGTAATACCAATACTTGGAAGCGGAAAAATATCGAGGATAAAAAAGGCGATAGAAGCTTTTGATATTGAAATGAGTACAGAGCAGTGGTTTGAAATATATATTGCATCCCCGGGACAACCACTGCCTTAATCGCAAGCCTGAAGAAATATGAGCTAATTCCTATTTTAATGCACTAATTAATAGAGAGGTATGATGCAAATATCGTTGGTCTTTGTCTTTTCTCTTCTGATGAATATTCTGTAAAAACAGGTAAAGTTTTATTTGATTTGGTTAAACCTATAGCTCTTCAAAACAGGAATCAGCGGGATTATGTTATTCAAATTAGCAAATCCGGACGAGCTTGAGAAATCAGAAAAAGTGCTATATTTGAACTGTTAATAAAATTTTCACTTTGTTGCGTTAGCACATAAGGATCGGCTGGCACTTAATAATTATAGACATGAAAGCAACTATTCTTACCCTAAATCTCCTTAAAATTGGGATTATTTTAATTTTTGTTTTAACTACAAACCTGTTGATGTCTCAAAACATCTCAACTGTTAGAGAAATTTACGACTTTGAGGTAGGCGATATATTTCACATTTGGGGAGATGCAGGTGATAATTATGATTGGCTTACTCATAAATACAATATCGAAATAATAGATAAATATTATTCGCCAAATAGCGACACTCTTTATTACATTAGAAACATTGCTTTTAAAGAAAAAACTTCTTGGGAAACTCAAGATACTTATAAATACTATATTGATACCATTTTTTATTCCAATTTGGATTCCCTTATAAATTCCGGTCAAATCAATAACGTTTATTCCGATAGTTCTTTATATAATAACAGGCTAATCAATCATTCTGTTATATCAGAAAATGGTAATTATTATCATCACGAAAAATTTTTCGTAAATGGCTGTGGTTTAGCACGAAAATTCGGTTGGAATGCGGGGAAAGATTATAAAGATGCGCTCATTTATTTCGGCAAAAGCAGCAATGAGTCACATTATAGGGACACACTTTCTTATTTCAAAAAAGGCAGCGAAGAATGGGGAAGCCCTAACCCTGTTTTCATTAAAAACCATAACGATATAGATTGTAAAATCATGCTGTATCCAAACCCTGCAAAAACTTCAGTTATTATTAAATCCAATATTAATAAAACAGGATTGGTTACAATCTGTTCAATAAGTGGAGATATCATCAATACATTCAACTTAACCCAACAGTTGACAACGCTTGACATCTCAAATCTAAAACCTGACATTTATATTTTTGAGTTTAAATACAAGAATCAGGTCATTTACAAAAAACTTGTTAAGAAATAAACCCGTTGTTCCTGCGCGACGCAATTATCGGGTTTTGCGCGAGTGCAACCTTCTAGTCTTAGGCAAACGAGGGCTTCGCTTTGAGCGAAGCCCTCGTTTGCTACAGCTTTATTCTTGCCTGCACCTTAACTTCCGTTTTGTGATTTCCCAAAATTTCATCAGCTCCCGAACCAATGTATCCCCTCTACCAAGTAGGTCATCAAAAGTTGTTAAAAAACCATTTACTTTGCGGTAATGTGGGGGAGACTATAGTTCGAGGTTTTGGGGTAGTAGTTCGTGGAGTTTGTTTGCCTTATACTCAGGTATAACTTCCAGTACTCGCCTGAGCCAGTTAAAAGGGTTTACATTATTTTTTTTGCAGGTTCCAAAAAAAGAATAAAACAT
>WGDP01000101.1 GCA_015493215.1 Bacteroidales bacterium | reverse complement strand
CGGTACTTCTGACCATTCAATGGGAGGCGGATGCAGCGGACAGCTTATTACCAAATATGGTTCTTCTTCAAACGATTGGAAAAGCATTAACGAATATAGGGTAAGACCCGGATTTTGTAAAACACTACAGCTTCAACTGGTTGCAGGCCGCTTTTTTAAAGATATTCCCGACGATAAAAACGCAATTATTTTAAATCAGGCTGCCGTTAAAATGTTGGGGTTAAAAAATCCTGTCAACACAAAACTGGTCATGTTTGACGATCCCATGACCGTAATTGGTGTGGTGAAGAATTTTTATTTTATGGGTAACGCCGGTAACAAAATACCTCCTTTGGTGTTAACCGATTATTCACAGCGGGTCTCCAATTTTTATTTACGAACCGCCCGCCCGTTGTCTAAAAAACAGTGGCAAACGGTTTCGGATATTTTTGCTTCGTTTGACCCTGATTTTCTGTTTTACCACTTTAACCTTAAGGATGTTTACAATGGAAAATATGCCACCGAAGACCACTTGATTATAATAATCTTTTACGGCATGATGCTGGCGCTGTTTTTAAGCTTCATTGGTATGTTTGCCCTTTCGGTATTTAATGTGGAGCGAAAAACAAAGGAGATTGGTATTCGTAAAGTGCTTGGTGGCAGTCCGGTAGAAATAGTCAGGATGTTGTTGTATAAAATGCTTCGCTGGGTGCTGTGGACAATGATTCCGGCATTTGCTGTTGCGTATCTCGTTTTAAATCGTTGGCTTGAAGGCTATACCAAACATATTGAAATAGGCATTGCTTACTTTATTGTTACCGGATTTGTAATCCTGCTGATTGCCGCCCTCGCGGTATCGTTTAAAAGCATTTATGCCGCCACCCGCAATCCCGTTGACAGTTTAAAATATGAATAGGTTATGAAACAAATAATAAACAGTATTACAAAATATCCGCTATCAACTTTTTTGAATCTGCTCACGCTTACCATTGCATTTTCAGGAATTGTAACCATTGTACTTTACGTATCATACCAATACAGTTTTGATAAGTTTAATAGTAATTATTCAACGGTTTATCAATTACAAATCGATGGTGAAGAGTCAACCTATCCGGCAGTGATGAGTCCGATTATTCAAAAAAACGTATCCGACATAGTTAGCATCAGTCCGTTTTGGTTTAGTTCTTCCCGTATATCGGTTCCGGTTCCTGAAAAAAAAGCAACTTCATTTTATGTTTCAACAATTTACGCCAACAGCGATATTTTCAACATGTTTACTTTCCGTTTTATTTATGGTTCATCCAAGGGTGCACTTGATAAGACCAAAAGCATTGTCTTAACCAAAAGCATTGCACAGAAGCTGTTTGGCGATAATAACCCTGTAGGTAAAATTGTAAAATACAGAGGCTCCGGTTACACCTGTACCGGCGTAATTGCCGATTTACCTCAAACTTCTTCACTTCAAACGGAATGTATCGCTTCATTTGAAACACTTTTGCAACAGAAAGGCTTCGGCGCGGAAAAATGGTCGGAATGGAGTTTTAGGATATTTATGAAATTAAGTTCGCCTGACAGGTATAAGGCTGTTTTAAAGGCTATTAATAATATTGATGAGATAAACTCCGTTATAAACAAAAGTTTGGAAAGTTCTTCCGAAACAGACTCCCATCATCTGACACTCCTCCCGCTAAGCAAACTGCATTTTACCGAAAGCGGGCAATACGTAACGGTAAATCCGCTTGTTTTAGAAGTCTTGGTTTTGTTGGCATTTATATTGGCTGTAATGGGGATTGTTAATTTTGTAAATCTGCTTACATCACAAGCAATGCAACGCTCAAGGGTGTTTTCGGTAAAACGAATACTCGGTGCTACCAAAGCACGGCTGTTTGTTCAAATTATTATAGAGTCGGTAATTGTAGCGTTTGCAGCGCTGTTTATAGCCATATTAGTTCATGGATATTTAAATCATTACATTGAAACCGCATTGGGAATTAGAGGACTAAGTTTTGACGGAAGGCTTCAGTGGTATTTTTATTTCGTTGCATTGGCGTTTGTTTATGCCCTTGTGGCAAGTGTTTATCCTGCACGATATATCACTTCGGTGGATGTTGTTCAATCAGTGAAAGGATCCTATCGTTTTTCAGGTACCGGAAAAAAAATCAGAAATATGTTAATAACTATTCAGTTTGTATTTACCATTGTATTGCTTATAAGTTCAATTGTCATCGAAAAACAGATAAACTTTTGGCATAATTTTGATATCGGTATCGCAAAAGAAAATGTCGTCTATTTCAGAACCTCATCCAACATAGTTAAACATAAGGATGCCTTTGCTAAAGAATTGATTGCAGATCCCGAAATTTTTAATTACACCTACACCTCTTTTTCGCCCGGCTCGGTGGGTATGATGTGGGGACGCAACATAAACGGCAAACAGGTTTCACTTTACACCTGGCCGGTGGATGAGCGTTTTATTGATTTCTTTGGAATAAAAATAGTTCAGGGGCGGAAGTTCTCATCAAACCTTAAAGCCGATTTAAACAGTTTTATAGTAAACGAAACAGCGGTAAAAAAGTATAATTGGGGAAAACCACTCGAAATATTAATGCCCGGATTTGGCTTTGACGGGCCGATTATTGGCGTTTCCAAAGATTTTAACTATGCCTCTTTACGAAATAAGATACTTCCTATGCAATTGTGGCTTACCGACTTGAGGCCTAATGTTTTGATGTTGAAGATCTCAGGTGGTAACATTACCCGCGTACTGTCAAATATTAAGTCGGTGTGGCAAAAGTTTGAGCCTGAAGCCGACATCAATATCCACTTTCTTGATAAAAGCCTTGATGCACAATATGGTAAAGAAGAACAAATTGCACGGTTTATCGAAGCTGTTACGCTATGGAGTATTTTACTTGCTATAACGGGTTTGATGGGGTTGGCGATTTTTATTTCCCGACAGCGAACCAAAGAAGTTGGTATCAGAAGAGCCAATGGGGCAAGTGTAAGTGAAATAATTCAACTTTTTAACCTTGAATTTATTAAGTGGATATTGTTGGCATTTATTATTGCCGCTCCCATTGCCTGGTATGCGGTGAATAAATGGTTGGAAAATTTCGCCTACCGAACAACCGTAAGTTGGTGGATTTATCTGCTGGCAGGCGCTATAGTGCTTATAATTTCGTTTATTGCCGTTACTATACAAACCATAAAAGTTGCCCGCAAAAATCCTGTGAAATCGTTGCGATATGAATGATTATTAAACATCAATATATAACACAAACAATGTAAATTATGATTAAAACAGAAAAATTAACCAAGGTGTTTCGTACCGAAGAGGTAGAAACCTATGCACTTAACGGTGTAAGTATCAGTGTGGATAAAGGCGAATTTGTTGCCATTATGGGGCCTTCGGGTTGTGGTAAATCCACGTTGTTAAACATTCTCGGATTGCTGGACAACCCCACTTCGGGAAGCTATCATTTTGAAGGGGTTGAAGTGGCAAAGCTAAAGGAAAAAGACCGCACAA
>WGDP01000100.1 GCA_015493215.1 Bacteroidales bacterium | reverse complement strand
ATTACCATTTCCAAGCTGGGCGTTTGTAGGAATTACTGATAATCTTACAGTGCAAATTGATTTGCTGCCTTGGCTATATGGTGCATTTTCCGATCTTAAAAAACCAATTCCAAGCTTAAATTTTAGATACAGATTTAATGAGCAAAAAGACTTTGTGCCGGCAATAGGAGTTGAAGTTATGTTTGTTCATTTTTGGGATACGCTTCAACGGTTTAAAACACCTTTATTAACTGTTTGGGGAAATGGTTCTTATTTTCATTTTAAACCAACCATTGGATACCGGATAAAAGAAAAATGGGATATTAACTTGTCTGTTGGGGTTGATTACATTGGAGAATTGATTATGCAAAATAATGATTCGTTGAATTTTCAAACTAAATCATTTATTAATAGCTGGAATCCCAATTTCTCAATAGGAATAGATTACAGACCCTCTAACTGGATTAGTTATCATATCGGGTATTCGTATGGTGCAACCTTAACGTATCTCGAAAATGTTCCTGGAAAAAGACAATTTAACTACGGATTTAGAATAGCTCCTTTTTACAAAAACAAATTTGCAATCCTAAGAAATTTAAGAATTGAACTTGTTGCAATAAATGCTTATTTTCCAGATATAAATGTAAAACAATCGTTTCCAATACCTATCTTTCCTTTTTTTTATTGGCAATGGAAAAATGAGAAGAAAAAGCGAAGATAGCCGCCGTGAATGTTGTTTATAAAGCACTGAGCAGATTTTTGTTAAATTGATGGTTTGGTGTTTCAGAAAGTCTGTTGATTGGCAGGAACGGCCAATATCTCATATACTCACCGCTATCAGGAGGTTTAATGGTTCAATGCTTTAATGGTTCAATGAGACAATGAGACAATGAGACAATGCAACCCGCCCGAACGTACCGTCCTCCGGTACGGGCAGGCAATACTACAATGCTTCAATAAAACAATCCAATCCATCCGGCTCGTTACAAACTAAAGGAAAACAAAAACTCCGGTACAAAAGTACCGCCAAAAGTAATGCTGCCTCTAAAACCGAGGGTTACCTCAACGGGAAGACTTAAAAAGTGCCAGTTGGTGTAAAGCTCAATACCGCCGCTGCCGATATGGTCAAACCCGGAATAGCCGGGTTGGGTATAATCGGAATAATCAAAAAACAGATGGGCATACAAGCGGGTTAAATATGCGGCAGATTGCAAATCCCAGTCGGGGTAAGCAATGGGGAAAGCATAATCCACTTTTAAAAGCATCATGTTTTGAAATTGAAGGCCTGAATAGCCGCGGGGAACCGAACTATAATCACCAAAGGGATAAAATCCTGTTTTTTTCCATTGTTGAGATAAAAATACCCTTAATCCGTGATGTCGCAAAATGCCCGGAAAAGTCAGCGCCCCAGAAACATAGCCAATGCCTGAAGGGTCGGATGAAAAGGGAGTGTGGCTGTATGTGGCATATATAAACTGCGACCATTTGCTGTAAATATCGCGCCGGCTTCTCTTTAAATTGTGATAGCCGTAAAGCGAATAGGATAAAAAGGTCATCCGCGGCTCTTTAAACGTTATGCTTTGCCCCTTGTCAAGAATCATAAACCGTTGTCCCACAGAAATTTTAGGTGTAATACCCGATATCCACTTGCTTTTAATAAAACGCAAGGGTACCGAAATATTAAGTTTCAGATTGGTTTCGTGCCAGCGAACCAACTGCGGATTGCCGGTGCTATCGGTATAGGCAAACCTTCTTCTGCCATAATCAGCCGAAAAGCCGATTACCGGATACCAGCCGTAATAATCAAAAGTGAATTTGGTTTTGCCGGTTTCATCATTCACATTGTAATAATAACCCAGTGTTGAAACCGAGGTTCCCAGCATGTTTTGCGAGGATAAAAACAAATTCGGTACCGGCTTGTAGGTGTTCACGTCAACCACCATGGGACCCCACGAATGAATGTTGAACAGGTGCTTTAACCTGCTGTAATCCGAAATTTTATAGTTGCTGTCGGGTATCGTTGTGTTTTCCAAAACAAAAGTGGTGTCGGCAACAGCTTTGTCAACCGGATAGCGGAAAGGTTTTAAGCGGGTAATTTTTTCAGGGCGGATTGAACCCGAATCCAGCAGTGCAATCCGGTATCCGTTGGCAGTATAATCGGAAAACAACAACGCTCCGCTTTGGGTTAAAGAGGGGCTGTCGGCGCCATATTTTACCGAGGTTAACCGGTGTACCTGTCCGGTTGTTAGCTCAATGCTGTAAAGGTTGTTGATGCCCCGATAAGTGCCCATGTAATAAACATGGCTGCCGGCTTTACAGGGCCGATTGATTTCGGCAAAACCAAAGGGCAGCAAAAAACGGTAGCTTCCATCGGCAGGTTCGTACAAAATAATTGACTTTCCGCTTTTGCCCAGAACCGTAACCACAATAGACCTGCCATCGGCGCTCCATCGGGGGGTCATAAAAAACAGGTTGTCGGGTGTTGAAAATGTTTGAACAATTTTTCCCGTTGAAGCATTTATAATCTGCAACCGGTTTTCGCCAGTAACTGTAACTTCTGAAGCGGCTATTTTGGTAGCATCGGGCGATAGCGATGGGGCAAAAAGCCGGGTTTTCAGAGTGAGTGTTTTTAGCCTCTTTGTTTTAAAGTTGTACAGTTTAATGATGGAGTAATCGCGGTTGCTCCAACGCAGGTCGTACTGTTTTTCGTTCCAGCAAAGCAGGCTGTCGTTGGCACTCAATGATTCTGTGTAATCAAATCCGGGAGTAAACAACACTTCTTCATTTCCATCGGGCAAAAGCTTTACAAACCGGTTAATATCATCAATACCGGTTTTTTCGGCAACAATGCTGCCATCGGACAGGCTGACGGGGAACCGGTAGCTTGTAAAGCCATGCAGGGGTTTTGTGGGAACAATATACTTTGGGTGCGTAAGCTGTTTGGCAGATAGTTCCGATTTCCACTGTGTTTGTAAAGTGTCCAGCACTTTATGATAATATTTTACCTTACGAAGCCCGGTGTAGGTTTTTAACCCGTTTACAAAGGGTTTCAGCAGGTAGGGGCGGCGGGCAACGCGCTCCATGGCAAGGTTCCACATATCGTAACCGTAATTTTCGGCACCATACAAAACCAACTGATAGCCCAGCGTGTAATAATCGGGGACATAATTACGATAGGAGCCAAGCACCGCCTTGTCGTACGGGTAAATCTTTTTTTCGAGCACCTGTGCTTTTAAATCCATGGTAAACAAAGGAACCCTTCCTCTGCCGCTTTTGCTGTGGATGGTTTCGTTGTAAACGGCATCGCCTTCAACAAACCACATGGGAATAAAAGCACCGAAAAGCGTCATGGGGCCTGCCTGTCCGAAAACATAACTCAACCCCTTTCCAACCCCCTGATACATCTTTCGCATCTGGGCATAGTGACGGTACTCGTGCAGCGACAGCTGATACTGCCAAATTTGAGGATAGGTGGTTTGGCCGGGAGTTTCAAAAAAATCGCCATGCAACGGTGCGGGAAAAACCATGGCGTTCGACCAGGTGCTTTTGGTGTGAAGCACAATGGTAAAGGGCTTTTGAGGTTTTGTAAAGTAAGGCAGTAAAGTTGTGCTGTGCGTAAACTCCAACGTGTTGGCATACAGCAGGGCATTTTTTTGATAGCCTTGCGGGAAGATAATTTTAAAGTCGGTGGTGGTTATCTGCTTCCACTTAACGGATGCCGGATCCTGGCCGACGATAAAAAATTGTGCCTTTGCCGGTTTGCCGGAGGCGATAAGTAATAAAATAATGAGCGCAGGTAAAATTTTTTTCATGTTGAAACCGGGTAACTTTTACAAAAAAACAATTTTTAAAATTAAACAATTTTAATTTACTGCTTAACCCATTTTCCGGTTTTAATAATTTTATCGTTAACCACAATTCTGTAAAAGTAGATGCCTGAAATCAGATTGCTGATATCAATTTTATTTTGATTTGTTACAGGAGCGGATAAAATATTTCTTCCTGAAACATCTGAAAGAAAGAGTACAGCATTATTGCTGTTTTCAGGCAGGTGTACTTTAACAAAATACCGGCCGGGGTTGGGAAAAAGAAAAGCGTTGCTGCTAATAACACTGTTTTCATTTACCGAAACTAAAACAGTTTGATTTTCGATGGCACCCATATCAATCCGTATTCCGTAAACTCGCGGGTTGCCGGCAAAATCAGTAGCCGGTATATCCCATCCGGTTGTGTCGGGTACACCGGCATTAATTAGTGGAGAATCATCACGCAGAGAGTAGTCGTATTCCAAAGCATTGTACCATGCTCCTGCTTCCGGTGGGGGATTTACAAACAACGGATCGGTATCTGTATTGCCGGTACCTTCAAAACCCAACATAACATCGGAATAGAGTACAGTTGGGGGGGTACCTGACGGAAACCAATAAATTTGAGGCTCGATGAACCCGGGATAAATTAAATTATTCCATAAAACATTATTGATTAAAATAAGATTGGGAGACCTTGATAAGACTCCGCTCCACATGTATCCTGAATTGTAAGCAATGGTGTTGTTGGAATAAACCGGTGCATTAAAAAAATGCGCATTGTATATACCCGATCCGTAATTGCTGCAAATAAGATTGTTGCTTACTTTTGCATTAAAATAGGCATCGTATAAAATACTGGCAGTAGCAATATTATTGAATAACCTGTTGTTAAAAACATACGCATGAGCCTCCGTGTCCAACGAATTTGAAATGGCAAATGCTGCGCCACCGCCTCCTGTCCATACTCCATCAATATAATAAGCAGTGTTATAATTGAACAGGTTATTGGTGATTTTAAGTGTATCGACATGTATGATGCGTGCACCTCCCCCTATATCATAATAGCAGTGGTTATAAGTAAAATGAGAAGAATCAATAAGTACATAATTACCGTTCTCCAAATAAATGCCTCCTCCATCTCCCCTTGAAATTCCGTTGTCGATAAAACAGTTTTTAATTATTAAACTGCCAAAGTTAACCGCATAGAGGTTTGCACCCCTGTTGTCAGGGTAATTGTTTACCAAAAAAAACCAAACTCCCGGTACTACAGCCTTACCGTTCATTATTTTACAATGCTCAAAAACGGAGGTGTCGTTGGAAGTTCTGGGGAGCAGGCGGATTCCGTGCCAACCACCTTCAATGGTTGAGGTATCGTTGTGGTGTAATGTGTTTGTACAAGTAAAAATAATGGGGTTGTCAGCAGTACCTTCGGCCTTTATGGTACCATGGCTGTATATGGCATAATATCCGTCAACATGCACAAAAGTTCCCGGCAAAACCGTAAGGGTTACAGTGCTGTCGATATAAACGTTGCCTTGCAGTGTAATATCACCGCTCCAAATTGTGTCGTGTGTAACACGAAGATACCAGTTACTTATTTGAGCAAAGGACAGGGTTGGCAAAAACAGCAGAATAAATAACCATAAAATAATTGGTTTTTTCATAGTGTAATTCGTTAATTTTTATGTAAATAATTCTTAAAAGTTATCCCGCTAACTTACGTAAAGTATAGCTGCCATTCCGGTCAGGATGTTAAGCACTCCGAAATGGCAGAAGCTATCCATTGGTTATTACATAAACAAATTATTAAAAATATTGCAGTAACACGAGTTAAAAATAAAATATTAAGGGGGGGGGTAAGTACCTTATTTACAGCGTTATACATTTTTGCAATTATTGTGTTTAGGTTTTGGTATAAAAAAATCATTTCCAAAGTATAGAAAGAAAATACAATAATAAGAAATTTATTAATACGATACATAATTTTAATAAAAAGAAAATGTCTATTATTGGTAAAAATGTACAGTTATTTCAAAACATACTTAAAATATCTTGCGAATAGCTTTATTAAGTTGATATACAGTATAATAATAAACGTTTGTAAATTCTCAATTTTGGAAAAACAGTATGCAGGCTTTCGGGTTTGCCCGTCCGAACGAGCCTTTTCGGCACGGGCGAGCCTGCAGCAGGCAAGCCTGTCCAAACGATGTTATGGTTCAGGGACGTTCAGGTTACAAACCTGAACGAACTTTTGGTGATATGTAGTCAAACCCTCGGTGTTGTTATCCGTTAAACACCGAGGGCTTGACTTGTTGTCTCAAGAAATGAACATAAAAAAAGATTACTTGGATTGTCCCAGTGACGTAAATAGGAGAAAAACAATTATTAAAATAAAACAATTCTAATTTACTGCTTAACCCATTTTCCTGTCTTAACAATGGCACCGTTAAGTCAAATTTCTATTAAACCACACCGTAGTATTATAAGTTTCTCAGAAGAAGTATTTTTGCATTTTAAACTTATCAATTAATTATGAAATTTAACACACCTTTAGTACGTGGCATCCTTATTCGCCGTTATAAAAGATTTTTGGCCGATGTACTGCTCGACAGCGGCGAAACGGTTACGGCGCATTGCACCAACTCCGGCTCCATGAAAACCTGTATCGAGGAGGACGCACCGGTTTATCTTACCCCTGTTAACGATCCCAGCCGTAAAACCAAATTTACCTGGGAGATGATTTACATAAACAACAACTGGATTGGTGTAAACACTTCCATCCCCAATATGTTGGCTTTTCAATGGGTAAAAGAGGGTGTTGTCAAGCGCCTTAGCGGTTATACTTTTGTAAAAAGAGAGGTTAAATTTGGCAACAGCCGTTTTGATGTTTACGCTGAAAATGAAAACGAACGCTGTTTTATTGAAGTTAAAAACGTAACCATGAAAGCGGGTAATTTCGCCCGGTTTCCCGATGCGGTAACCACACGGGGGCTGAAACACCTTAACACCTTGGCCGAAGTTAAAAAAGAGGGTATTCGTGCTGTGATGCTGTACGTTATTCAGCGAATGGATGTGGAGGCTTTTGGCCCGGCATGGGATATCGACCCGCGCTATGCCGAGGCACTAACGGAAGCCCACAAACAAGGTGTGGAAATTATTCCGGTACAGGTAAAGATTACACCGCAGGGCATTTCGTACTGGCGGGAACTGCCTTTTGAACTTTAGGGGAGAAACAGATTTGCCGTTTAGCTTTGTCTCGTTCAGGCTGCAAACCTGAACCTACAACTCGCCCACAATTGCCCGGCTCACAGCATGCAACTGTGAGCAACCATTCACAATCCGCTCAGTTCACAGTTTGTAACTGTGAACAACAGTCTGCAACTAAAATCATAACTTCATCTCACAGTTTGCAACTGTGAGCAAAGCAACAGCCTGCAACTACACCCGCTAATAACTTCCGCTCACAGTTTGCAACTGTGAGCAACCAACAGCCTACAACTACAACTTCACCAACCCGCTCCTTTTAAGCAACGGTTCCACCGAAGGCTCGTGGCCTCTGAATGCTTTATAAAGTTTCATGGGATGTTCCGTTCCCCCTTTTTCCAGAACGTTTTTCCTGAACGACTGCGCTACTGCCCGGTTGAAAATTCCCTTTTCTTTAAAAAGGTCGAAAGCATCGGCATCCAGCACTTCCGCCCACTTATAACCGTAGTATCCGGCTGAATAGCCCCCGTCAAAAATATGTGAAAAGGCAGTGCTCATGCAGGTTCCTTTTACCGGTGGAAACAGCTCGGTGGGTTTCATGGCCTTTTGTTCAAACTGCTTTACATTCCCCTCAAAAGGTTGAGTTAAAGTATGCCATGCCATATCGTTTAACCCGAACGAAAGCTGCCGAACCATGGCATAACCGCTTTGAAATTTATTGCTTTCCACAAGCTTTTCAATCATCTCATCAGGAATGGTTTCGCCCGTTTTGTAGTGGATGCCCACCTCCTTTAACCATTGTTTTTCAGTGGCCCAGTTTTCCATTAACTGCGAGGGCAGCTCCACAAAATCGCGGTAAACGTTGGTTCCCGACTGGCTTTCGTAATAAACTTTGCTGAGCATGCCGTGCACTCCGTGGCCAAACTCATGTAAAAAGGTTTTAACCTCCATAAAAGTTAACAACGACGGTTTTGTTTGCGTTGGCCGCGTAAAGTTAGTAACCAGCGACACCAACGGCCTGACATCCGTACCGTTTTCAATATATTGTTCCCTGAACGAAGTCATCCAGGCACCTCCCTGTTTGGATGGGCGTGGAAAATAGTCAACATACAAAACGCTTAAAAATTTTCCCTTTTCGTCAAAAACTTCAAAAGTTTTAACTTCATCGTGGTATTTCGGAATAGTTTGGTTTTCCTTAAAGGTAATGCCGTACAGCCTTGTTGCCAAACCCAAAACACCTTTTTCCACCCTGTCAAGTTCAAAATAGGGTCTTGTCATTTCATCGTTTAAGCCCAGCTTTTCTTTTTTCAGTTTTTCGGCATAGTAGATGTAATCCCAACGTTGGAGCCTGTCCTCAAGGCCCAGGCTGTGGGCATACGCTTCCACCTCCTCCACATCGTGTTTGGCAAACAGGTGCGAACGCTCCAGCAGCTGTTTTAAAAACCCGTCAACTCTGTTGCGCGAAGTGGCCATGCTCCTTTCCAGAACATAGTCGGCATGTGTGCTGTAGCCCAACAGGTTAGCCTTTTTCAGCCGCAGCGAAACCATCTTTTTAATAATTTCGTTGTTGTCGTTTTTATTACCCCTGTTGCCCCTTTTCGAGTAAGCCAAAAACAGCTGCTTGCGTAAATCGCGGTTGTCGGCATATTTCATAAAAGGCATGTACGATGGAAAATGAAGCGAAAAAAGCCAACCCTCTTTTCCCTTGCTTTTGGCAAGTGCTGCTGCCGCCTCTTTTACACCGTCGGGCAGCCCGCTCAGGTCGTTGGCATCAGTAAGGTGCAGGGTAAAGTCGTTGGTTTCGGCCAGCACATGCTCGCCAAACTGCAACGAAAGCTGCGAAAGCTCTTTGGTAACCTGCCTGTACTCTTTTTTTGCCTCGCCGTTTAACAGCGCACCACGTCGCACAAATTCCAGGTAAGTATCTTCCAAAAGCTTTTGCCGGTCAGGCCGTAACGCAAGTGTTTCCCTAACTTCGTAAACCTGTTTTATCCTGTTAAAAAGGGTGGTGTTCAGCCAAATATCGTTGCTGTACTCCGTTAACAACGGCATCACCTCCTGCGCAATTTTCTGAATATTTTCGTTGGTGGCCGCATGGTTCAAATTAAAAAATATATTGCTGATGGTGGTAAGTTGTCTGCCCGCTTTTTCAAGCATCTCAATGCTGTTTTCAAATGTGGGAGCCGCTCCGTTGGATGTAATCTTTTCAATTTCCTCCTTTGCCATCGCCATGGCAGCCTTAAATGCCGGCAGGTAATCCGCCTCCTTAATCTCTCCAAACGGAGGCGTTTCGTGCGGTGTGTTAAAAGGCCTGAGCAATAGTTTGTACGACATAATTGTTCCTGTTAAATTTGGTGCGCAAAGATATTCAATATTTTTTGGGCGGCAACCGGGCTGTACGTTGTAGCCGCACCGTGGCAGGCTGTGTTCCGTAACGCGGTGCAGTAGCTTCCGTTGGTCGCTCTGCCCCGCTAACTCCACATCAGCCTCCCCCGGCACGGGCTGCCACTTCCATCCCTGCCGCAGGTTAACTCGTAAAATTTATATCCCGGCTTACAAAATTTTTGTACAAAATTGACATAATAATTCAGTTAAATAGTTTTCTAACATAGATTAAATAAGAAAGAATTGAACACAATAGGTAATACCTTGAATAATATATTTATACCTGACTGCCGTCAGGCAGGTATCAGCTCGGGACTTGTTGTCTTCTATGTTTTTTATAGAATTTGGTTAATTTCGGGTATCAAACCACGAAGTGGTTTAATGTGAATAACCATCGGTGAAACCGGTGTGTAAAATGATACAAATATTAAAGAACCCCGAAAGGGTTCAATAAAAACTATTAAGCCCTTTCAGGGTTATTACTTATTTAATGTTTCCTTTTCCCTGCACTTCGTACAGGGCTATTCATGTTAAATCCCTTCGGGATTATGCGTATAATAAAATATCCCGTCTTAACGGGACAACAATACAACCCGCCCGAACGCACCGTCCGGTACGCCCGCCTGTATGACGCAGTCGGGCAAGGGCAGGCAATGCGACAATGCAACAATTCAACAATTCAACAATGAAACAATAAAACAATGCAGCAATGGAGCAATGCAACTCACCCGAACGTACCGCCCGGTAATGCATCAATCAAGCAATCAAGCAACATTAGTTAACGCATCAAAACAAGAATTCACCAATTATCGCTCGCCAAGCACCAAAACAATTGTTTGCGCTTTGCCGTTTCGTAAAATTTTCATGGTAATCTTATCACCCGGCTGATGCTTTTTAAGAATAACCGTGTAGTTGCGCAAGTCGGTAACTTTGTCGTTATCAACACCAATAATAATGTCATCCTTTTGCAATCCGGCTTTGGCTCCCGGCGAATTTTCGATAACAGCACCTATTTTCACGCCCTCGCCGGCATAGGCAAAATCGGGAACCGACCCCGTTGATACACGACGGCTTTTTTTAGGAGCTGTTGGTTGGTTGGCTGCTTTTGCTTTTGCACCTGCTTCACCGGTAAACGGCATGGCTTCGCTGCGGTCGGCAAGATATTCTACCACCTCTTTCGCAACAGAGGCCACTTTTACCAACCCCTTACCGTCAATCTTTTCCCAGGTATCGGTGGGACGGTGATAATTTTGCGTGGCGCCGGTAAACAGCTGTACCCCCGGAATCCCCTTCTCAATAAAGGCCACCTGATCACTTGCATCCAGTTGTTTTTGAACCACTTCGCTTTTTACCCCTGTGGTGTAATCGGTGCCCATAAAAATAAATTTCCACTCGCGAGCCGTGTTGGCGTTGAGCACCAGCAGCTTTTTGTCGAACAACGAACCGTCGGTATCAATGTTTACATCGGCAAAAGGCACTCCTTTAAAGTAATCTTTTATGTGAGCCACAAAATAGCGCGAGCCAATCAGTCCCGCTTCTTCACCGGTAAAAGCGGCAAAAACAATGGTTCGTTTGGGCTTTAGTTTCGACATGTTTTTAGCCAGCTCCAGCAATATTGAAATGCCACTGGCGTTGTCGTCGGCACCATGGTGTATCTTGCCTTCGTCGCCGGCATGCACATCAGGCCAGCCCAGTCCCAAATGGTCGTAATGAGCCGAAACAACCACCGGATAATCTTTTAAATTGGCATCGGTACCCGGAATAACCGCAATAACATTTTTAAGTGTTAGGTTTTGCGGCCCCGGCTTGTTGGGAAAATGGTGCTCAAATGTTTGAAAATAGCTGTCTCCCAAAGGCTTTAACCCGTAAGCTTTAAATTTGTCTGCAATGTATTGCGAAGCGGTGTCAAGATAAGGTGTTCCCAATCCACGACCCATTAGCCTGTCGGAGGAGAGGTATTTGATGGTTTCCATCATCCTTTTTTCCGAAAAAAGCGGCTTCTCGTAAGCAAGAGCTTTGCGCTCCTTAATCATGGAAATGTTTTGTGCATCGGGACTGAAAGCCTTTACCAACGGCGAGTTAATAACCGGCCATTGCCCTTTGGCAATGTTCGTTGGCTCGTCCCCCTCGAAAGCCAGATAGCTGTATTTTCCGTAATGGGGCAGCTTGCGTATCAATCCCGCGATGGCTTCCTGTTTTCCAGGCTGTATAAACACCATACTTTGATTTACATTATACGGATTAAAAACGGTGGCAATAAAGCTGTTGTTACTTTTTGGTAATATTTTTTTCCGGAATTTTACCGAGTCGGTGGTAAACTTCGAGTCGTAAACCGCAAGCGCCTTGTTAACGGAATCGGCAAAATTGTTTTCAAAACCGATAACCCAAATGGTTTTGTCCGACGAAAGCCCCGAAAGGTCGCTGTCGTTAACAATGGTAAAGTTATCCTGCGAATCGGCTTCCTTCCATTGGTTGGCAAAATCGGAGTACAGCTGTTTGCGGGCTTCATCGGCATGGGAAGGCAACACAATGATGTTCTCTTTTGAAGCCCATATTTTCGACAGCGCCGGCGGCACCTCTTTGGGGTCCAGCTTTCTGAAAACATCGTATTGTGGATCCACTGCCAGCTTTAACGGCTTTTCGTTAAGTATCAGCTGGTAATCCTGTAATTTATTTGTCATCTTAACCGTAAAATCCTGCACCCCTTTTTGGGTGGCAACGGCTATGGGCACATCAATGGTAAAGGCCTCTTCGGGCTGAATCTGCTCTAAGCTCATAAAAATACGGTAGCTGTTGTTGTAGGTGTCAGTTTTTACTGATTTTATTTTCAGTTCGGGGGCGCCTGTACGCAAAACCCACTGATTAAAAAACGGTTGCAGATTAAGTCCCGATACTGCTTCCATCGAAAGGCGGATGTCGTTGTACGAGGCGGTGGTAAACTTATGTTGGTTGTAAAAGTGCTGCCATCCTTTTAAAAAGGTTTCATCGCCCAGTTTACGTCTAAGCATGTGCCACATCATAAGTGCTTTCCCATATCCGATGGCCTCGGAAGAGCCGTTGTGGCGCGAAGTAAATTTCGACAGTGGAAAATCGTTTTCAGGGGTTACAAAGTTGGTAAACTTTTGTACGGTGGAGCGGCGGTAGCTTTCGCCCTGGCCACGTTGCTCTTTTGTAAGGTGGTCGGCCATGTAGGCTGTAATGCCCTCACACCAGTTACCCTGCGAAAAATCGACGTAAGCGCTGTTGCCCCACCAATTATGAAGCAGCTCGTGCGGATACGACGAATGCAGAATAAACGGAAAGCGAATAATTTTTTCGCCCAACAGGGTAAACGACGGCATACCGTAACCGGTTTCCCAGAAATTTTCCACCAACGCAAATTTTGAATAAGGATAAGGAGCAATCATCTGCTGATCCATCTCCATATACTGCTCGGTAACTTCAAGATACTTGTTGGCAAGAGCTTCATCGGGTGTGCGCAAAAAGGCCATGGCTTCAATGCCGGAGTTCATGGTGTAACCATATTCGGTAAACTTAGCTGCAATTAAAAAAACCTCTTCCTGCGGTTTATCACAAACCCAGGTATCCACATGGCCTGTTTTTTCCTTTTGGTTCATGGTGCGCTCACCCTGCGATACCGACTTCCAGCCAAAGGGAAGGGTGGTGGTTAATTTAAAAGTCATCAAACTGTTGTCGGCGGTGAGCACCCAAAAAGTGGAGCCGGCAAGATAAACCCCTTTGCTGCTGATAATACCCGGCGATTCGCTAAATCCACGCTGATAGTTTTCGGCACTCTGTTCAATGGCCGATGCTATTTTTCCGGAGTAGGTAACTTCAAAACTTCTTTTTCGGCCTTTAAAATGAACCTTGTATTGGTCGATTTTTAAATCTCCGCTGTTTTCATCCCTGTCCATACCCACATCGCCCGCAGGGATATGCTGATCCACTTTTACAACCTTTACATTTTTTGAAAAGGTTACCGGTGATAAATTGGCATTTAGGCTGAAAATAACATCACCCGGAGTGTCGGTTGAAATAACATCACGAACCGTTAGCTCGGAAGTTTGCGGATTAATATTTACCTTAAGGTTGTGGTGAACAATACGTCCGGCTTGCGCTTTGGCAGCTACCGAAACACCCAGTAAAACTATAAAGAAAAAAAACTTTTTCATTTGCTTAAATTTTAAAAGCTCAAAGATACTTTGTTTTGTTATGTTTGTCCTGCAATTAAAAGGATTTTTACAGTTAAATTTGCCCGCAGGGTTTAAAACAATAATTATGAGAGAAATTGAAACCGTTGGCTTGGTTAAGTTGTTTTTTAACAGAACGATAAAATTATTACCAGCACTTGTTTTTCTGTTTGTTTCGTTTCAGCTTTTGGGACAAACAGTGCCTGATGATGTGCAAAAGGTGCTTGATGATGCGGGAAAAAACAAAGTTGAACTGGAAAAGGTTTTACATCATTACCACAAACAAAAAGACTCGCTTAAGTTGCGGGCAGCATGGTTTTTAATTGCCAACATGAACGGCCAGTGCTATGCCAAAGCCAAGCTGGTGGACACCTCCGGAAACAGGGTAAAGTTTAACGTGCTCGACTATCCCGATTACAAAACAATGGTGGCAGCATGGGATTCGGTGGAACATAAAATCGGTACCATCGACTTCACACGCGACACTTTAATTTACGACATCAATATTATTACCGCAGACTATTTAATCGAAAACATCGACCTTGCTTTTAAAGCCTGGAATAAGCCCTGGGCACGGCAACTGACCTTTGATGAGTTTTGCGAGTATATTTTGCCCTATCGCGACAGCAACGAACCGCTGGAACCATGGCGGAGACGTATGTACAAAAAGTACAACTGGGTTCAGGATTCAATGACCGACCAAACCAATCCCACCGAAGCCTGCATTTTAATCAACAACGAAATCAAGTCGTGGTACAAGTTCGACCCGCTGTTTTACCGGCATCCAACTGATTTGGGATTGAGCGAAATGGAAGAGTACAAGCGTGGCCGATGTGAAGATATGACCAATCTGGCACTCTACGCCATGCGCGCACAGGGTGTGCCTGTAATGAGCGACTACACGCCTGCATGGCCCAATACCGGTAACAACCACGCCTGGAATGCCACCCTTACCAAAGATGGAAAAGTGGTTATTTTTATGGGTGGGCTTGATAATCCCTATGAATACAAACTCGGCAACAAAAAAGCCAAAGTTTACCGCAAAACCTTCGGACGCCAAAAAAACAGCCTTGCCCTTACCAAACCCGATTACGAAAAGGTGCCCGGTTGGCTGGCATCAAGTCATTACATTGATGTTACAAAAGATTATATCCCGACAACTGATGTTAAATTAAAGCTTCAACGGCCAAAACCCGACAGTGTAAATTATGCCTATTTATATGTTTTTAATTCGGGCGACTGGACAGCCATTCATTGGGGAAAAATTGGGGGCGATTCGGTTACCTTTACCGACATGGGCAAGGGAATAGCCTATCTGCCATGTTATTACAAAAACGGAAACTATCTGCCGGCAGGCAATCAGTTTATTTTGCAGGAGGATGGAACAGTAAAGGAAAATGTGGCCGATACCCTGCACACCATAAGCGTTGATTTGTATTCAACCACACGTAAAAAGACGGTAAAAGCCACCGATGAAATTGAAAAGGCACATTTTAATCCGGGAGCCGAATATGAGCTTTTTTATTGGAATGATAAATGGGTTAAAGTGGCTTCAAAAATTGCTGAAAAAGATAAACCGCTTCATTTTGAAAAAGTACCGAAAGGAGCACTTTACTGGCTGGTGGAAAAAGACTCTAAAAAAGAAGAGCGTATTTTTACCCTTGATGATGGTAAAGTGAATTGGTGGTAACAAGAGGTTTTATGATTTTTATTAGTTTTGTCAGATGACCCTGGATAAATATTTCCTGTTACGTCGTAGTAAACAGCGATTGTTTTACTCTTTGCTTCTGATTGCAACACCGTTTTTATTGTTGCAAAATTATCTGCAGTCGTTTATCGGGCATCTATCCGATATAAAAATTGAGCTTTTTGAAATTAAAATCCCTGTAGTTCCTTTTATAGCCTTTTTATTGGTCTTGTTTTTAGCTGTTTGGTTACGGAAAAAGTTTACCCGTAACCGGATTATAGGTTGGGTTGTTATTGTAATTATGTTTTGGATTGGGCAACAGTTAACCGATTTTTATTTTCATCATCGTTTTTACGACTTACAATATAACTGGCACTATCTGGCGTATGCCATCTTTGCCTTTCTCAACTATCGTTATTTAAAAGAAAAAGGAGCCGAAAAAAGTAAAATACTTATTTCAACTTTTTTTTCAGCCTTCTTAATCTCCACTTTTGACGAATTAATTCAAGTCCCTTTATCAAACCGCGTTTTCGATTTGGGTGATGTATCGAAAGACCTGTGGGGAACCCTCATCGGGCTTGTATTTGTGTTTGTTATTATTGAAAACGGCAAGCTGTTTTCCGAGCCTTTCAAAATAAGGTTTCCAAAACTAAAAGAGTATCCTGCGCATGCTGTGGCTGTGTTTTTTTATCTTACCCTTTTCGCACTCTTTTTTATGGCTTTTACTTCGGTATTGTCTGATACACGTTACTTTTTTCAAGCTATTCTTTTTCCTGTAGCTGCTTTCTTTTTTGTGTTCATGTTTATTCATCTGTCGCAGTTTAAAACTAAATGGGCAGTTTGGCTGCTGCTATCTTTTGTTATAGCAGGGCTGATTTATTTACAGGTTAATTACAGAAACAAAGGAGTGGTTGCCATTAACAATCATCTGTTTTTATATAAAGGAATCCCTGTTTATTACCTTGATGTATTGATTTATCCCAATCAAACTTTCAGACCTGTTGACAAAAAGGATTTCTTTAATCAGCGAGATAAAAAAACCATTAAAAAACTGTCGGAAGACATCCTTATTATTGCCGCAGGCACCAATCGTGACGGGGGAAAAGGTTTTTTGACGGATGAAATAAGCGATTTCGTTTATAACGAATTTAATCAGAAAGGGATGCAGGTAATTGTTTTGGATAACAGGTCGGCTTTTGCACAATACAACCGGCTGATAAATGAGGGTAAGCGTATAACCATGATTGTAAAAAACGATTAATAAAATGGGGTTCAATGAATAAGGAGGATAAAATAATATCGAAAGCCATTATTGGCGTTTGGGTTTTTATGCTGTTATTTGCAATTCTTACCCTGATACAGCCTTCGTGGTTAGAAAAGGCCTCTCATGCGGGAGTTAACGTGGAAGCTGCAACAAAAAAACGTGCCGGCGATTTGTATCTAGGCAAAAAGGAGTATGCAAAAGCCATTACGCTTTATAAAGCAGCCTTAAAATTAAGTTCTGATTTAAAAGGTGCCGAAGCAAACATGGCGTTAGCTTATTATCGGCTGGGTAACCATACCAAAGCCATTGCATCTTACAAAGAGCTGCTAAAAAAACAGCCTGATTATCCGGGTCTTGTATATTATAATCTTGCTGAAATTTATTCAAAAACAGGTGATAAAAAAAAGGCGTTAAACTACTATCTTAAATCGGCTGACACGCTGGCTTCTCCGGCAAAAGCATATCGGAGAGCAGGCAAGTTGCTGATGGACAATAAAAAATGGCAGGAAGCGGCAGATCAGTTACAGCTTGCCCTTGACAACAGCCCTACTCCAAATAATTTATATCGAAATATGCTTAAACGAAGTTTAACAGTTTTTAAGGATGTGCCCGAAACAAAACAAATTATTCAGCAGTCGTTGGATAGTTACAATTACACAGGTTTTATGGGTGATTATGATACAACGCTTTTAAACAGTTTGTTAAACAGTAATTTTGAGGTGGCAAAAACATATAACTATCTGGGCTACTGTTACGCTATGGGAGGAAATTACGATGATGCCGCGCAGTTTTTTAAACACGCACTAAAAATTTACCCCGATTATACCGACGCCATTAACAACCTTGGGGCTGCCGAAATATTAATTAAGCAGGACAGATAGTTGGATTGTACTTGTAGTTTGTCACACTTCGACTCCACTCAGCGTGACAGTTCTGGAATATCATGCTGCGGTGAAGGTCATTGTGAGTGGCACGACGTTAACGTGCTATATCGAACCTTTTCGAACCAGACTCAGTACTTCATGATGATTTTTTATACAGAAACGTGGTTATCTACCCTTAATTTCTATCATATTAATCATTTAGGAAGAAAAATCATCATAATTTCGTTGTTGCTATTAAAATTGTTTTATTTTTGCCTTCCAAATAATAAACTAAGTTTTAATCATTTAAAAGTAAAAGGATATGACAAAAGCAGAAATCGTAGCAGAAATTGCTACCAAAACAGGGATTGAAAAAGTAGCCGTACAGGCTGTTGTTGAATCATTCATGGAAACAGTTAAAGATACCATGGCTGACGGTGAAAACGTTTACCTGAGAGGCTTTGGAAGCTTTATTGTTAAAAGAAGAGCAGAAAAAACAGGTCGTAATATTTCAAAAAATACAACCATCATCATTCCGGCTCACAACATTCCGGCATTTAAACCCGCAAAAACTTTTGTAAACGAAGTAAAAAACAAAGTTAAATAGTTTAACCTTTAATAAAGTATTATTATGCCAAACGGAAAAAAGAGGAAAAGACACAAGATGGCAACCCACAAACGTAAAAAACGTTTGCGGAAGAACAGGCATAAGAAGAAATAGCAATATTTCGTGAATGCTGAGGCTGTTTAAAAAGTACTCAAGCATTGTTTTAAGCATGAACAGGAAGTTTTATTAGATTAAGGTTTCCCTATTCGGCTTATAATGGTGAAAACAGAGTATCCACTTTTTAAACAGCCTCTTGTTTTTATACATCCCCTCTTAACTAAGTTTGTCCCTAATCACAAATTACGCAACAAGTATTAATTAAAACCTAAACATTTTGAACAGAGAATTAATTATCGATTCAGGTGTTGCGGAGGTTAATATTGCGTTGCTTGAGGACAAAAATCTCGTAGAACTTCACAAAGAGCAAAACAGCAACAACTTCTCAGTAGGAGACGTTTTTTTGGGCAAAGTAAAAAAAATAATGCCCGGGCTAAACGCTGCCTTTGTGGATGTAGGCCACGACAAAGATGCATTTTTGCATTATCTTGATCTGGGGCCTCAAATCAGGTCGTTAAATAAATTTTCAAAGCTGGCCACCCAGGGACGAGCCCATTTGGTTGGTTTTGAAAAATTTAAACTGGAGCCTGACATTGATAAAGCCGGGAAAATTACTTCGGTACTGACAAGCGGTCAGCAAATTGTGGTTCAGATAGCCAAAGAGCCTATCTCCACAAAAGGACCGCGCATCACCACCGAAATTTCATTTCCGGGAAGATATTTGGTTCTGATGCCTTTCTCCAATAAAATTTCTGTATCGCAGAAAATTAAAAACAAGGATGAAAGGAGCAGATTAAAAAGGCTTATCCAAAGCATTAAACCTAATAATTACGGTGTTATCGTGCGAACGGTTGCCGAAAATAAAAAGGTAAGTGAGCTGGATACCGACCTTAGAATATTAATCGAGAAATGGGAGCAGGTTATGGCCAAACTCCCAAACCTCAAGGCACCGCAAAAGGTACTGAGTGAACTCAACCGTACCACCGCGATACTTAGAGATCTGCTTAACGAGTCGTTTAACAATATTTATGTAAACGATCGCGAAAGCTATGATCTGCTCAGGACTTATCTAGAAAGGATAGCTCCTGATAAAAAAGAAATTGTTAAACTTTACAAAGGAAGAACCCCTGTTTTCGAGTATTTTGGCGTTGATAAACAGATTAAAAACTCCTTTGGTAAAAACGTTACCATTCGTAGTGGCGTTTATCTAATCATTGAACACACCGAAGCACTTCATGTTATTGATGTTAACAGCGGACATCGTGTTAACAAAGAAAAATCGCAGGAAGAAAATGCACTTGTAACCAATTTGGAAGCGGCATCTGAAATTGCACGCCAGTTAAGATTGCGCGACATGGGCGGTATTATTGTTGTCGATTTTATCGATATGCACGATGCCAAAAACCGCCGCGCACTTTACCAGCACATGAAAGATGAAATGGCGAAAGACCGTGCCAAGCACAGTATTTTGCCTCCTTCTAAATTCGGTTTGATACAGATAACCCGCCAACGCGTTCGTCCCGAAATGAACATTACCGTATTGGAACAGTGCCCCGTTTGCGGCGGCACCGGGAAAATTCGTTCGAGCATTATGCTTATCGACGATATTGAAAACAACTTAAATTACCTTATCCACGACCAAAACGAAAAGCACCTCACGCTTACCGTTCACCCTTATTTATATGCCTATCTTACAAAGGGGATTAAGTCGCAACAGGTAAAATGGTATTTTCGATACAAACAATGGGTTAAACTAATACCCAAAAAAAATTATCACATGTTGGAATTTCATTTCTATAACAAACGTGGCGACGAAATTAAAAGCTAAAGTTTAACACCTTCAAAAAAAACTGCTCTGAACGGAGCAGTTTTTTTTATGATATTTATACTGTTAATAGTTGTAACACTACCCCTTTTTAGTATATACAACCTGCGTGGGAAAGGCAAACTCCAGTTTCTGCTCTTCAAAACGCCGAAGTATTTCCATATTAACAGCATCCATATTGCCAAAAATATCGGCACCACGGTTGATATAATAAATAAACCGGAGGTTCAAAGCAAAGTCGCCAAATTCGGTAAAGGCAGTAACACACTCATCATCAAGATTATTATTGGCTTTAACAATTTCTTTTAATGTTTCCTGTGCTTTTTTCATTTGTTGGTATGAAGTGTCATATACCAATCCTAAATCCATGGTAATCTTACGATTAGGCTCCGATGTAACATTGGTAACCGCATCGTTAACCAACGAAGAGTTTGGCATGGTTACAATTCGGCCATCCAACAAACGAATCCGGGTACTTCTGATACCAATTTCTTCAACCTTGCCATCGTAGCCATCAATTTGAATGCGGTCTTTAATTTTAAAAGGTTTATCGGTAAAAATGGTAAAGCCTGCAAAAAGGTTCGATACTGAATCTTTGGCAGCCAATGCAAATGCCAAACCGCCAAGCCCAAGGCCGGCAATAACTGCCCCCACATCGTACCCCATATTATCGAGGCCTATAATAATTGACAATACCCAAATAAGGATTTTAATACTTTTCCGGGCGATGGGCAGCAACTGGTCATCCAAATCGCTTTCCGACTTTTCGACTATCGGAACAAGGTATTCAATCACCAAAGCATCAACAAAACGGGTAAGCGCCCAGGCAAAGTCAACAAGCAGTAAAAAATAGTAGGCCTTATGGGTAACATCGGCCAGCCAATCAGGAAGCACCAACGTTTTAATGGCATAATAAATACCGGTAAGAACCAATAGAAAAACCACCGGGTCTTTCATTTTTTCCACAACAATATCGTCCAGTTTGCTTTTGGTACGTTTGGTAAGCGTTAAAACAAACTTTCCAATCAGTAAATAGAGGAGCTTGGCAACAACAGCTGTTCCCACCATTATTAATAAAGCAATGAGCCACTGCCCCACCGTATTGCTGTAAAATGTTTTTGAAAAGAAATCCATATTGAGTTTTTTTAATAGGCGCAAAAATACACAAAACTCAGAAAAGGATATTTAATCTTTTCGTTACCAAATAGCTTGCTGATATAAGGTATTAGTTATATTCAACCTCATTGGTACCAATCACATAGCAAAAAAGCAAAGGAGTATTGCAAACGTCAAAATCGCTACGGCGCAAATACCAATGGTCAGAGATGTTTGCACCTGCGAAATAATAAATCTTATTGACATACGAATCAACAGCACCGGCTATTGAAGTTACTAAGATATGATTTTTGGCATCGCTACTGTTTCCTTTGCTGTGATTAACATAAATGGATAAATTATGAGTACGAAGGCTGTATCCGAACGAAATGGCAAATCCGCCATATTTATTTTCAAAATCATCAATGGCATCATTAAGGCCATCAAGCGTTTCAAAACCCAGTTTTACATTAAAGTTGTTAGTTGGTGCCTGATGAGCAACCGCCCACTTTAGCGCCTCCACAGCTCTAACATTTCCTCGTAAATCAATATCAAAACCATACCTGCGTACTTTACACCACGACCACTCCAAAGGGTAATAAACAGTTTGAGTATAAATAGGTAAAAGGCTTCCGGGGCCATAACGGCCAAAAACATAATATCCGCCTCCGTCTTTTTCGTTATAACAATTACCAATGGGTCTAAACACATTATCACTCATGGTTGAAATTATCCAGGAGTCGATGCTGGCAGCTACATCACACAAACTAAACGATACATTTTCGCCCTGTTTTGTGGTACCATAATCGTTTGTAATATCACTTCTTTTAAGAGCCATTACCGTATATGATTCTTCCTGAGCATAATCGTAATCAGGATTTTCAAGATAAATTCCATTTCCTTTCATGTTTCCAAAATCATCAATGGTCAGCGTCATGGTTGAAACATGATTCATTTGGTCTGCAGTAGCTTCGGGATCCACATGGCCGTCTGCCCGGCTATATACATTTAAAATTACATTATTTTCGCTCCGGCTGCCACTGAAATGTGTAAACCCGTGATCTCCTATAATTTCACCTGTTTTATTTTCGTATAAATATACTTTATCTATTACCGATGGGTACTCCTCCTCTTCCGAACCCCTGATACCTTTTACCAAGCTTGTGTCCTGAACACTCTCCAAAGGGGTAATGGTAAACGACCATGTTCCTGAAAGCTTACTAACTGAATGATGAACTTCATTGGGTTTGTTACAAGATGTAACAGCTATGGTAACAAAAGCTATGAGTGATAACAATAAAGCTAAAAACCAGATTTTCTTAAAGTTGAAACGTTTTTTCATGGTAATTTTATATTTTGTTTTAATTGAGCTGATGCAATGATACAATTTATAATTCTATTTAGAAGCGTTCCAAACAACAATATATTTAAAACATGACATATATCAGCAATATTTCATGTTTTGAAAGGGATTAGGATAAACATTTTGATATAGATGTAAGGTTGAAAATACGTAAATCGCCTACTTTAAATTTATGAATAATAGTTATATAGTGTTAGATTCAATAT
>WGDP01000099.1 GCA_015493215.1 Bacteroidales bacterium | reverse complement strand
GAAAACCATATGAAAAAATTTATGCCTAAAATGTGGAAAATGAAAGCCAAAAAGATGTGTATTTTGAAATAATGCAAACGTATCAAGTTAAAAGAGAGAGGAGAATTTGTGATTAAAAGTTATAAAATATTGTCAATAAGCGTATTGGCGGCTTTCTGCTTAGCCATCTTACCAGACAGTGCATCGGCAAAAGAGAGTGTTAATCTCGGTGCGGTTACAGTAAAAAGCACAGCCATTAAAACCGATGTAACGAATGTTTCCGGAGAAGATTTGGTTTCGGGAGATTTGTCAAATGCCTTAGAAAATGCTCTTCCCAGCATATCAATCATCAGAAGAAGCGGTATAGCAAATGACATCATATTGAGAGGACAGAGAAAGGATAATATAAACATCTTGATAGACGGCGGTAAAATTTACGGTGCTTGTCCCAACAGGATGGACCCCCCGATATCACACGTGATAACAAGCAACATCAAGGATGTTGAAATAATAGAAGGTCCCTACGACGTTGAAGATTTTGACAGCTTGAGCGGAACGGTGAAAATTACAACAAAAAAACCCTCAAAAAAATTAAAAGCTGTTGTTAATGCCAACGCAGGCAGTTGGAATTACAGAAAGTCTTCAGCTTTTGTCAGCGGTGGAGCTAAAGCCGTAAGAATTCTTCTTGGCGGTTCCGTAGAAAACAGTGACCAGTACAAAGACGGAAACGGCGACAATATGGCAAAGCAATTGGAACTTGCAACTGAGCATTCAACAAATCCGAAAATCAAAGGAATGCAGTATTTAAATAGCGAATCAGACAGGAAAGCCTATCTGAAAAAATCCCTGCTCGGCAAGGTATATGTTGATGTAACAAATAATCAGGAACTTGGGTTTAGCACAACCTTGAACAGAAGCAGCAACGTTCTTTACCCATCAACGCCTATGGATGCCATAAAGGATAACTCCAATTTGTACAATATCCACTATACATTCAAAAATCTCGGCAAATATTCCGATAAGCTTAAATTTGAATATTACTATTCATATGTTCACCACATAATGACCAACGAATATAGAAAAATAAGCTTAGGGAAAAACGGAACCATAGCCCATATCATAGACTCTAGGATATTCGGATTTAAGGCTCAAAACAGATTTCATATCGGAAAAACCACCCTTGCTTACGGGGCTGATGTAAGTAAAAGAAACTGGGACGGAAGATACTGGAAGAAATATTATTCAGAACATATCGGATTAAACGACTCTATGCCCGATGTAAATACCGTAAACTTCGGCTTTTTCACCAAAGGCAAAAGAAAGTTCGGTAAATTTGAGCTTGAAGCCGGCGCAAGATACGACCGCACTAAAATTACAACAAACAACAGCGACCCGAGCGAAACATACAACGATGTCAGCGGTTATGTCTTTACCTACTATCATATAACACCATCGTTAAAATATTTCATCGGTGCCGGAAAATCAATCAGGGTACCCGATGCCAAAGAATCTCACTACAGATTAAAAGATTTGACGGCAAAAACAAAGGGTGAGCTTGTTGGAAACCCCGACATTAAAGAGGTTAAAAATTACGAAGCTGATATGGGCATAGAGGGGCATTTTTCAAATGCTGTATTCAAAGCAAAGGTATTTTACAGCAGGTTGAGAGACTACATCGTGTATAACGCAAAAAAGGTACAGTATCAAAACGTCAATGCCAAAATATACGGATATGAGCTAAGCGGCACCTATTTTGTAACCGACAATCTCTATTTTAATGGAGGTGTATCTTATCAGAGGGGGAGAAAAGATTCTCCGCTGGCAGGTGAAAAAGATAAAGATTTGCCGTCCATTCCTCCCATTAAAACAAATATAGCGGCAAATTACGACTACCGTTCTCTTTCTTTCAAAACCGAAATGGTTGCAGCGGGAAGATGGAGTAAATACGATTCGGATAACGGTGAGCAGGCAATACCGGGATGGGCTGTTGTCAATTGCAAATTAACAGGCAAAAACATATTAAACAAATTCAACCTTACTGTCGGTGTGGATAACAT
>WGDP01000098.1 GCA_015493215.1 Bacteroidales bacterium | reverse complement strand
TTCTTATACCATATAACTTTTCCGCTTCCCGTACGTTTATAAACTGAATCTGTTAATAACTATTCGTCGGTTTGTACGTTGTATAAAACGGATTCAATAATTTTAGTTTCAGAAAAATTACCTGATTATGAGATATACCTTCTTCAAATTCAACACATTAATAATGTTGATTTTGTTTTCTGCCGTTGTTTTGGCACAAAAATCGGTTTATTACAACGAGCCGGGGCAGACCTACCGGCAGGCGATGGAACTTTTTAACCAAAAGGCTTATGGCCCTGCCGGAAAACTTTTTGAGGAATTTATTCAACAACAAAAAGGCAACGATAACATTTACATCGAAAATGCCGATTATTACAAGCTGGTTTGCGCAGTGGAGATGAAAGACAGCGATGCACTGCCACTGGCCATACAGTTTGGAAAAAAGTATCCCGAAAGCGCCCATATGGAATCGGTTTTCTTTGAAATGGGAAAGCTCTATTTTTCAAAAAAAAAATATCGCCCTGCGTTAAAAGCCTTTAAACAGGTTACCGCCTCCAAACTTTCAACAAACGACCAGGCTGAATACTATTACAAACGCGGATTTTGCCTGCTTAAAACCAACAAACCCGAACAAGCCAAAACCGATTTTACAAAGGTAATGGACACCAAAAGCAGTTATTCGGCTCCGGCCACCTACTATTATGCGCACATCGAATACCTGCAACATCAATACGAAGAGGCATTGCAGGCGTTTAAAAAAATTGAAAACAACCGCCGTTTCAGAAAATATATCCCCAACTATTTAATACACATCTACTACGAAAAAGAGGAGTATCAAAAAGTAATTGAGCAGGGCGAAAAATTTTATCGCAAAGCGCCCTCCAAACAAAAGGGAGAAATTGCCAGACTGTTGGCCAACTCGTATTACGAATTAAAAAACTACAACAAAGCACACGACTATTTTGCTATTTATGAGCGGAGTACACGTTCCATTGGCCCTGAGGAGAATTATAAAATCGGGGTGGTAAAATACAAAGCCGGTGAGTACAATGCAGCCATCGGCAACTTCCAAAAAGCCACTAAAGTCAGGACAGAGATAGCGCAAAGCGCCTGGTACTACCTCGGCTTTTGCTATCTAAACACATCGCAGGACAAGTTTGCAAGGGATGCCTTTTTAAAAGCTTCGCAGATGAGTGGCAACGCCGAAATTAAAACCGATGCTCTTTTTAATTACGTAAAAGCTACCATTCAAACCGGTGGCGACCCCTATAACGATGAAATTAAAATACTGGAAAATTTTATTGCCGGCAACACCAATTCCCCACGCATAAACGAAGCCTACGATCTGCTGGTACAACTTTTCCTCACCTCAAAAAATTATCAGGCGGCGCTGGAATCAATTGACAAATCGGGAAAACCCAACAAGCGGCTTCAAGGTGTTTATCAGAACTTAGCCTATTCAAAGGGAATCGAACTTTACCGGAGGTCAGATTTCAACGGTGCCATCCGCTTTTTTGAAAAGGCTGTAAAATATCCGGCAGACAAAAACATTTACGCCCAAACACTTTTTTGGCAGGGAGATGCCTATTACCAGCTGCACCGGTTTACGTCGGCAGCAAAATATTACAACCTTTTTCTTAAACAAAAAAGTGCGGTAAAAAGTACCCTCTACCCCACTGCTTTATACAATCTGGGATACTGCGCTTTCAACCAAAAAGATTACACCCTGTCAACCAAATATTTTAAACGATTTATCAGATATGGTAATGCTTCCGACAGGTTGGTAACCGATGCCTACCTCCGGCTTGCCGACAGCTATTACATTCAAAAAGATTTTCAGCAAGCACTCAAATTATACAGCAAAGTTGCCGACGCAAGCACGCAGGACGCCGACTACGCCTTGTATCAGGAAGCTTCGTGTTACGGCTCGCAGGGAAACTTCAACAAAAAAATCGAAACGCTCAACCGTTTTGTACGAAAGTACCGTCAATCACCTCTTTACACCGATGTATTGTACGAAATAGCCTCCACTTATCTTGTGCTTCACGACCAGCGGCACGCCATTGCCGGTTTCGATAAAATTGTTAAAGAACGCCCCAAAAGTGCCTATGCCATAAAAGCCCTTACCAAAATGGGCTTGCTTTATTACAACAACAATCAATACAACGAAGCCATCAACACCTTTAAAAAGGTAATCGACAAATATCCGGCCTCCTCCGAAGCAACAGAAGCCCTCAATTCGCTGAAAAATATTTATACCGAAACAGGCCATATCAACGAATACTTTACCTATGCCAAAGGGCTTGACTTTGTGCAGGTTTCCACCTCGGAAGAGGATTCACTCACCTTTACCATGGGCGAAAATTACTACATGGAAGGCAACTGCAATAAAGCCATTGATGCCTTATCAAAATATGTGAGTCAATTCCCGAAAGGCGGCTTTGTGCTTAAATCGTATTACTACATTGCCGATTGCTATGAAAAGCAAAAAGAACCTGACAAAGCGCTTGCCTATTACGAAAAGATTCTGGAATATCCCGACAACGAATATACCGTAAAAGCACTGTTGATTTCGGCACGTATGGAGTTTGATAACAAAAACTTTAACAAATCATTTACCTATTATTCAGAGCTTTTACAGCGTGCCGAAACAAAATCAATCAGTCTTGAAGCAACGGATGGCGTGATGCGCAGTGCATTTTATACCGGAAATTACAAGGATGCTGCCAATGCCGCCCGCAAGCTGCTTAAAACCGATAAGGTATCGAAAGATCAGATTGTATTTGCTCATTACGTTTTGGCAAAAACAGCTTACAGCTCCGGAAATATGGCTGAAGCCAACCGCGAGTTTTCAATTACCGACAAACTGACCTCCGGCGAATGGGGTGCCGAATCGAAATATTATCAGGCTTTAATAGCCTTTAATAACAACAACGATAAAAAATCGGAAGAACTGATTTATCAGCTTTCCGACCAATATTCCGACTTTGAATACTGGATTGCCAAAGGGTTTATTTTGCTGGCAGACATCTACGTAAAACGCGACAACAGTTTTCAGGCAGAACAAACTTTAAAAAGTATTATCGACAACTATTCGGGAAACGACCTGAAAGAGATAGCCCGCAAAAAGCTGAAAAAAATAGAAGAAACCAAAGGGGCAAACAATGAAAGAAAGGAGGCCGGAAATGAATAATCGAATAGCAAACACTCGCTTTATCATGCCATTTTACAACCAAAAAACAGCACGACAAACCATTACAGCCCTGTTTATTATATTGTTTATTGCTGCCATACCGGGCATTAACCACGCACAAAACAAACCCACCGGCAAACACAATGAGCAGGTGGTAATTGTAGGCTCGGTTGACCCCTCGGTTAACCAAAGTTACAAAATCAACCTGATGCCGGAAACCCCTGAAATGCCTACGGTTAACAAGGAGTTTGATTTTAAACCCATCAATAAATATTTTTACACACCGGCCACATTTAAACCCATCAAAGCCGCTTCCATCAGAGCAGGAAAGCCGGGGGATATTTACAACAACCTTGTAAAAGCCGGATTCGGCTCAAGGCTGACACCCTACGTTGAATTTTTTCACACGCAAACACACAAGGGAAAATTCAGGTTCGATGCACACCTTAAACATATTTCAACCTATGGGAAAATTGAACAATACTCCCCTGCCCCATCATCAAGCTCGTTGGCGGAGCTAAGTTTCGATAAATTCTTTCGTTATCAAACGCTAGCACTTGGTGGCGGATACAGGTATAATACCAACAGATATTACTATCCTACAATTAGCGTTCTCGCCAATGGTGATACCCTTCTTCCCGAACTTAAACAAGCCTATAACCTGGCTTTTTTCGATGCCTCTTTTTCCAGTCATTACAAAAGCAACGATAAGCTCCACCACAAAATAGGGCTGCACAGCTACTATTACTTTAACAAGTACCAAACCACCGAGCTTTCGGCAGCACTTGATTTCGATTTCCACAAATCGTATGCAGTAACCAATATTTTAGAGTATCAATATCTTGGTATTGAGGGAGGTGCATCTTACTACAACAATCAGGATTCCATTGTTAAAACCAATGACCTATACGTAAACGCTACGCCTTATTACAAAGCCAGTTATGGGATTTTCAGATTCAAGGCAGGCATTAATCTGGCATTTTTAAAAGCCGATTCCGTCTCCAAATTCAGGGTATATCCCGATGTAGAAATCAACGTTAACCTGTTTCCGGGTTACCTGCAACTGTACACAGGCATTAACGGCGGGTTGCAAAAAAACAGCTACCGCAAACTTTCAGAGGAAAATCCTTTTGTCAGCATGATTGTTGATGACCGGTGGCTGAACAACAAAATCGGCGTTTTTGGAGGATTGAAGGGAAATATAGGCAAGCAGGTTGGATTTAATTTCAAAGCTTCGTGGCGTAAATTTGAAAACGAATATTTCTTTATCAACTCCACGCCACCCAATACTTTAGCATTACCCTTTATACCCAACGAACTATTTGTGTCAAGCGACACCGGCAGTGTTTTTACGGTGGAGGCGCAAATCAGTTATGCCCTGTCGGACAAAATAAACCTGTATGCTTCGTATGAAAACAACTCCTATTCATTAAAAACGCTGGACAAGCCCTATGGCAAACTCCTGTCGCAACTTAAAGTGGGAGGAAGTTATCTTATTGCCAATCGCTACAAACCCTGGGCTGAAGTGGTTTATGTGGGGGAAAGATGGTACCTCAATTCAGCAAGGTCAACCTTTGCTGCTTTAGCCGGACAACTTCCCGGTTTTACCGATATTAACCTTGGTTTAGATTATTATTACAACGACCACTTTTCAGGGTTTATAAAAGTCACCAACCTGCTAAACAAACACTATCAATACTTTTACGAGCATCCCAATTACGGACTTGAAATTATGCTGGGAATCAGCTATAAGTTTTAGTCCTATCAACCTGACAAACAGAATTTCAGGCCTGCTTGTTTATTGTTAACAACTTGACTGTTTTCAGATGCTTTTGGTGTAAAACGAAAGGTTACTTTTTGTATCTTTGCATGTTAAAGATTTTAAAAGAAAAAGGAAGATATTGCTATGAGTTCAGAAGAGATTAAAAAGAACACTAAACAAGAATATACGGCCGACAACATTACCGTATTGGAAGGCCTTGAGGCTGTAAGAAAACGTCCGGCCATGTACATTGGCGACGTAAACGTACGAGGGTTACATCATCTTGTTTACGAGGTAGTTGACAACTCAATTGATGAAGCAATGGCCGGCCATTGCGACACCATCAATGTAACTATTCACAACGACAACTCCATTTCAGTAAGTGATAACGGACGAGGAATCCCCGTTGACATACACGAAAAAGAGGGCAGGTCAGCTCTTGAGGTTGTTATGACAGTTCTGCATGCCGGCGGTAAATTCGACAAAGGCTCCTATAAAGTTTCGGGGGGATTGCACGGAGTTGGTGTAAGTTGTGTGAACGCACTGGCCAACCACCTTACCGTCAAGGTATTTCGTCAGGGCAAAACCTATATGCAGGAATATGAAAAAGGTAAGCCGCTTTATCCCGTTAAAGAAATCGGACCCGCTGACAAAACCGGTACCTGTGTGCATTTTATTCCTGACAACACCATCTTTTTAACAACCTTGTACGATTACGACACGCTGGCAACCAGGTTGCGTGAGCTTTCGTTTTTAAATAAAAATATCACCCTCTCCTTAACCGACGAAAGGGTAAAAGAAGAGGATGGCAGTTATAAGAATGAAGTTTTTCACTCCGAAAAAGGGCTTGTTGACTTTATCGACTATCTTGATGTGAACCGCGAAAAACTTATTCCCGAAGCCATCAGTATGGAAGGCGAAAAAAATGGTGTTCCCGTTGAGATTGCCATGCAATACAACACGTCGTTTTCCGAAAACCTTCACTCCTATGTAAACAACATCAACACCCATGAAGGGGGAACCCACCTGTCGGGATTCAGAAGAGGGCTGACACGCACCTTAAAAAGCTATGCCGACAAGTCGGGTATGCTGGCCAAACTTAAATTCGACATTAGTGGTGATGACTTCCGTGAGGGGTTAACAGCCATTATTTCGGTTAAGGTTGCCGAACCGCAATTTGAAGGACAAACCAAAACCAAACTGGGAAACTCGGAGGTGATGGGCGCTGTTGATCAAATGGTTAGCGAAGCATTAAACAATTACCTCGAAGAGAACCCCAAAGAGGCCAAGATGATTGTTCAAAAGGTTATTCTTGCTGCCACTGCCCGCCATGCTGCCCGCAAAGCACGCGAGCTGGTACAACGTAAAAATGTGCTCTCAGGCTCGGGACTGCCCGGAAAACTATCCGACTGTTCAAACAGAGATCCGGTGGTTTCGGAACTTTATCTTGTGGAGGGCGATTCAGCCGGTGGAACGGCAAAACAGGGCCGCGACCGGAATTTCCAGGCAATCCTGCCATTGAGAGGTAAAATCCTTAACGTAGAAAAAGCATTACCGCACCGCGCCTTCGAAAGCGAAGAGATTAGAAACATCTACACAGCCCTCGGCGTTACAATCGGTACCGAAGAGGACAGCAAAGCGCTTAACCTCGAAAAACTCAGATACCACAAAATCATCATTATGACTGATGCCGATGTGGACGGAAGCCACATTGCCACACTCATCCTCACTTTTTTCTTCCGCTATATGCGCGACCTTATTGAGCTGGGCTACGTTTACATTGCCACTCCCCCACTCTATTTAATTAAAAAAGGTAAAACGCAACGGTACTGCTGGACCGAAGAAGAAAGAATTGAAATTGCCAAAGAGCTATCGCCCGACGGCAGCGAAAAAGGATTGCACATTCAGCGATACAAAGGTCTTGGTGAAATGAATGCCGAACAGCTTTGGTCAACAACCATGGATCCCGAAAGACGCACATTGCGACAGGTTACCATTGAAAACGGTACCGAAGCCGACCATGTATTCTCCATGTTGATGGGTGGCGATGTTGCTCCGCGACGAGAGTTTATTGAAGCCAACGCACATTATGCAAACATTGATGCATAAAGCGGAATTCCGCAATAAAAAAAGCTGCTTTTTTCAAAGCAGCTTTTTTTATTTTGGGGTGGTAGATGGGATTTGAACCCACGACCCCTGGAACCACAATCCAGTGCTCTAACCAACTGAGCTACAACCACCATTTTTGGAGGTGCAAATATACAATTTTTTTCAGTTTCCGTAACTTTATAAAAAACTTTTGAAACTATTTTTTTTCAAATTCTTTTACCGGTTAAAATCATACCTTTGCAAGCACAAATTTAATCCATTTTATAAAATTGTACATTTTTAATTATGAAGAAGTTACTTTCTGTTGCGCTCTTTCTAACCCTTTCGCTTTCGCTGTTTGCCCAACACAAACCCTATCAATTCGGGTTTAAACTTTCAGGAAATATTGGCTGGTATAACAGTTATAACGATAATTTTACCGGCAATGGGGTTAAACCGGGATTCTCCTGGGGATTTGTCTCCGATATCTTTTTAATGGAAAACTACTCCATTACCACAGGATTTGAGATGCTGTTTTTAAACGGAAACCTCTCCTATCCATACCAATCCATTGAAAACAATGACACCATAACCGGTATTATCGATAGCAAATTTAAAACTAAATACATCCAGGTTCCCGTGCTGTTTACAATGAAAACCAACGAGATAAAGGGATTAAGATATTTCGGGCAGATTGGTGCCGGGGTTGCCATAAAACTCAATGCCCGTGAGGAAGGCGTCTTTAACGGCGCAACCATAAAAAATAACAACAGCGAAATGTTTTCACTGTTTCGTGGTTCGTTTATTCTCGGAGCCGGTATCGAGTACCCCATTAACGGCTCAACATACCTTAGAGTGGGATTACAATACAACAACAACTTTAACAGTATTTTAAAAGGTGTCAATACTGCCAGTCCGGACACAAAAAATGAAGCGAGAAACAATTATCTGGAATTAAATGCCAATATTATTTTTTAAATACCATTTATCGTGAAAATAGCCCTGTCACAACTCAACTACCATATCGGCAATTTCGATAACAACGTTGAAAAGATTATTGCCGAAATAAAAAAAGCTGAAAGCCTTGGTGCCGACCTTGTTGTTTTTGCCGAACTGGCCGTATCGGGTTATCCTCCTCGCGATTTTTTGGAGTTTCGCGATTTTGTGCAACGCTGCAACCGAAGTATCGAAACCATTGCTTCACATTGCACTAGGGTTGCCGCCATTGTGGGAACGCCGGTTTTTAATACGCATCACAAGGGCAAGCCGCTTTACAATACAGCCGCTTTTTGCTATGCCGGAAAGGTGCAGCACTACACAAAAAAAACCCTGCTTCCCAACTACGATATTTTTGATGAATACCGCTATTTTGAACCCAACAACGAGTTTAACATTATCGAATTTAAAGGAAAAAAAATTGCGCTGACCATTTGCGAAGATTTGTGGAATGTGCAGGACAACCCCCTCTACACCATTAATCCGATGGATGAACTAATGAAGCAACAGCCTGATTTAATGATTAATATTGCTGCTTCACCATTTAACTACAAACAAACCGAAACAAGAAAAGAGGTGTTGTTTAAAAACGCAAGTCGATACAAGCTGCCGTTGATTTATGTAAATCATGTGGGTGCGCAAACCGAACTGCTTTTCGATGGCGGATCGCTGGCAATGGATGAAACCGGAGAAATCGTCAGAGAGCTAAGCTATTTTCAGGAAGACTTTGACCTGGTAGATACCGACAACCTGCAAAAAACAGAGAAGCACATTCAGCCAAACAGTTCCGAAATAGAACGCATCCACGATGCGCTGGTGATGGGCGTTAAAAACTATTTTCAAAAGCTGGGGTTTAAAAAGGCCATTTTGGGACTTTCGGGAGGCATCGACTCTGCGGTAACGGCGGTAATTGCAGCCAAGGCATTGGGAGCGGAAAATGTTTACAACGTATTGCTTCCATCTCGCTTTTCGTCTGATCACTCGGTAAATGATGCAATATCTCTAGCCAAAAACCTGTCATCACCCTACGACATCATCAACATTGAAAAAACCTTTAACGCATTGGAAAGCACCTTAAAACCCTATTTTAAAGGACTTCCATTTAATGTTGCCGAAGAGAACCTTCAGGCACGTGCCCGAGGGGTACTTTTAATGGGGCTATCCAATAAATTTGGTCATATCTTATTAAATACCAGCAACAAAAGTGAAGCTGCCGTAGGATACGGAACCCTTTATGGCGACATGAACGGAGGTTTGTCGGTGTTGGGCGATGTGTATAAAACACAGGTTTTTGAGCTTGCCCGTTTTATGAACCGGGAAACGGAAATAATACCTGAAAACATCATCACCAAACCTCCTTCGGCTGAGCTGAGGCCCGACCAAAAGGACTCTGACTCGCTACCCGACTACGACATATTAGATGTGATTTTATACCAATACATCGAAAACAGAAAAGGGCCTGAAGAGATTGTTGCCATGGGTTACGATAAAACCCTTGTTGACAGAATTTTAAAAATGGTTAACACCAACGAATACAAACGATATCAAACCCCGCCCATTTTACGAATATCGTCAAAAGCCTTTGGCATGGGCAGACGGATGCCCATTGTTGCCAGGTATCTTTTATAAACACAAAAAACCGTGGAATTTAACCGGATAGACTACAACACATTACCATCAACCAACGCAGAAGCGGTCAGGCTTTATAAGCTTGGCACAATTACATCGGCAACGGTAATAACAGCGGTTAGCCAAACCAACGGAAAAGGCTACGGAAGCAACTATTGGGAGAGTGAACCGGGGAAAAACCTGACCTTTTCAATGGTCTGTTTTCCCAAAGAGGTTGACCCCTCCAAACAGTTTATTCTTACCCAAATAATTTCCATGGCGCTGTTGGAAACCGTTTCCAAAATCATCACATCAAAACCGGTTACCGTAAAATGGCCCAACGATTTATATGTGGGCAACAAAAAGATTGCGGGCGTTCTTATTCAAAACTTTGTTAAGGGCAGTGCCATTGATGTATCCATTATAGGAGTCGGGTTAAACATCAACCAAAAGGTTTTTACATCCAATGCACCCAATCCCACCTCTATTATTAATGAAACCGGCAAAGAATTTGCTCCCGATGTTTTGCTGTCGCGAATAACGCAACGCTTTGGTTTTTATCTGGAGCACCTTTCAACAAGTTCGGTAATAGAATCCGTAACAAAAAATTATATGCAGTATCTTTACAGACTTGGCCAACCCGGAAAATACAAAGATAAAAACGGCCTGTTTACAGCTTCCATAGCCGGTATCGACAGTTACGGCCGCATTATTTTGCAACACGAAAACGGTAATAAACAAACCTACGGATTTAAAGAAGTTGAGTTTATGTAGGGCGCGATATTGTCATCCGGATTATAAATCCGGACGAGCCTGGGAGGTAAACTACCTTAACCTTTCAAGACCCTGCGCACCGGCAGCGTTCGACTTGAAAGGTTGGCCTGAGAGACCTTTTCGGTCGATGCAAGCCTTGCGCGTGGCGACCGGAAAGGTCGGAAAGCCTAAAGGACATTACAAATCATCCGGATTATAAATCCGGACGAGCCTGGGTTTTAACACAGTATCTTTCAAGACCCTGCGCACCGGCAGCGTTCGACTTGAAAGGTTTCCTCCACCGCAAATCAGGCCAAAGAAACAATCCACTCATCCCCTCAGTTCACGCAGGTAAAGTTTTATGGTGTTATCAAGTCCTAAATAGAGCGCTTCGCAAATTAAAGCATGGCCAATGGAGACTTCGTCAATCCATGGAATCGACCGGACAAAAAAGCGCAGGTTTTCCAAATTAAGATCATGGCCTGCGTTTAGGCCAAGCCCTACTTCTCTGGCAACTTTAGCAGCTTCAACAAAAGGAGCCACAGACTTTCCCTTATCGGATGCAAACCCCGAAGCATAACTTTCGGTATAGAGTTCAACGCGGTCGGTTCCGGTTAACTTTGCATGTTCCACCATTTTTGGGTCTGGGTCAACAAATATTGAAGTACGAATACCCTCCTCTTTAAATCTTGCTATGGTGTCGATTAAAAAATCTTTGTGTTTGATGGTGTCCCACCCATGATCGGAGGTGAGCTGTCCGGGGTCGTCCGGAACCAGGGTAACCTGATGGGGTTTGTACTTAAGCACCAACTCGATAAACTTCGGAATGGGATTTCCTTCAATGTTAAGTTCTGTGGTAATCAGAGGTTTTAACAACTCCACATCCTTATACCTAATGTGTCGTTCGTCAGGCCGCGGATGAACTGTAATACCCTGCGCACCAAATCGTTCGCAGTCTTGTGCCGTCTTTTGCACATCGGGCATATTACCACCACGGGCATTGCGCAAAGTGGCTATTTTGTTTATATTTACGCTTAAACGAGTCATAACAAGCTTATTTTTTTAAATGGCAAATGTACTACAATTAAAAATGAAATGATTATTTTAGATGCCCAAATAGTTTTATTATGAGAGCAGTAATTCAGCGGGTTAAAAGTGCTTCCGTCACCATCGAAGGAAAAGTAAGGTCGTCCATTGGACAGGGCTTAATGGTTTTACTGGGTATTGAGGAGGCCGACAATATGGAAGATATAAAATGGCTCGCCGGAAAAATATCACGGCTGCGAATTTGTGAAGACGAAAATATGGTGATGAACCGCTCGGTAATGGATGTAGATGGCCAGGTGTTGGTGGTTAGCCAGTTTACGCTTCATGCCGCCACAAAAAAAGGAAACCGCCCCTCCTATATTAAAGCCGCCCGACCCGAAACAGCCATTCCGCTTTACAACGATTTTGTAAAAGAGCTGGAACAACTTATGCAAAAACCGGTTTCAACCGGGGAGTTTGGCGCTATGATGGATGTTGCACTGATCAACTCAGGGCCGGTTACCATTATTATTGATACGAAGAACAGGGAATAAGGAGGGGGTTGTAATCTGAAAGAGACATAACAATTTTATTACAAACACATTACATCATTCAGGTTGCAAACCTGAACGAGCTTGAGTAATAAAAGATAAAAGAAACAAGATAAAAGATAAATACTAAAATGATAATTATTAGTTGAATACAACAAAAAACTAACCATGAAAAAAACAATAAAAGGATACAATCACCCCCTTTTGTTTTATAGCCTGGCAACCATATTTCCATGGTTGTTTTGGGGTATAGCTGCTTATATCAGTCACCTGAGCAATCCAAGCGACTTAAATACAGAAACAGCCAGCATGTTGGGTTTACTTGGCTTAATTAGTCCGATGGTTGTTGCTTTTTGGTTAATGTTTCAAGATAAAAATCTGAAAAAAGATTTGGGCAGGAGATTTTTCAATTTTAAATCAATTAAACCCGTTTACTTGTTCTTAACGGTTTTTTTAATGTTGGGTAGTATTTTGCTTGCACAAGCAGTTTCACTATTATTCGGGTACAGCGCCTCTCAATTTCAAATAACAGGACATTATACTTTCTCCTCCGGTGTTTTTCCGGTATGGTTTTTACTAATTATAGCCCCTGTGTTTGAGGAGCTGGCCTGGCACACTTACGGCACCGATGCACTCCGAAGCAAATTCAATTTGTTTAACACCTCAATAATATTTGCACTTTACTGGGGCATATGGCATATACCCCTCTCATTTATAAAAGATTATTATCAAAGCAATCTTGTGCTGACAGGGTGGATATACGGAGTTAACTTTTTAGTAAGTATTTTTCCTTTTGTAATCATAATGAACTGGCTTTATTATAAAACCAACCGGAATATTTTGGTTGCAATTATTTTTCACATTACAGCGGGCTATTTTAACGAAATATTTGCCACGCATCCCGACAGCAAAGTAATACAAACCGTTATATTACTAATTGTTGCCGTGTTTATTGTTATAAAAGAGAAAAACTTCTTTTTTTCAAACAAACAAATAGAGTTTATACAACTTCCTTCAATAAAAAAACCCGATTCAACAGAACCGGGTTTATAAATTTTTTAAAACAAAAATTACATTCTTTTTTCTTTAATTCTTGCTTTTTTACCTCTGAGTTTTCTAAAGTAAAAGATACGAGCTCTGCGAACAACTCCCACTTTGTTTACTTCAATTTCCTCAATAAATGGCGATGAGATGGGGAAAATTCTTTCAACACCAATGTTGCTCGAAATTTTTCGAACCGTAAAAGTGGCAGTAGGGCCGCTTCCGGCACGTTGTAAAACAACGCCGGTAAATTTCTGCAAGCGCTCTTTATTACCCTCTTTAATTTTATAAGTAACGGTAACAGTGTCTCCTGCTTTAAAAGCGGGGAACTTTTTTACCTCAACACTTTCTTCTACTAACTTGATTAATTCGTTCTTACCCATTTTATTACAGATTTGTAGTGGTTTTTCAAAAATGAGTGCAAATATACATCTATTTATTTAATAAAGAACACCAAACAGGTAAATCTTTTTGAAAAAATTATTGGCCGTTCCAAATCCCCTTTGTTTAAAGGCTTTCAGGAAGCCGGCAAAGCTGACCTGCACATTATCATTTCCTCGCTTTTTGAATTTGTAATTTTCCCCGCTATGGGAATCGCTTCTCAAAAACAATTTGTTAAATTTAACCTTGATAAGGCAGTCCTACCAACTGCGGCCACGGGTACAAGCACCGCGTTTTAGCGGATTACATCTTCCTTTGTCAAGGTTAAATTTGAGTGAAAAATAGAGGTCGATGCTGTCGAGGTCTTTAAAATCGAAGATTGTTCCCAGGCATTCGGTACCGATGGTAAGTGTATAAAAACGTAATGCCAGGCCAAACCTCCAACGTTCGTACTGGTAAAGCGACACCGGTATACTAATACCCAGCATCCTTGTTTCATATCGCGGAATAATGGCAACCTGTGCCGCCCGTTTGGTATCTTTTAAATGAAAATGAAGGGGATGAATCCAAACAAAACCCAAATAGTACGAAGCCATTGCATGCCAGTCGAATTGCAAACTCAACGCAGTGGGCAAACCAATTCTCATTTTATCACCTTTTAAAGATGCGTTTGAATCGCCCAGCATCAACAGGCTAAGATATCGCATACCCACATCAGCCGTCATACCCTTTAAAGTATCAAGGTCATCGGTGTTTAGCGTAACATCCTCCACGTTAAAAACGTGATATTCTGTATCTTTATTAAATGATATACCTCCAATGTCAAGGATTGAAAATCCAATTTTATATTCATAATCTTCATAAGCAAACTCACATGGCCGGTATCCTCTGTTTTCGGAATAGCGGTCTTTTTTCTTAACAAAAGTAACACCCACATCAGCCCCAAGGCCAAAGCCCACGGAGCCAAAAGGGTTTGAAAAGGACGACACCAACCCCGTGGAGGGCATGGCAAAGGCAACATTGGTTTGAAATTTATAAAAATCCACTGTTTTTGAATCGATAGCCATGTAGTCGGCAACACGAAACTCACTGTAACCGCCATTCAGCCCAAACAACAACTTACCCGTTATACCGGCTGAGAGTTGATTTCCATTTCTATCGTAAATTATCCGGGCATACGAAAAAGCCAACTCCTCCCAGGTAAGCAGTGAAAAGCTAAAATTGGCATCCTCAAACCTGATTCCCTGTAACGGTTCAAAGGTCAAATCTTCGTACATAAACACCAGCGTTTCCCAAGGTATATCTACTCCTGACGAGGCAAAACGAACCGATGTAGAAACAGCAAAAGCACTCTTCCCATTTTGAAACATCGCCGAAGGCAAAACTACCTTGGAGTTAATTCGTGCCCATTTAACATCGTGATTATTAAAATAGGTGTAATACCCGTTGTACATATACTTTCCATACTTACGGATAATGGTATCGGCGGTAAGTAAACCAAAAAGAGAATAATCCTCGTGCGGGATGTAAGCAAAATTATTGGAAAAGTGATTGGACGCCCCAACAAGATTAACATCAAGGTAAACTTTATTTAAGGTCAACGATGCAGGATTTATTTGTCCGCCCCAAACCCCGCTATAGTTACCAAACGACTGCCCAAGCGCCTCTTGTCCCATCATGGGATTATACATCATCTTCAACAGAAAAATCAGTATAATAATCCCCCACCTTTTATGTTTAAAATAAAAGTTCACGCAGTTAATAATTTAATAAAGCTTTACCAATAACCTTTTTCCATTCGCAAAAATACTACAAGAATCGTTACCCCTTGCAGATTTCGATGAGAGATACCAACTAATCTTAGTTAACAAAGTCGATTTAACTAAAATAATCGAAGTGAATGTACAGTTATACTGTTTCAAAATGAAAAAGTTTCCTATTATTGGAAATTTAACGGTTTTTTGTTGTTTTAATCATAACAACAGGGGATTTTAATAAAAGCAAAACATATTTTAAACACTCCTTTAGGGTTGTTGATGGATAAACCCTATTTTTGGCCTCAGTTAACAAACAACCATGGGAAACTTTTTTGCATTTCTATATCGAATTAACCGCCGATTCAGGATTCCTGCGCTAATACTACTGTTTGCCCTAATAGTTTTGGCAGGCCGGTACGGATCAACCATCAGGTTTTCGGAAGACATTACCAAAATATTTCCAGACAACTCCTCCGTTAAAAAGATGAACTTTGTTTACAACAACGCAAAGTTTTTGGATAAGGTTGTGTTTATGGTATCGTTAAACGACAGCTCCTCCCTTGCTGATGCTGATGAATTAATACGGTTTACAACTGAGTTTACCGATTCGATTGACAAACGTTTTGTTCCGTCAGAAATAAAATCGATAACCGCGGGACCGGACAACAAAATGATGAGCGAGCTGTTTGACGAAGTGTATCAAAACCTTCCTCTTTTTTTGGATGACAGCGATTACTTGAAAATTGATGCTGTTATTAACGACAGCTCCATTGAACGCACCTTGCAAAAAGATTACAGAACATTGATTTCGCCGGCGGGTTTTGCCACTAAAAAGATGATTCAAAAAGACCCGCTAAACCTTACTTTTATTGCGCTTAACAAATTTAAAAACCTTCAGGTCAACCAAAATTTTACGCTTTATAAAAATCATATTTTCACCAAAGACCATCGCTACCTGCTGTTTTTCATCACACCGGCACATCCGCGGAAAACCGCAGAAAACAAACCGTTGTTCAACGACATTGACAAGCTGATAAAAACAGCAAACACAAAATATCCGGCAATAAAGGTCAACTATTTTGGCAGTGCCGTTGTTGCTTTGGGCAATGCCACTCAAATTAAAAAGGACATCACACTCACGGTATCATTGGCTGCCCTGGCGCTTATTTTACTGATTACCCTGTTTTTCAGAAGCCTGAAATCATTTTTTCTGATTATGCTTCCGGTTCTGTTTGGTGGTTTAATGGCTCTTGCCGGACTGGCATTGTTGGAAAAAGAAGTATCGGCTATTTCGCTGGGGATAGGCTCTATTTTACTTGGTATTTCGGTTGATTACGCCCTGCATATTTACTCGCACTACCGGCAATTTGGTAATCCTGAAAATATTTTAAAACAGCTTACCACACCCATTCTGCTGAGTGCACTTACCACAACCTCCGCCTTTTTGTCGTTGCTTTTTATCAATTCAAAAGTGCTTAACGACCTCGGTATATTTGCCGCCATCAGCGTTATGAGTGCAGCCCTGTTTACGTTGCTTGTTTTACCGCATCTGTTTTTACATAAATCCAACCCGAAAAAACCTGTCCAAAACAACTTTATTTCAAAAATGGCATCCATCGACCTTTCTAAAAAGAGGGTAGTTGTTTGGGGAGTGGTAGTAGTTACCATTTTATTTACCTTTTTTTCGCACAAAGTTATTTTTAAGGCCGATATGGACGGGTTTAATTTTATGACAAAAAAAACGGCTGCCGCCGAAAAATTGTTAAACAAGCTCACCAACACCAAAGGCAAACCCATTTTAATTGTATCGACAGGTGCCACTCTTAACGAAGCCATTAAAAACGAGAAAAAAGTAGCGGCACATCTTGCAGTACTCAAAGCCAGCGGTGTTCTTCCTGACTATAACGGGTCGCCCGTTTTGTTCCGGTCGCTGGAAGTGCAACAGAAAAGCATTGACCGTTGGAATGAATTTTGGAAAACCAGAAAAACAAAAACAATCGCTTCGTTAATTAAGCATGGCAAAATGCTTCATTTTAAACCTTCGGCATTTGACACCTTTAATGCAATTTTGAACAAGCAATTTCAGCCGGTAAAATTGGAGCAACTTCCGGTTGTAAAATCGGTGTTTAGCGATAACTTTATGGAAACCGATAGTTTAAAAGGGGTTATTAATATTGTTCATGCGCCCATCAGCAGCCTGCCAGTCATTAAAAAGGAATTTACCGGTCAAAAGGACGTTTGGATAGTAAACCGGCAGGCTGTTACGCAACAGTTGGTAGCCATGTTAAAAGACAACCTTAACAAGCTTGTGTGGTTTTCGATACTCGTTATTTTCATCATTCTGCTCATTGCATACGGCAGAATAGAATTGACGTTAATCACCATGGTTCCGGTGGTATTAAGTTGGTTTTGGGTTACGGGAATTATGGCGCTGACGGGCATTAGTTTTAACATTTTCAACATTATCATCATCACCTTTGTTTTCGGGCTTGGCATCGATTATACCATCTTCCTGATGCGCGGGATGTTGCTTAATTACAAGTACGGAAACATAAAAACAGCATCCTATCGCGTATCAATTTTGCTTTCGGTTATTACCACCCTGCTGGGAATTGGCGTGCTTATTTTTGCAAAGCATCCGGCATTAAAATCCATTGCCCTGATGTCGATTATAGGCATCTTGTCGGTTATTCTTATAACCTTTTCTGTTGAACCCGTTCTGTTCAGATGGTTAACATTCTATTCAAAAGGGAAGCGCAAAAGGCCTGTTACCCTGTTGGATTTTATTTTCTCAATATGGTCGGGCATTTTGTTTATCGGAGGTGGTGCCCTGCTATCGGTTATAGCAACCATTTTACAAATATTACCCGGAAACGAAAAAAAGAAAAAGCTGTTTTTTCATAAACTATTAAAATACAGCACTAAAGCTCTCATTTATTCTAATTTTCTATCGCCCAAAAAATTTATTAACGAACACCACGAAGACTTCTCGAAACCGGCCATAATAATTGCCAACCATCAGTCGCACATCGACTTAATGATACTGCTATTGCAAACACACAAAGTGGCGGTTTTTACCAACAGAGATAACTACAACAACAAGGTTTACGGCAGGGCGTTGAAGTATGCAGGTTTTATTCCGGCTTATACCGGCCATCAGGATGCCATGCAGCAACTTAAAAATTTAATTTCCGAAGGTTATTCGCTGGCCATTTTTCCCGAAGGGCATAGAACTGATGACGGCCACATCAGAAGGTTTCACAAGGGTGCTTTCTACCTTGCCGAACAGTTAAACCTCGACATTATTCCCATGATTATTCACGGCCCCAACGAAATGCTGAAGAAGAGTGAATTGTTTTTAAAAAGAGGCAAAATTACCGTCAGAATTTGTAAGCGTATCAGCATGTCAGACAACAGTTGGGGAAATGATTTACGAGAAAAAAAGCATGCTGTTCAGGAGTGGTTCAGGGCTGAGTACGCTAAATTGAAAGAGGAAGCTGAAACACCTGCTTACCTTGCCGGATTTATTAAAATGAATTATATTTACAAAGGGCCGGTGTTAGAATGGTACACACGTATAAAAATAAAACTGGAATCGAACTACACCTTGTTTGATACGTTGATACCGCGTGAGGCTACCATTACCGATTTGGGGTGCGGATACGGCTATCTTGATTTTTTACTTTCACTTCGGTCGGAAAAACGAACCATTCATGGCTACGATTACGATGCAAACAAAATAAAAACTGCTGCCAATTGCGCCATTGCCAACAAAAACTGCACCTTTGAGCATGCTGATATTACAAAGATTAACTTATCAACCTCCGACGTTTTTGTAATTAACGACGTTTTACACTATCTGACTTCTAACCAACAAACACAGCTTATAAAACAATGCATGCAAAGCCTTCCTCCAAAGGGAATGATAATTATTCGCGATGGTGATAAAGAGTTGAAGAAAAGACATACGGGGACAAAATTAACAGAACTTTTCTCCACAAAAAGTGGCTTTAACAAGACTGAGCATGACCTTGAATTTATTTCGGATACCATGATTAGAGGCCTTGTGGATCTTTCGGGTTTCGACCTGCAAATTCTCGACAAATCCCAATTTACCTCAAACATCATATTTATTATCACTAAAAAGCAATAACCAATTATTTATTAGCATCTTATGAACGAAAAATACGACATCATTATTATAGGAAGCGGCATTGGGGGACTAATGAGCGCTTTTGTTTTAAGCAAACACGGATACAACGTTTGTGTGCTGGAAAAAAACAGCAAACTGGGCGGAACACTTCAGGCCTACAAACGCAACGGGCGGATGCTGGGAACCGGCATGCATTACATCGGCAGTTTGGATGAAGGGCAAATGATGCACAATATTTTTAACTACTTCGGACTATTTAACGACCTGCAATATCAACGGCTTAACGATGATGGCTTTGATGTTTTTAATGTCGGGGGGAAAGAGTTCAAGTTTCCCATGGGCATGAACAACTACCGGAAAAGTCTGGTTCAGCAATTCCCAAACGAAGAAGAAGCAATAAATCAATATATCTCCGGATTACTAAGTACGGTTAAAGAGCAGGATGTTTATTCGCTGCAGGAGCCTTCGGAGGGAAAAAACTCCGAAAGCAACTTTCTATCTACCAATGCCTGGGATTACATTTCATCGCTGACAAATAACCCCGACCTACGCAACGCCATGGCAGCACTCAATTTTGTGTACGCAGGCCGCAAAGAGGTTACGCCCATGTACAACCATGCCCTTATCAATTACTATTTTATAAGCAGCGCCTACCGCATTGTTGGCAACACCCAGCTGCTGGCCGACAAACTTGCCAGTCAGATACGCAACTTTGGCGGAACCATCTTAAACCGACAACAGGTAGAAACTTTTGTATTTAACGACAAAACATTAACCGGTGTAAAAACCACCAGCGGAGAAACTTTTTTTGCCGACAGTTTTATTTCAAACGCACACCCTACCACCACCATGAGCTGGATTCCGGAAGGGAAAATAAAAAAGACCTACCGTAAACGCCTTACCGGACTAAAAGACACGTTATCAGCTTTCTCACTGCATCTTATTTTAAAGCCGGGAACCGTTAAATACCGCAATTTTAATTACAATTTTTACAAAACCGACAACGTTTGGTACGCTTCTTACTACGATGAGAAAAAATGGCCGGAGCACTATTTTGTTCATTGGCCTGCCGACATTTTGAACCCGGAGTTTGTTGATAACGTTACCATTTTAACGCACATGAAATACGAAGAGGTGGAAAAGTGGAAAGACCTACCCATTAAACGGCGCGGCGAAGAGTATGAGCAGTTTAAAAAAGAAAAAGCAGAGAAGCTGCTCAATTTGGCTGCACAACAATTTCCAGAGTTTAAAGAAAATTTGGAAACATACTATGCAGCCACTCCCCTGTCGTTTAAAGATTATCTTGGCACGCCAACCGGTTCCATGTATGGTACCGAGCGCAATTATCAGCGGCCCTACGATTCGTATATTTCGCACAAAACAAAAATCCCCAACCTGTTTTTAACAGGCCAAAACCTCAACTTGCACGGAATGCTGGGCGTAAGTCTGAGCAGCCTTATCACCTCCGGTGAATTTGTGGGGTTAAAAAAACTTTTAAAGGAGGTAAGAGAGACCTTTTAAGGGCAAAGAGTGTCTATTCAGAACAGCACAATGAAATATTTTTTATGATAAGAAATGCCCTGATTGTATGGTTTACCCTTTTGCTACCTCTTGTACCGGTTGCTCAAAACAGACGTGTATATGTGGCAGAAGGTATCGGCACATCAATGATTGAAACATCGAAAAACTATAATAAAACCACCTTTTACGACAGCTTTTGGGACTTTGATTCCGATTTTAAATACGGCATACTTTTTTTAAAAAACGGTGATTCCATTGACGATCTCGGTATTAGATATAACATTACCCGCGACAGATTTGAAACCGTGAGCAGCATTAAACCGGGTATTTTTATCGTCAATCCTGATGCCATTAGCCGAATTAAACGCATGAGTGAGGTGTTCACCTATTTTAAATTTTATAACGCAACCGGAAAACTTTCAAAGGGTTATTTTAAAGTTGTTTACGACGGCAACACGAAACTGTTTTACCGGAAAGCCGAAAAGCATAAAAAGGGTAAACAGGGTGCATTTGGGTACTCGCCCTATAAACAGTTTAGTACAAACTTTTATCTTAAAAAACCCGGTGAGCAATACCCCGTTTTAATAAGAAAGGAGAAAGCAGACATCCTGGCACAACTTGATAATAAAAAAAGGCTCGTCGAAGCTTTTGTTGCAGAAAACCACCTTAATTATAAAAAGGTCAACGATTTGATTAAAATCCTCAAGTATTACGACAGCCTTTAAAACATTTACTATGGAGAAACATCTATTGTCGAAATCAACATTTATTCGCGGGTCACAATGTTTAAAGTCGTTGTACCTAAATAAAAAGAGGCCTTTTCTTCGCGACCGGCTGGCACCTGAGCAGTTAGCCAAATTCCGCAGAGGCACCAAACTGGGCGTGGTAGCGCAAAACCTCTTTCCGGGAGGTGTTGATGTTCGTCCCCGTTCGTACCATCAATACGCAAAAAAATTGCTGGAAACGCAGGAGGTTATTACCAGCGGAAGCCACGATGTTATTTATGAAGCCGGCTTTCAATACGACAGGCTTTTGGTTTTCCTCGACATTCTTAACAAAGAAAGAGGTAACTGGGTTGGTTACGAGGTTAAAAGTGCATTAAAAATATCGGATACTTTTTTACTGGATGCCGCTTTTCAGTATTATGTTATAACCAACACCGGACTGGCTTTAAAGGACTTCCAGATAATTTACATAAACAAAGCGTATAAGTTTGACGGCACACTAAAGCTTGAAGAGCTTTTTATAAAAGAGAGCGTTTTAGACAGAATACTCCCGCTGCAAGAATTTATTAAAGAGAAAGTTGAAGAAGAGAAAGCCACCCTGTTGCTTGAGAAATCGCCCCTTATTGACCCCGGTGATCAATGTACCAACCCGTATCCATGCGATTTTATAGGCCATTGCTGGAAAAAGCTCCCAAAAGAACAGTGGCCGGAGATATCCTATTCAGGGGAAGAGTTTTACCATTTTGTTGATGATGTACTGAAACTTGTTTCGGAAAAATAGTTACTTGTTGTTCAAAAATTATTTTCCGCTCTTAATCAGCCTCCCGTCTTTAAACACGGGAACCACCTTGCTGGTATCTGGTGTAAAGGTATATTTTAAAAGCTCTTCGTCAATTACATGAGCCAACCGATGCCGGTGCGATGATTTTTCGATGTAAGAGAGCAGGTCGTTTTTAGCAAGATTCCACAAGTCAACCGAAAGCACTGCCGAGTCGCTGTCGGTGCAATAGCCATATTCATCCATTAGCAAGGCAGTTAGTGCACCTGCAAAAAGGGTATCTTCAAGGTTTACTTTATTTTTCCATGCTGAACAGAAAATCACCACCGGCATGTTTAAATTGCCTATCCACCGTGCCACCGCAGAAAGGTTCACAAATGCCCCGAGAATAATATGTTCGGCATCCGACGATTTATTAATGGCCTTAACACCATTGGTAGTGCTGTAGGCAATTGTTTTGCCTTTAAGTTCGGGCTTAAAAAATTCGGAGGCGGAATTTCCAATATCGGCAAAATCAATTTTAATGCCCTCGCGTTCGGCGGCAACGGTATATCCTTCCAGTTTTAAAGCATGCGCCTCTTCGAGGTTAGCCACCGGTATTATGGATTTTACACCATAATCCAAAGCAGCCACCACCGAGGTAGTGGCTCTGAAAATATCGGTTACAACGGTAATAAATTTACCTTTGGTAAGCTTATCGGAGTATAATTTGGGAGACAAACAGACTTCGACGGTTTTTTTCATACAGAAAAATTATCCTTTATAAAACGGTGGCCGGGCAACAATGCCTTTAGCCATTTTGTTACGAACCTGAACATAAATTTCGGTACCCTCTTTCCAAAAGCCTTTGTTTAAGTAGGCCATTCCAATACCTTTTTTAAGCATAGGCGACTGGGTTCCGGAGGTTACTTCACCTATTTCGTTGCCCTCGGCATCAAACACTTTGTAATGCTGGCGCGGAATGGCACGTTCTTCCATAACAAAACCTTTTAAACGCTGCGGCACCCCTTCCTCTTTCTGTTTCTCAAAAAGTGCTCTGTCGATAAAATCATTTCCGGGGACAAACTTGGTAATCCAACCCAGTCCGGCAGCAATGGGTGATGTTTCGTCATTAATGTCATTTCCATAAAGGCAAAAACCACTTTCAAGGCGCAAGGTATCGCGGGCACCCAACCCAATGGGCTTGATGCCAAACTCTTCGCCTGCTTCCAAAACAGCTTTGTAAATCTCTTCGGCCTTATCGTTGGGCATATAAATTTCGCATCCACCCGAACCGGTATAACCTGTTGTGGAAAATAAAATATCGGTAACACCGGCAAAAGTCAGCACTTTAAAAGTGTAATATTCCATCTCTTCCACGGGAGTGTCGGTAAGTTTTTGCATGGCTTTTAATGCCAATGGACCCTGCACGGCCAGTTGCGAAGTCTGATCAGAGACGTTGGTAAGTTTAGCGTTAACATTATTGAACTTGTTAACATGCGCCCAGTCCTTATCGATATTGGAAGCATTAACCACCAACAGATATTTTTCTGCATTAAACCGATACACCAACAGGTCGTCAACAATTCCGCCCTTGCCATTTGGAAAGCAGCTGTACTGTACTTTTCCGTCAACCAAAGCAGCCACATTATTGGTTGTTACTTTTTGTACCAGCGAAAAGGCATTGGGGCCTTCAACCCAGAACTCACCCATGTGCGACACATCGAAAACACCCAATTTTTCACGAACAGTTACATGTTCAACATTAATCCCTTCAAACTGAACAGGCATTTCAAATCCTGCAAATGGAACCATTTTAGCACCCATATCATGATGCATTTGGTTTAAAGCTGTTTTTTTCATTTTATTTAATTGTTATAACAATAACACTCCTTTTTAAATGTGGCGCAAAAGTAGGAAATTATATTGAGAAGCAAATGCAAACCCTGTTTGATTTCAGAACCAATTCCTTTTTTGATACGCTTAAAGGTTTTATCAAACCAAATAGGATTCTGATTTTCTCTTTCTTATCATAACAATCAGCTCTATCAGTCCAATCATTGCACTATTAAAATGCACGCAGGTTTTGTCCCTGACAGGACAAAGCTCAACAACATTAGCAATATGTTTCTAAATAGCGCATCAAAATAGGAATTCAGCCTCAAACCAGGAACCGGCAAATGGCAAGTATTGAACTTGTTTATGGGGTAGAGAGCGAAACCGGCAAAATTTTTCCGTTATAAACTTTATGACCTGTGAGTGCGAAATCTTTTATAAATGAAGCCATTTCGTGGGGTTGAAGAGGTGCTTTGTATTCAGGAAAAGCAGTTGACAGCATCTCCGTTTGGACAGCACCCAATGCCAATGCGTTTACAGAAATTTTTTCATCGGCAAGCTCAACAGCCATGGACTCCGTTAAAACGGCAATCGCCCCTTTTGAAGCGCTATAAAGTGCCAGCCCCGGAAACTTAACACTTCCCTGAAAACCCCCAATACTGGAGATATTTACAATGTGAGAACCCTGCTTCATTAAAGGCACACAACCTTTTACCATTTTGTAGGCAGCTTTTACATTAACATTAAACAGTCTGTCAAAATCTTCATCGGAAAAATCAAGCAAAGGCTTAACAACCACAATCCCGGCATTATTAATAAGGATATCAAGGTTACCGAAGGTTTTGTTTACTTTTTTTATCAAAGGTGTAAAATCGTTGTTAAGCAAATCAAAAGAGTAAGCAGTAAGATTAGTATTGCCAATTTTTATTAGCTCTTCAATATTTCGCGACACGGCCAGTACCGGATGTCCTTCGTTTAAAAAAGCACGGGTTAATGCCAGCCCGATGCCTCTGCCCGCTCCGGTGATTAAAACATTCATCAGTTATTTGGATTGATTGTCGTTAATCTGCTTTTGCAGTTGCAAATAATCGGTAGCAGTAATGGTTAATGTGCCGGCTTCATCAACTGTAATGGCAATATGATACTGTTGATTGTCATCTTTGCCGATTTCAAAGTTCATATAAACGGCACCCTTTATGGGGTCTGTTCCCAGCTCCTTAGCAAGGTCGAGCGCTTCCTGATAATCGCTTCCTATGGGGACACCGGCATTTTTGGCAATGGTTTCAGCCTGTTTCATGGCCACGGCATAATCGCCGTTATATACAAGGTTTATAGAGTTATAGCCTGTATTTGAATCGTTTGAAGAGGTAACCTGCGACATTGATTTATTTAAAGTCATCCCCTGTGGCGCACTGAGGCCGATTTTTTTAGCCCACTCGGGAAATGCTGCCGGACTTTTTAAATCACCGGTTTTTGTCAGCTCTTTGGCATATTTTGTTCTTATTACATCAAGCCGGTGTTCGGCCTCCTGTTTTGTGATAATTCCTTTATTGCGCTGCTCGGTAACTTTATCCATTTCGCTGTTCATCTTATCCATGATATCCATGGTTTTATCAACGTGATGCAACGATTTATTGAAGTCCTTTAAGTTATTATTAAATTTTTTGGCTTCCGTGGGCTTGTTTTCGTCGCACGACATCATGCCTAACAAAGCTACCATCAAAAGAAAGAGAAAACCTTTTTTCATAATCAATTACCGGGATAAAGTTTTTTCAAAAGTAAAATTTTATCTTTACTTTTAAGCCATTATACAAAAGATTTCTCAACAACTTTTATTGATAAACCACCAAACAAGCACTGTTCCGACAAAATGAAAATCGGATAATCCAAAAAACAATGGTATTTTTGCAAAAATTTGGAATTATGACCATTGATGATATAATAAAAGCGGCACTTAAAGAAGACATTGGTGATGGCGACCACACCACGCTGGCTACGGTACCTGCCGATGCGCGGGGAAAAGTAAAAATGTTTGCCAAACAATCAGGAATTGTTTCAGGTACGGAAGTTGCCAAAAGGGTTTTCACACTACTTGACCCAAACACTAACGTTGAGATTTTTATTCATGATGGAGAGCAGATTAACAAAGGCGACGACATTATGCACATTTCGGGCAGCGACCAAACACTGCTAACGGGCGAACGGCTGGCTCTCAATTTTATCCAGCGCATGAGCGGCATTGCAACTTTTACAAATCAACTGGTTGAGTCGGTAAAAGGTACTTCATGCACCATCCTTGATACTCGCAAAACTACTCCATGCAACAGGCTGGTTGAAAAAATGGCTGTCAAGGCCGGTGGAGCCGACAATCACCGCATGGGTTTATACGATATGATAATGATTAAAGACAATCATGTTGACTTTGCCGGAGGAATCAAAAAAGCCATTTTGTCGGTAAACGAATATTTAAGGAAAAATAAAAAAGAACTAAAAATAGAAATTGAGGTTCGTAATTTTGATGAATTGGCCGAAGTGTTGGAAACCGGAGGGGTACATCGAATTATGTTAGACAACTTTTCGCCGGAGGAAATTCGCAAGGCCATAGCTATTATTGACGGAAAGTATGAAACAGAGGCTTCGGGAGGAATTGGCATCGACAACATCAGGCGCTATGCCGAAACCGGAGTTGATTTTATATCGGTTGGCGCACTTACTCATCAAATAAAAAGCCTCGACATAAGCGTTACTACTTTATAAGCAGCAGCTGATGCCCATTAAAACAATAAAAAAAACAGGTAAATCATTCAGCAGTAAATTAAGAGATTTGCTGCGCCGCATTGTTATACCCGGATTTGAAGGAATGCCGCTATACGACGTTTTGGTTTTCTTTTTCAGAGGGCTGACAAAAGGGGTGTTGGCTCACCGGGCCTCAGCCATCGCCTTTAACTTTTTTATTGCCCTGTTTCCCATGCTGTTGTTTCTTTTTAACCTGATACCTTTTGTAACCACAACCACTTTTCAAACCAATCTTTTTGAGCTTTTGGACGATGTTATACCTGCCAACATTTTTGAACTTATGGAAGGTACCATCAGTGAAATATTAAGCCATCCCCGCAACGATTTATTGTCACTTACCTTTGTTCTCGGCATCTATTTTGCCGCCAACGGCATGGACTCGATTATGGAAAGTTTTAATCAGGGCTACTACAAAGCACGCAAATGGTCGTGGGTAAAACAAAAAACCAGAGCCATTTTGCTGATGTTTGCCATTTCTGTATTGGGTCTTACATCAGTGGCTTTGCTTATGTCGGGTAAGCTTCTGGTTCACCTTTTGGAAACTTACAATGTTGTTAAAGGAGAGCTTGTTATTTTCCTGCTTCAGTTTTTACAGTGGACTATTATTATTGCCAATATGTTACTAAGTGTTTCGGTATTGTATTATTTTGGGCAACCCAAAGACAAAGGAAGAACCTACCGGTTTTTTTCGGTTGGTTCTATTCTGGCAACAGCCTTGTTTATATTGGGTAGTAGTGTATTAAAAATATATTTTGAGAACTTTTCGCGTTACAACCTTCTTTATGGCTCTATCGGGTCACTTTTGGTTTTAATGGTATGGATTTATTACAACTCATTTATTCTTCTTATCGGCTTTGAGCTTAATGCGGCCATTCGCCGGTCGAAATTAATAGAGGAACGATTTAAAAATTAAATTAATAAACCTTAGCGTATCAAAGTTACACTCCCCTGTAACCTAACATGTTTTATTGAGCCATCCCTCTCAACCTGTTCGTAATCGGCAACCCAAAAGTAGGTGCCTTGTGCTGCTTTTTGTCCACGATAGGTTCCGTCCCATTTTTCGTTGATGCTGTGTAGCGTTTTCAGTTCCTGACCCCAACGGTTGAAAATGACGAGCTTAAATTTTATGATGTTTTTAGCAACAGCCCCAAAGTAATCGTTATAGCCGTCGTTGTTGGGCGTAAACACATTGGGAATCCAGATGGAGGAACAGGCATCGATGGTGATGCTGTCCGATTTTGTTTCGCAGGGGGTGGTTACTTTTACCCAATAAATTCCCGAATCCTTTGCAATGTATGTTTGGTTTTGTGAGCTATCCTGCCACAGGTAGTTGTTGTAGTTTGATACAGCTTGTAATATCACGCTGTCGTCTTCGCACAGTTGTCCGGTGGCATTGAGTTCAAGCGTGATGGCCGGGAAATAGTCAAGCTGAATGGTGTCGCTTCCGGAGCAACCCAACGTATCAAAAACGGTTACCCAGTATTTTCCCGGCTGTGAGGTAGTTATAACAGAGTCGTTGCTGCCGTTGTTCCAAAAGTATTGTTCATAAACAGGATGGGTTCGCAAGGTAAAAGTGCCATCCTTACAAAACAGTGTATCGTTTCCCAGTATATCGGCGGGAACCTTATTGGCAGTAAGCAACATTGAATCGCGGGCAACACAATTATTGGTGTCGGTAACCTGTAGCCAGTAGTAACCTGAAGTATCGGCAATGTAAGAGGTATTACCGGAGCCATCCTGCCACTGACAGGATTCAAAACCAGGAGGTGCGTATAGAAATACATAATCTCCAAAGCAGATGGTAGTATCGTTGCCTATGGAGAAGTCAAATCCCGGAAAGGTATCAATGTTAATGGAATCGGTGGCTTTGCATCCTGATGAATCGGTTACCTGAACCCAATAGGTTCCGGCATCATCTGCAACAAACAGGGAATCGGTTGAGCCATCCTGCCAAAGGTAGTGGAAATAGTTACTGCCGGGGGAAAGCAACAGGGAGTTGCCGTTGCAGAAGGTGGTATCGGGGCCGAGGTTGACAGGAACTGTTTCGGTAATTGTAACCTGTTTTGTCAATGTTTTTGATGTTCCGCCTATCCAAACGGTTAATACCACATCAAATGTTCCGGTGGTTGTAAAAACGTGGCCGGGATTTAGCGCTGTTGAATGGTTTTCGATGCCGGAAGCAGGGTCATCAAAATTCCATTGTACCGAATCGCTTTGACTTATTTGGCTATAAAACATAGTGGTGTCGCCGTAGCATAACGGATTGAAAGTAAAGTCAAGAGTTGAATTATAGGCGATAATGTATGAGGGCA